>NZ_JBSDZD010000006.1:0-304285 GCF_056726165.1 Vibrio sp. 9-16B-A1
GCGCTGGGCGCTGGGCGCTGGGCGCTGGGCGCTGGGCGCTGGGCGCTGGGCGCTGGGCGCTGGGCGCTGGGCGCTGGGCGCTGGGCGCTGGGCGCTGGGCGCTGGGCGCTGGGCGCTGGGCGCTGCAGGATTATGTTTCTGGCATTTTTCCGGTCAAGCAATAATTCTGGCTTTAACTTATTAAGCTAACAACGAACTCCCCCAGAGCCCAGGGCCCCGTACCCAGGGCCAACGCGACAGCGTCTGCAACTAGCGCCAGGCGACTTCCGCTGATAAAATACCCCGTTCACATTCAAGAGACTGAGAAAGTAAATGTCTATCAAAATCAAAACCGCTGAAGAAGTTGAAAAGATGCGTGTTGCGTGCCAGCTGGCCGCGGAAGTGCTTGAAATGATCGGGCCACACGTAAAAGCAGGTGTGACGACAGAAGAACTGGATCGCATTTGTCACCAGTACATCCTGGATAAAGGCGCTTACCCAGCCCCTCTTGATTACCACGGTTTCCCGAAATCAATCTGTACTTCAGTCAACCATATCGTTTGTCACGGTATCCCGGCAGAGCAGGATGAGAAAGGCACCGGTGGCAACCTGAAACCGGCTGTTCTGAAAGACGGCGATATCGTCAACATCGATGTCACCGTGATCATCCCGGATGACGCAGATGCAGACCTGACCACCCGCCCGAAAGGCTACCACGGCGACACCTCAAAAATGTTCCTGATCGGTGAAGTTTCAGCGGCAGACAAACGTCTGTGCAGCGTAACCCAGGAAGCCCTGTATGTGGGCATGCGCAAAGTGAAACCTGGCGCACTTGTGGGTGATATCGGTACCGCGATCGACAAGTTCATCAAGGAAAACAACAAGAAAAATCCTCGTATGAAATACTCAATCGTGAAAGATTTCTGTGGTCACGGTATCGGCTATGAGTTCCACGAAGAGCCACAGGTTGTGCACTACAAGAATGCCGACAAGCGCGTACTGAAAGAAGGCATGATCTTCACCATTGAACCAATGATCAACGCCGGTAAGTTCGGCTGCACCATCGATGCGGAAGACGACTGGACGGTTTACACAGGCGACGGCAAAAACTCAGCCCAGTGGGAACACACCATCATGGTGACCAAAGACGGCTGTGAAGTCCTGACCCTGCGCAGCGACGAAACCATTCCGCGTCTGATGAAGAACTGAGTTTTTCTCACACCACAGAACACAAAAGCGCCGGACAGTTATACTGCCCGGCGCTTTTTTATTCCTGAATCAAGGAAAGACTACTTGTCCTGATTGATAAAGCTGACCTGTGCGTTATCCAGAATCTCTTTCAGCGTCTCCAGGTAGAGCCGTTTCCGGGCCAGTTCCGGTTCGTGCTTCAGAGTGGCAATCAGGGTGTTCAGGCGTTCGACTTCACCCTCTGTATTGGTGATACGGGCCCTTGCCTGCGCCTGTGCCCGCTTGGTGCTTTTGACCACCTCACTTCGCGCCTGAGCCAGCCTGATCTCACGCTCACCCAGGGCATCCTGAATCAGCTTCTCTTTGACCGCTGGCGCCATCTGCACATCATCGTAAGCTTTTTTGATTACCTTCGGCGTCTCCAGCCGGTTGAGCATCACGTTGGTCACCAGGATCCCGGAATCAAACGCGTCCAGCTCCTGCTGCACGGCCTGTTTCATCCATAGCTGAAAGCTGCTTCGCCCGGTAGTCAGCAGACTGTCCAGCTCCCGCTGGCTGACGTAAGTCACCGCCTGCGCTTTGGCGATATTGCGCAGGATTGCTTCCGCATCCATCGCCTGAGTCAGAAACCGGCCCGGGCTTGGGATGCTGTACTGTACCTGCAGGGCAAGCTCGATGAGGTCCCCTCTGCCCGTTGTCAGCTCCCGGCCCACAATGGCACTGTCCATCTCTTTGGAGAAATCGATGTTCACCGAGCGAAGTTCAACTGCAGAGAGGGTTTCAACGCTCTCAAACGGCCAGGGAAGACGATAGTGCATGCCTGGCATAACATTCTGTTCCGTCATCCGGCCAAACCGGCTCACCACCGCACGCTGATCCGGGTCGACCGAATAGAAGCCACTGACTGCGTACAGCGCTACTGCGCTCAGCAGCAGTACCCAGCGCAGGCTGACAAATATCTGCCGGCTTACCCGCGATACGTCACTGCGCCAGCTCATGATTTCTTCCCGTTCGTTTTGTCCTCAAAGCCTGGCTCTGTCAACATCTTAAACAGGCTGGAGTCAGACGGCAGAATTAGTCTGGTATTACTGCCAAACACTGACTTATACGCTTCCATGGTGCGCACAAACTCAAAGAACTCCCGGTTTGACTCAAATGCCTGGCTGTACAGCTGCGCCGCTTTGGCTTCGCTCTTACCTTTGATGATCTGACTGTCACGGTAGGCCTGGGATTTCAGCTCCACAATTTCCTGCTCGGTTTGAGCGCGGATCTTTTCTGCCCGCTCCCGGCCTTCTGCACGGTATTTCTTCGACAGACGCTCCCACTCTGAACTCATGCGGTCATAAATCGATTTGAGGTTGCGCGGCGAATAGCCAAACTTCACCGCCCGCACCGCCAGCACTTCAATACCCAGCTCCGCCTGACTGACCTGATTGACGTTTTCCGATACCTGCTTAAACAGCAGGTCGAGGTGGTTCTGCTCAGTGTC
The DNA here is from genome assembly GCF_056726165.1 of Vibrio sp. 9-16B-A1. Taxonomy (NCBI): domain Bacteria; kingdom Pseudomonadati; phylum Pseudomonadota; class Gammaproteobacteria; order Vibrionales; family Vibrionaceae; genus Vibrio; species Vibrio sp. 9-16B-A1. The sequence continues at coordinate 2,657 of NZ_JBSDZD010000006.1, forward strand.
CACGTTGAGGATCTGATTGAGCTGATACGAAGCCAGCATGGAGCCGATTTCCGAGTTGGTAATGGTGTCCAGACGCTGCTGCGCAATCTCAGTCGTACGCACACTGGTCAGGTAAGTGATCGGATCGACAATACGCCAGACCACATAGTTATCCACCACGACATTGCGCCGGTCACGGGTACTGTATTCCGCCGGCTCCAGACGCAGCATCTGCACCCGCTTTTCAATACGGGTTACCGCCTGAACCGGGTTGGGCAGTTTGATCACTGCGCCCGCCTCAGCGACAGTTTTAACCGGCTTACCAAACTGGGTGATCACCGCGAATTCAGACTCTTTCACAGAGACAAAGCACGTCGCGGCAATGTAGATACCCAGCAGTGTGCCGACTGCCAGCCAGATTTTGTTTTTCATGGTGCCTGCTTTATTTTTTGGTGTTTTCATGGTTATCGGCCCGAGCTAAATACCCGTAACTTGTTTAACAGTTCACGCTGACCGGCATCCAGTTCCCGCTCAGCCTGACTTAATCCTTTATAAGGTGTGTACCCGCCCTCAGCCGAAGAGGATGCCGTCGCAGGTGCGGTGACCGGCTCAGCTGCCGGCACGCTGTCATCAAAGCCGGACAGCAGCGCATCGGATTGCCCGTCTGACTGCGTATCTGTGGCTTTTCCGCGCTTCCGCTGCTCAGCATAAGGCACTGACATGGAAGGGGACACGCCGCCCCAGACACGGAAATCCAGGCTGCTGAATGCCGGGTCCACCACGGTAAATGCTTTGCCGGTCAGCGACGTTTGCGCGATATCAACCTGCTGGTTAAACCGGTACGCGGCCGGCGCATCGTTATACACTCTGGCAATCTGTCTGAAACGGCCGGTTTCCCCTTCGGCTGAATGAATCCGCCGCCCCGCTTCCGCTTTGGCGTCAGACTTCACCCGAAAGTGCTCTGCCCTGGCTTTCGGTATCTCAGTCAGGCTCCAGGCATCCGCCTGGTTCACCAGGGTATGGCTCTCCTGCCAGGCATCCAGTGCATCGCGGTATTTGCTCACCAGATACGCCGGTGGCTCGATTTGCTGAACGTTAACCGACACAATTTCAACCGGAAGTTCAAACAGTGCCGCTTCGGCGGCAATACTCTTTTCAAGCTGCTCGGCATAACGGTTAAAACCGTACTGCTGAAGCGCATTAAAACCCTGTTTGGTGCTGCTGCTGACCAGCACCGCGTTCGCCAGACTGCCAAGCAACTCCTGCGTACTGCTGAAACGGGTAAGCTCCACTGCCGGCTCTGTCAGGCGATACTGCACATCGGCAGTGAGAAACATCAGCTTCTCATCCCCTGTCAGCAGGTAATCAGCATCTTCACGGCTGACCTGGCTCTGCTTGACCGAGTGCCACAGTTTGGAGCCATAAGCCGGGCGAAGGAACGAATCTTTGCCGCCAATACGCAGGGAATACAATCTTCCGGCTGGCAGCAGGTCGACCTTTTCAACCGGAGCCGGCAGCGCCAGCACCAGTCCGGGTTCAATATCCTGTTCGATGATCCGGCCAAAGCGGCTGTGTACCCCGACAAATCCCTGGGGCACAACCGTAATACCCGAAGTCAGATACACCACCGCCACAACAGCCAGTGAGGGCTTCCAGGTCAGACGGATAAGACGGATACTCCCCTCAGCCATCGCTTTCAGTGGCAGCCGTGGCAGGGCAGAGGTCAGGCCACGCAGGCACCACTGCCACAGTGACACTTCACCGCAGTCATGGCCGGACAACGAGCGGAGGCCACTGACCAGCAGCTCAATACCGGTGATGAAAATCATCGTCGCAATCAACAGCGCTACATATTCATCAATATTGATCCCAACCAGAGAGCCCACCAGCGAGAGCAGTACCGCTCCGGAAGTCATCAGATCAACCTTGGTGTGCTGGCTGTCAGCTTTGAGCGCTTCGGAGTCTGTTTCAATCCCAACCAGCATCTTTAGCTGAGAGATAAACAGCAGGGTCAGCATCACCACGCCGATACCTGCAACGCCCCACCAGACATTTTGGATACCGGCAAACTGCATACCCTGGGTCTGCTGGTAGATTTCAAAAGGCACGGCAAGGATAAGGAGGGAAACCAGAATCACGGCCACCGCTTCGAGCTTCACCGCCCGCGCAATTCGCTTACCGCAGCCAGACTGCTCCTGCTTAAAGCGGTAAATCATGCTGAGCAGCAGGGCAAACGAAACCAGCACATCGGTTAACGAGTGCAGCGCATCGGCTGTCAGCGCCACACTGGCCGTCAGCCAGGCCAGCAGAATCCGGAATCCGGTCAGCGCCAGGTCAATCACCAGCGCGGTTGCGGACGTTCTGATCCGTCGATCTGAAAACATCATAGTCACCTGTACAAAACGAAAACGGGCTGCCACGTTATCCGAATGCGCCGGATCCTGTAGCAGCCCTGACAGCTCTGAAATAACCGGTTACCCGATATTATTTCTCAGAGTTTTCAACTGGTTTCTGGTTGTTTTCCGCCACCAGCTTACCTTCGAAGTAAACTTTGGTTGCGTACTGCTTCATGATCTCGTTCTTTGGCACTTCGAACAGGTTCGCAGTCATGATCTGGAAGTTCGCTTTTTTGCCCACTTCCAGGGAGCCTACTTTGTCTTCCAGTTTCATCGCGTATGCCGGGTTAATGGTGTACGCACGAAGAGCCGTAGCCAGATCGATCTGCATGTCTTTGTTCAGTGTCTCCGCTGTTTCAGGCATACCAGGCAGACGACGGGTAGTCAGCGTTTCGATGTGCATCAGCGGATCCACAGGCGTCTGGCTCCAGTCAGGAGAAGCGATGTAGACGTTGCCTTCCTCTGCCGCCTGTTTGATTGGGAAGAAACCCATGATGTCATCAACATCCATGTCCTGCTCCAGCACTTTCCACAGCGGGTGCGGGAACCATACCGCCGGAGAGAACTCAAGCATGGCGTTCAGGTTTTTGGCACGGCCAAAGTCTTCGTCCTGAACCATGAAACAGTGAGCAATGTGGTTACGCAGACCACGAACTTTTTCGATGCCGTTCACTTTTGCCGACTCTTCCATCGCTTTCAGTACCAGAGACGTACCACGGTCACCCACTGAGTGAGTGGTTACCGAGAAGCCCATGCCGTTGTACTTGATCATAATGTCTTTAAACTCTTCGTATGGCGTGTACAGCTTGCCAAGATCATCAGAGTTTTTGTACGGCTTGGATACCGCAGCCGCGCGGCCAAAGAAAGACGAGTCGATGAAGGCTTTCACGCCATTTACGCGGAAGTGTTCCGTTTCGTATTTCTCTTTTTCGTTCAGCGCCGGCGTAATATCTGTGCCGAAGAAGAACTCTTTCAGGTATGGGTGCATGTTAACGTCAGCGGTCAGAATGCCCTGCTTGTCCAGGTCGTGGTATGCCTGCATCTGCTCGCGGTCACCTTCCACCACCTTCATACCGGTGATACCAAAGTGGTTGTTAGTCTTCATTGAATCAAACGCCGCTTTGGTTACATCCTGCTGACGGTGAGGCGGGTGAAAACCCAGAACAGACTGGATAGCCGGACCGGCAATCAGGTGACCGTTCAGTTCACCTTTATCATCATAACCATATTTACCACCTTCAGGCGCAACAGAATCTTTCGTCAGACCCGCTACTTCAAGTGCTTTGCTGTTCACAACCACAACGTGGCCACCGTCATCTTCGATAGCGACAGGGCGATCCGGAACGTATTTATCCAGGAACTCACGGTTCATTTCGATACCGGTGCCATGGAAGAACTCCCACGAGAAAGATTTACCGTAAACCCACTCCAGATCCTTACCTTTGCCCTTCACATACTCCTGAAGCTTCTTACCAAACTCGTCAGGGGTTACCTTGTCAAACGCACTGTGGTTGAAGAAAACGTTCTCCATCATGGCAACGCGAACCGGGTGTGTGTGCGCATCAATAAAGCCAGGCAGAACGAACTTGCCTTTCAGGTCGACCACTTTGGTGTCTGAGTCTTTAAACGCCTTAATTTCTTTGGTGTTACCAAGCTTAACAATCTCACCGTCTTTCACGGCGAACGCTTCTGCCCAGGCCTGATCTTCGTTTACTGTGTAAACCTGACCGTTAACAAATACCGTATCGGCGTTTTCGCCAGCCACTGCAGTGCCCGCAGCCATAACCAGCGACATCGCCAGCGATGACAGAACAAATGATTTTGCTTTCACAATCCGCTCCAAATAGTGTAAGTAGCTTTTATATTAAATTAATTGCAATTATTCACGTTTCCCCTCTTCCAACAACTCGCTGAGCATGACTATAATATGCACGCTGAGCATGAAAGATTTTCAGCCTGACATCCCTTCCTGACCACCATAAATCCTGCGGGTAAAAGAACGCTAACCATGAACCTGAACATAGAACAAATTACTGCTTTTATTGCAGTTTATGAGAATGGAAGTTTTGCTCTGGCCGCTCAGAAAGAGAAAAAGCACGCCTCAACCCTTAGCAAGCGAATCAGCAATCTTGAGCTGGACTTAGGCTTCGAACTGTTTGAACGCTATGCGAGCTCGCTCACACCCAACCAAAGAGCAAATGAGCTTTACCGTTACGCAAAAGCAATAAAGTTTGAAGTCGATCAATTTAATTACCGCTCACTAAGTCTGCTGCAGGGTTTGCCATCAAAACTTACCCTTGCAATCGACAGTTCAGTGCTTGGTTTACGGCTCACTGCGGCAATGGCAGAAGTCTCTCGCCGCTACCCGGCGCTGGACCTGGTGTTCATGGAAGAAGAGACCTCCGATTGCATTCAGAAGACCAGAAATGGTGAGGCCGATCTGGCGATCGTACTCTCAACCGAGCAGTACGGTCTGGATTTTGCCCAGTTAAAGCTAAGGTCGTTTCCTGTTGCCAGCGTCGCCAGCCCGGCGTATGCCAGACAGTTCGCTATCCGCAACGGTGCGAAAATCAGCCAGCATACCCGCCGGCAGATGCGCCAGATCATTCTTCAGTCGTTTCAGGAAATGGGCCATGGTGATACCCAAAAAGCCAGTCATCACCACTACCTGGTCAACAGCTTCCCATGTGCACTGGAGCTAATCAGAAACGGTCTTGGATGGGGAAATCAGCCCCGTTTACAATGCCAGCACCTGATCGACAGTGGCGAACTGGTCGAGTTCAGTGCAGGGTATGAGGGCGAGTATCGCTGGTCTGCAGATGCTATCTGGCTGGCTTCCAACCCGCTTTCCGAGCCACTGGAGCTTTTGATTCATGAACTGGGTACAGACTGTTAAACCTGAACAAACAGAATCAGGTCCAAACTTCGCAAAACCCGTGTCAGCCTGATACATTAGCAGCAAGAACTATTCAAACTGCACGGAATGCACCATGCCTTATCAGTCTCCGCTGACTTTTGACTCACAGCAGCTGACCGCCACATCACTGCGCGAACAGCTTGCCGCCTTTAGCGACTACCAGAAACGGGAGTTTCTCAATCACCACCCGGTTACCGATCTGGTTCTCGGCCGCTCTGAATATATGGACTGGCTGCTGACCCGTTTGTGGCAGGAGTATGGCTTCGCAGACAAACCTCACCTTTCGCTTATCGCCGTCGGGGGTTACGGACGCGGTGAACTTCATCCCCTGTCAGACATCGACATCCTGGTACTGTGCGGTCAGCCTCTGAGTGAAACAGAAGAAAGCAAAGTCAGTGAGTTCATCACCCTGCTGTGGGACCTGCGCCTTGAAGTCGGCCACAGCGTCCGCACCCTTGATGAGTGTTTTGATGTGGGTAAGGAAGACCTGACCGTGGCCACCAACCTGCAGGAAGCACGCTTTATCTGTGGGGAAAGAGACCTGTTCGACCGTCTGGTCAGCCTGGTCCACTCTGAAACCTTCTGGCCCAGTATCGAATTCTTTCAGGCCAAAGTTGAAGAGCAAAAAGCCCGTCACGCCCGCTATCACGACACCACCTATAATCTGGAGCCTGACCTCAAGTCCAGCCCCGGCGGCCTGCGTGACATTCATACCCTGAGCTGGATCGCCCGGCGTCATTTCGGCGCCACATCGCTGTTTGAAATGAGCCGCCATGGCTTTCTCACCGATGGCGAATACCGTGAGCTTCAGGAGTGTCAGGACTTTCTGTGGCGGGTACGCTTCGCCCTGCACATCGAACTGCGCCGTTACGACAACCGCCTGACCTTTGCCCACCAGCTGCAGGTCGCAGAACACCTCGGTTTTACCGGCGAAGGCAACAAGCCAATCGAAATGATGATGAAAGAGTTTTACCGCACCCTGCGCCGGGTGGCAGAACTCAATAAAATGCTGATCAAGCTGTTTGACCATGCCATCGTGCCCCACGATGAGCTGATGATCACTGAAATCATCAACGAAGACTTCCAGCGCTGCGGCCCGTTTATCGAAGCCCGAAAACCTGCGCTGTTTCAGGCCCGGCCGGAAACCATTCTGGATATGTTCCTGCATATCGCCAATGACTCCACCATAGAGAGTGTTGGCCCGGCTACCCTGCGCCAGCTTCGCACCGCCAGGCGCAGGCTGAACAAATTTCTGCATACCATTCCCGAAGCACGCGAACGCTTTATGGAGCTGGTCCGCCACCCCAATGCCCTGCACCGGGCGTTCAGCCTGATGCACAAACTGGGCGTTATGGCGGCCTACCTGCCACAGTGGAGCCAGATCGTCGGCCAGATGCAGTTTGACCTGTTCCACGTCTACACCGTGGATGAGCACAGTATCCGGCTGCTGAAACACATTCATACCTTCAGCTACGCCAAAAACCACAGTAAACACCCGATCTGCTGTGAGGTTTACCCGAGACTGCAGAAAAAAGAACTGCTCATCCTGGCGGCTATCTTCCACGATATCGGCAAAGGCCGTGGCGGAGATCACTCAGAAATCGGCGCTGAAGAAGCCTATGATTTCTGCCTCGAACACGGCCTGTCCAAACCGGAAGCCAAACTGGTTTCCTGGCTGGTCCGCCACCACCTGCTGATGTCCGTCACCGCCCAGCGGCGCGACATCTATGACCCGGAAGTGGTCACCGAGTTCGCCAAAACCGTTCGCGATGAAGAGTACCTGGAGTTTCTGGTCTGCCTGACGGTCGCCGATATTTGCGCCACCAATCCGGACCAGTGGAACAGCTGGAAGCGGACCCTGCTGGCCGAGCTGTATCATTCCGCCCAACGGGCGCTGAGGCGCGGGCTGGAGAACCCGGTCGATGTACGTGACCGTATTCGTCATAACCAGCATATGGCAATAGCCCAGCTGCGCAAACAGGGATTCACTGACCGGGAAGTGGAGCTGCTGTGGCAACGCTTTAAAGCCGATTACTTCCTGCGCCACACTCATCAGCAGATCGCCTGGCACTGTGAGCACTTACTCCGGCAGCAGGATCCTGAGCAGCCGCTGATCCTGCTCAGCAGACGCCCGACCCGGGGCGGCACAGAAGTGTTTATCTGCACCAAAGATATGCCAAATCTGTTTGCCACCGTGGTCGCCGAGCTCGACCGGCGTAACTTCAACGTTCATGACGCTCAGATCATGACCAGCAAAGACGGCTATGCTCTCGATACCTTTATGGTGCTGGATCAAAACGGTCAGCCCATCGAAGAAGAGCGACATAAAAACGTGGTCCGCCATATCTCCAGCGTGCTGGAGGGAGGTAAATCCACCACCATTAAGGTTCGTCGCACACCTAACAAACTGCGTCACTTTAATGTCCGTACCCGGGTAGACTTTATTCCTGCGCGGAGCAAAAAGCGCACCCTGATGGAGTTTGTTGCCCTCGATACTCCCGGCCTGCTGGCCAAGATCGGCGCGACGTTTGCTTCGCTCAATATCAACCTGCACGCCGCCAAAATCACCACCATCGGCGAGCGGGCAGAAGATCTGTTTATCCTCACCTCTCCTGATGGCGGCCCGCTCAGTGAAGAGCAGCAGGCTGAACTGAGAGAAAAGCTGATCGAGAAAGTCTCCGAGTTGTCACCTTCATAACCCCAAAATGGGCAGGAAATTGATCCTGCCCACACTCTCCGTTTTGCGTCTGCCACCGAACAGCCTGGCTGCTACAGTTATACAAATACTCAACTGAAAATATGAGGCCCTGTATGTATCCAAACCTGACCGGACTGGGTATCCATGACCCAGGCCAGATTGAACGCTACTCCCTGCGCCAGGAAGCGCACAAAGACGTGCTTAAAATTTACTTCCACAAACAGAAAGGAGAGTTTTTCGCCAAAAGCGTCAAGTTCAAGTACCCGCGCCAGCACAAAAACGTACTGGTCGACAGTGGCAGCCATCACTACAAAGAAGTCACCGAAATCAACCGCAACCTGACCCTGGTGATCGACGAACTCAACGCCATCACCCGCCCGGAAAGCGTGGAAGAAGTGGATGTAAAACAGAAGATCCTCAGTGACCTGAGACATCTTGAGAAAGTGGTGTCGGATAAGATTGCGGAGATCGAGGCGGATTTGGAGAGATTGGGGTAGCGGTTCGCGGTCCTTGGTGCGCGGGAGAGCAACTGAGACCGTGAGTCGGGAGGTGAGAACCGAGAACCGAGAACCGAGAACCGAGAACCGAGAACCGAGAACCGAGAACCGAGAACCGAGAACCGAGAACCGAGAACCGAGAACCGAGAACCGAGAACCGAAGAAAACAAAAAGGGTTGCCTTTCACAACCCTTTTTTTAATTTATTCCACCAAACGCTTATCCCACCCAAACCGCTCAAACAACTGCTGCCAGGTCTGGTCGATACCGGCTTTCAGAACCAGTGCTTCACCGGTCAGCGGGTGAATGAACCTGAGCTCGCTGGCGTGGAGCAGCAGGCGGTGTGAATCGAACTCTTCCCGGAACAGGCGGTTGTGTTTGCCGTCACCATGAGTGGTGTCACCGACGATCGGGTGTCTCAGGTGCGCCATGTGGCGGCGCAGCTGGTGCTTGCGGCCGGTTTTGGGGTTCAGCTCCATCAGGCAGTAACGGGTGGTCGGAAACTTACCGGTGGAATATGGCACCTCGGTCTTCGCCAGCGGCTGATAGGCGGTGACCGCTTCCTGCGCTTCCTTATCCTGGCTGGCAAACTTATCGGCGATCTTATCCTGCTCGACTTTGAGTGCATAATCGAGCACCCCGCCCTCTTCTATCCAGCCGCGCACAATCGCGTGGTAGGTTTTCTCCATCTCATGACCGGCAAACATCGGCATCATCTGCGAAGCCACCTCTGATGACAGGGCAAACACCAAAATGCCCGAAGTCGGACGGTCGAGACGGTGAAGCGGAAACACGTGCTGACCAATCTGGTCACGCAGAGTCTGCATCACAAACTGAGTCTCATGCTTGTCGAGCCAGGAGCGGTGGACCAGCATACCCGCCGGTTTATTTACCGCGACCAGAAACTCATCCTGATAAATTATTTCCAGCATCACGCGGCCACCAGCTTATCAATTTGCACAATCACCGCCACAATACCGGCACACTCAGGCTGCTCTGCCCAGGTCTGCTCAAAGTAAGGTGCCATTTCAAACCCGGATGGCAGAGCCTGACCGGCATCAAGCATCGCCTGAATGCGGGGAATAAACACCCACTGCAGCCACTCCTGCGGCTCCATGGTATCAATGGCAAAAGGCTGGCTGCTGGCCAGTTTTTCAGGAGAAGGTGGCGTCTGCTGCCACAACTGCTGCGCCTGAATCTCACCGGTCAGTTCGGTAAGCAGCGCACAAAATTGCTGTTTGTGAGTCATAATCCGGTCTGTGGACTTGAAAAATCGCCATAGAATACCATCTATTGGGAAAAGACATACAGGAAACGCGCTTTCGATGGAAACCTTTCACACCTTAAGTCAATTGCTGACACACAGTGGCAACCAGTACATGATCTTCGATCTCAGCCGCCGGGTTACCCCGGTCGATGCGGCCGTATTTGAGCGGGTTGAACAGGCACAGCAGCCCTACCCGTATCCGGTGCAGCGTCACGCCCATCTGGCCATCGCCTACTGGAACGAAACCCGTCAGCCATGGATCTGGTTTCTGAAATTTCCTCTTGATGAGCGTGGTCTGTTCAAGCAGGCCGATATCGGCAACTTCATCAAATACATCCTGGAAGCCATGGGCAGCCGCATCAGCGGTGAACTGACCGAAGAACAACAGGAAAAACTGGCCAACAACCCTTATACATTCAGACCAGCCGAAGACAAACTGGCGATTTTCCACAGCCTGCTGCGGGCAAATCTGAAACTGCCAGCCAGCCAGTACTATGAACACGCCCAGCATTACTTTAGCGGCGGTCTGGGATGGGATAAATGGCATACCGTTGGCCTGCAGGGGATCACCGATATCTGTGCCCGGCTGCACGATGCCCAAAATGGCGTGGACGTGCGCAAAGCGCTGGCTCATCTCCCTGCCCAGCCGCTGTATGCCCTGCTCGGCGCACTGGAGCACATCACCCTGCCGGAGAAACTGGCTGCCCGTCTGCACGAGCTGGCGATAAACGAATGCAAAGCCGATGACCCGGACCTCTATCTGCTGGCAGCACTTATCCGTGCCCTGTCCGGTGAAGATCCAAAACAACTGACCGGACTCATCCGTACCGTGCTGGAAAGCCCGCGCCTGAGTCACCAGGAACTGCTGGTCGCCATCGCCGGACGCTGCTGGAGCGCGCTGGCGGATGAAAAAGTCGCTTCCCGCTTCCTGCTCCGGCTGGCACAAACCAACAATCAGGACCTGTTCAACCAGCTGTTTGCCGATCTGGTGATGCTGCCGGAGCTGCGTATGGTAGTCCTGCCTCTGCTGCACAGCACGCCGGACCCTGAGCTGGCTCAGGCACTGCTTAAGCTGCAAAACGCCACCAAAGGCGACTCATGATAAGCGATCTGCTGGCAATACTTGGCCTTTGTCTGTTCTGCGCGCTGTTCTGGCAGCAGCGCAGACAGTCTGAACTCGCCAAACAGGCCATCGCCCGCCACTGCGAAAAGCTTGAGCTGCAACTACTCAGCGTCGCCTTCAAAGCCCACCGCCTGCGCCACAAAGACGGCCGCTGGGGCTGGCACACTGTCTATCAGTTTGAGTTTTCGTCACTGGGTGATGACTGCTATCAGGGAGAGCTGGTGATGGTGGGGGTTCATGCGCGGGGGTTTCGGTTGCCAGCGTACAGAGTTTAAAGGCTCTGGGCTCTGGGCTCTGGGCTCTGGGCTCTGGGCTCTGGGCTCTGGGCTCTGGGCTCTGGGCTCTGGGCTCTGGGCTCTGGGCTCTGGGCTCTGGGCTCTGGGCTCTGGGCTCTGGGCTCTGGGCTCTGCAAGCAGAGTTAATTACTCAGATTCTGCCGTCAATACAATAACTTCACTTTCCCACTTCAGTTATCGCGAGCTCTCCCAGGGCCTAGTGCCCAGAGCCCCGCGCCAATCTAATATCTTATAACTTTTTATTCCTTTTCCGTTCATTATTATCATCTTATGCTTTAACCCATACGAAATTGGTGCTGTGGCACGCCGAATGAAGGAACATCAAAATGAGCAAGATTTACGAAGACAACTCACTGACGATTGGTAACACCCCTCTGGTTCGCCTGAACCGGGTAAGCAAAGGTAACGTACTGGCGAAAGTTGAATCGCGTAACCCAAGCTTCAGTGTTAAGTGTCGTATCGGCGCCAATATGATTTGGGAAGCAGAGAAAAACGGCAAACTTAAGCCGGGAGTAGAACTGGTGGAGCCAACCAGTGGTAACACGGGTATTGCGCTGGCCTTCGTTGCCGCCGCACGTGGTTATAAGCTGACCCTGACTATGCCTGAGTCCATGAGCCTGGAGCGCCGTAAGCTGCTTAAAGCACTTGGGGCAAACCTTGAGCTGACTGAAGCCGCTAAAGGAATGAAAGGAGCCATTGCCAAAGCTGAAGAGATCGTCGCTGGCAATCCTGACAAGTATCTGTTGCTGCAGCAGTTCAACAACCCGGCAAACCCGGCCATTCACGAACAAACCACCGGCCCTGAAATCTGGGATGCTACCGATGGCGAAGTAGATGTGTTTGTCTCTGGTGTTGGCACCGGCGGTACACTTACCGGTACAAGCCGGTACATCAAAGGCACCAAAGGTAAGGCTATTACCACTGTGGCTGTAGAGCCGGCAGAATCTCCGGTGATCACCCAGGTACTGAATGGTGAAGAGCCTCAGCCTGCACCTCACAAAATCCAGGGTATTGGCGCTGGATTTATTCCAGGCAACCTGGACGTTGAACTTATCGATCGCGTCGAAACTGTAACATCTGATGACGCAATTGAGATGGCAAGACGCCTGATGGAAGAGGAAGGTATCCTTGCAGGCATCTCTTCTGGCGCAGCAGTAGTCGCGGCGAACCGCCTTGCTGAACTACCTGAATTTGCAGGAAAAACTATTGTTACCATCCTGCCAAGCTCTGGTGAACGTTACCTGAGTACCGCCCTGTTTGCCGGTATCTTTGGTGAAAAAGAGAACCAGCAATAATCTGGTAACAAAATCGTGTTCAAATCAATTTTTGATGCAAAATAGCCCCTTTATGGGGCTTTTTTGTTGACCCCATCTTCCCCTTTGGTAATATCACAACTGTTTTATTTTCCGCTTCAAAAAAAAGAAGCGAAGCTGTATAAGCACTAAGACGCGTACAACAAATTACATTGAGATTTGTTATACAAAGCTAAATCACTGGGGTCGGCAAGCTTCATCCTGTTACCTATGCACCAATGCACTGGTCAACAGCTGAATAACTTTGTAAGCTTGACGAACATCAGAAACAAAAAATAAATCAATTGGGGTATATCACATGTATCAGAAGCAAGTAGAAATCACTGCTGAAAACGGTCTTCACACTCGTCCAGCTGCTCAGTTCGTTAAAGAAGCTAAAGGCTTTGACGCTGACATCACAGTGACTTCAAACGGCAAAAGCGCAAGCGCAAAAAGCCTGTTCAAACTGCAAACTCTTGGCCTGGTAAAAGGTACTGTTGTTACTATCTCTGCTGAAGGCCCACAAGCCCAGCCAGCAGTAGACCACCTGGTTGCTCTGATGGATCAACTACACTAATAAAAAGCATTCCACTCAAAGCCATTTTGCCCCGCAAAATGGCTTTGTTGGAAATAGTGGTCTATATAAGCTACACATAATCGTTAGCTCTAAGTCAAACACATCCTATTTTACTGACCAATTTTAAGGTAAGGCTATGATTTCAGGCATTCTGGCATCTCCTGGTATTGCTATTGGTAAAGCACTACTACTTCAGGAAGATGAAATTGTCCTAAACACACACACCATCTCCGACGATCAGGTAGAAGCCGAAGTTCAACGCTTCTTCGACGCTCGCAACAAATCTTCAGCACAGCTGGAAACCATCAAGCAAAAAGCACTTGAGACTTTCGGTGAAGAAAAAGAAGCGATCTTTGAAGGTCACATCATGCTTCTTGAAGATGAAGAGCTGGAAGAAGAAATCCTGGCACTGATCAAGAACGACAAGCTGCACGCTGACAACGCCATCCACACCGTAATCGAAGAGCAGGCAACTGCGCTTGAATCTCTGGATGATGAGTACCTGAAAGAGCGTGCAACTGACATCCGCGATATCGGTACGCGTTTTGTAAAGAATGCCCTGGGCATCAACATCGTTTCTCTGAGCGATATCGACGAAGAAGTTATCCTGGTTGCTTACGACCTGACTCCGTCTGAAACCGCGCAAATCAACCTGGACTACGTTCTGGGCTTCGCGTGTGACATCGGTGGCCGTACTTCTCACACCTCTATCATGGCGCGCTCTCTTGAGCTTCCTGCTATCGTTGGTACCAACGACATCACAGCTAAAGTGAAAAACGGCGACATGCTGATCCTGGATGCGATGAACAACAAGATCGTTGTTAACCCATCTGACGCTGAGCTGGAAGAAGCGAAAGCCGTTAAAGCAGCATTCCTGGCTGAGAAAGAAGAGCTGGCGAAACTGAAAGATCTGCACGCTGAAACTACTGACGGTCACCGCGTAGAAGTGTGCGGTAACATCGGTACCGTTAAAGACTGTGATGGCATTCTGCGTAACGGCGGTGAAGGCGTAGGTCTGTACCGTACAGAGTTCCTGTTCATGGACCGTGACGCACTGCCAACTGAAGAAGAGCAGTACAAAGCGTACAAAGAAGTTGCTGAAGCAATGAACGGCGAAGCGGTAATCATCCGCACCATGGACATCGGTGGTGACAAAGACCTGCCGTACATGGACCTGCCAAAAGAAATGAACCCATTCCTGGGCTGGCGTGCAGTACGTATCAGCCTGGACCGTCGTGAAATCCTTCGCGACCAGCTTCGCGGTATCCTGCGTGCATCTGCACACGGTAAGCTGCGCATCATGTTCCCGATGATCATCTCTGTTGAAGAGATCCGTGAACTGAAAAAAGCAATTGAAGAGTACAAAGCTGAGCTGCGTGCTGAAGGCCTGGCGTTTGACGAAAACATCGAAATCGGTGTTATGGTTGAAACTCCGGCGGCAGCGGCAGTGGCTCACCACCTGGCGAAAGAAGTGTCATTCTTCTCTATCGGTACCAACGACCTGACCCAGTACACACTGGCAGTAGACCGTGGTAACGAAATGATTTCTCACCTATACAACCCACTGTCTCCGGCAGTTCTGACTGTGATCAAGCAGGTAATCGATGCTTCTCACGCAGAAGGCAAGTGGACAGGTATGTGTGGTGAGCTTGCGGGTGATGAGCGCGCTACCCTGCTTCTGCTGGGTATGGGCCTGGATGAGTTCTCTATGAGCGGCATCTCTATCCCTAAAGTGAAGAAGGTAATCCGTAACGCAAACTTCGCTGAAGTTAAAGCGATGGCGGATCACGCACTATCACTTCCAACAGCGGCTGAAATCGAAGCCTGCGTTGAGAAATTTATTGCAGAAAAAACGCAATAAATCATGGTAACCAATACGATAGACGGCTAAAAACTGTCGTCTATCGACTGTGATTGGTATACTATTAGTCGACAGAATAAAATAAACCTTAGGAGCATGACACAATGGGTCTGTTTGACAAACTGAAGAAGCTAGTTTCTGACGATAGCGCTGATGCGGGTGCAATCGAAATTATCGCGCCGCTGTCTGGTGAAATCGTTAACATCGAAGATGTGCCAGATGTAGTATTTGCTGAAAAAATCGTTGGTGACGGCATCGCGATCAAACCAGCTGGCGACAAGATGGTTGCTCCAGTAAACGGTACTATCGGTAAAATCTTCGAAACTAACCACGCTTTCTCTATCGAGTCTGACGACGGTGTTGAGCTGTTCGTACACTTCGGTATCGACACTGTTGAACTGAAAGGTGAAGGCTTCAAGCGTATCGCTGAAGAAGGTCAAACTGTGAAAGCAGGCGACACCATCATCGAATTCGATCTGGCTCTGCTGGAAGAAAAAGCGAAGTCTACCCTGACTCCTGTTGTTATCTCTAACATGGACGAAATCAAAGAGCTGAACAAGCTTTCTGGTGCTGTTACTGTTGGTGAAACTCCAGTACTGCGCGTAACTAAGTAATTAATCTTAGTACTATCGCTTTCAAAGAAACGCTGCCGGAAGGTGGCGTTTTTTTTATAAGCGAAGCTTATGGCTCTGGGCTCTGGGCTCTGGGCTCTGGGCTCTGGGCTCTGGGCTCTGCAAGAAGAGTTTATTACTCGGGTTCTGCCCCCAATACAATAACTTCACTTTCCCACTTCAGTTATCGCGAGCTCTCCCAGGGCCTAGCGCCCAGCGCCTTTTCTCCAGACGAAAAAAAGCCCCTTTTCCTTTGAGAGAACTGGGGCTTGTTACCAATCAGAGTCATGCGGAGATCAGAGAAATGAACATATCCCTGACTGGCCAAGTGCCTCCGGTGCATTACAAAACAGTCGGCAGGTGAGAGATGAGAGAGCCTTCTGTTTTCTGCGCCTTTGGCGATTACCGCACCTGGCTACGACATCAGGCCGCCCACGTCTGGACAATCTGATGAAGCACAGTACTACTATTGTAGTAACTGCATTGCCGAGTTTGGCAATTGTTTTGCCTGGGCCAGTATTGACGTACCAGCCTGTTGCAAAATCTGAGATTTGGTCATCTCGGTGGTCTCTTTCGCCCAGTCGGTATCTTTGATCCGGCTGTTTGAAGCGTCCACATTTTCCTGAACGTTTGCCAGGTTATTGATACTGTGGCTCAGACGGTTCTGTTTCGCACCTAAGTCAGCACGCTGACTGTCGATGTACTTAAGCGCCGAGTCCACTACACTGATGGCGTTTTGAGAACCACCAACAGTGGAAAGGTCAAGATCCTGAACCGTGGTATAAGTTGCAGAACCTGCATCTAATCCCAGCGTAGTCGCCAGGTTACCACCGATGGTCAGGTTGCCATCCAGATTTGGCTCTGCAAGGAATACCTGCAGACGGCCATCTTCGGTTACCGAAGCGTTAATCCGGTCTGACTGACCATTAATGTAGGTCGCCAGCTCTTCGATATCATCACCCGCTTTGGCCTGAATATCGAGGTCAATCACTTCACCATTCTTAGTGGTAAACTGAAGGGTAAGCTGGTTATTACCAGCACCTGCTGGTACGCCCCACTCTTTGGTTTGAGGATTAGTCGCAACAAAGGTGGTACCACCCATACGACTGTCATCCGCGCGGATACTGGTCAGTGCCATCACCATGGCTTCACCGGAGTTGGCACCGATCTGGAATGCCGCGTCACCAAAGGAACCGTTCAGCAGTCGACGTCCACCAAAAGAGGTTGTCTCTGCAATACGGTTAATTTCATCCTGAAGCGCAACTGCTTCTTCGTTGATCGCACGGCGATCTGCCGGAGAGTTTGCGCCGTTCGCTGACTGAATAGCCAGATCACGCATACGTTGCAATACATTTGTCGCTTCATTCATAGCACCTTCTGCCGTCTGAGCAATCGAAATACCATCATTGGCATTTCGCATCGCCACATCCAGACCGCGGGACTGCGCTGTCAATCGGTTTGAGATTTGCAAACCTGCTGCGTCATCTTTCGCGCTATTGATTCTGTGTCCTGACGACAAGCGTTCCATTGATGTGTTCAGCTCATCCGTCGATTTGTTTAAGTAACGTTGTGCCGTCATCGCGGAAACGTTTGTGCTAACAGTTACAGCCATAGTTTGCTCTCCTATTGAGTTCGCAGTGCTTGCGAAGCGGTCAGCTATACTCTGATTGGAAAGTACTGACCGTTGTTACTATCGAAAGCTTGCCGCTTTCAATTGCACCAAATTTGCCTCTGGTTATATACATTCAAAGACCGTGCCAACTTTTAATGCGAACTCAATCATTTCTCCTGCGTATTACTTAAATATATTGTATTCAACAAGTTATTTACTTATAACTATGTGGTTCAGCGGCTTAATCACACTTTTCCCACTCTCCGGAAAGTTTGTGTGCCCCGTCAACAGGATGGCGAATTATTGATCAATCCATTCTCCTGCAACCTGAGCGGCAAAAACATTCCCCGGCAAATATTCAGGCACTTACGGCATAGCACATAAGGCATTTCTGAATATCAGATATAGTTAAACAGAGTTAAATCTTTGGTCTTTCCAAACGCCTGTTGTGACGCTTTTAAAGCCATCGTGTTTTCATTGAAGTCAATCACCGCTTCGGCGTAATCCAGGTCTTCGAAATTACTCTTGGACTTGGCCATCGAAATCTTAAAGTCCTGATGCTGCTGTTCCTGGATATCCAGGGTACCCAGTCTGGCACCAAGATCGGTGCGCACTTTGTTCAAATGAATAAAGGCATTGTGAAACTCGCCCACCGTTTGGTGGAGCTCAGCCGTTGCCGATGCATCTGAAACCGACTTTTTGGAGAACTCAATCGCGCGGTTAAAGATGTCGAAAATATCTACCGTTTGCTTACGCTCGAAAGTGATCTGATCACCGGCATTAATTGTCCCTTTGAACTGCAGGGACAGCTGCTCATGCTCAATTCCCACGCTTGGGTCATAATCTCCGGCTTTCACCACAGCACCATCTTTTTCCAGCTGATACCCGTGGCTGCCATCACCCATATCCACAAAAGTCACTCTGTAAACAGAATTGTCGGTCTGGTCATTATTGAGTCCACGCTCAACCAGCAGCTCAGAGCCACTTTGCAGGGTGTATTGCGGATCATAATCACCCAGTGGATTGGCTATCTCCATAAACACCTTGTTACCGGCATCGTTGATTGGCAATTCCAGCCCGTTGGCGATCTTCATCTTTCTCTGATAGGTATCCCCGACATACTGCACTGAGTTGTCGTGGTCTTTAAAAAACGGTTCGTTCTTGGGTTTGGTGCCGGCAAAAATATAGTTACCGGATTCGTCCTGGGTGTTCACCAGTTGCAACATATTGGTCGCCATCTCTTCCAGTTCGCGGGCGGTTGCCGCCCGGTCTTCCGGAGAAAGCGCACCGTTGATCATTTCCATCACTGAGCGCTTAGCCCGGTCAGAGTGCTGCTCGGCACTGCTTATGATCACTTCCTGGTGCTCCAGGCGGTTACGGATCAGTACGATAGAGTCGAGAAACTGATTGGTCTCTTCTGTCTGTTGCCGGATCCCCTGAATATAGTGCGCCGCCAGCGGGTCATCCGCTGCTGTCAGCAGTTTCTTACCGGACGCCAGCTGCGCCTGGTTGTGGTGAATTTTATTTTCCTGCCGGCGAAGATCATTCTGCACTGACTGGTAGTTATGGAAGCTGGAAATACGACTGATCATTCAGGCCTCCTTATCTCAGCTGCAAAATCGTGTTAAAGGTGTCATTCGATGCCTGCATGATCCGTGATGAGGCCATATATGCCTGCTGAAACTTCATCATGTTGGCCGCTTCTTCATCCAGGTTCACCCCGGATATCGAGGCAATGCGCTCTTTTGCCGCCTCGTTTTCAATGGTGGCAATATCTGCCTTGCGGATAGCGGTTGCCGTTTTCAGGCCGACATCAGTATTCAGATTATGATAAACCCCCAACATGGTGGTATTACCGTCGTCCAGGGTTTTATCCGTGAGTATCTCCTGCATTTTAATCAGGTTGCCGTTATCACCTTCTGACGGCACCAGGTTAGCGGCAAAAACGTCATTCGCTTTCGCACCACTACCCAGCTCAAAAGTCGTGCCCCCGACAGTTACAGCTCCTCCTGGCGGGTAAGCTGCAGGCTGCTGAAGCACTCGTCCGTTCATATCCAGCACTGCAAACTGATCGCCCGCCGGAGAAATGATCACCTGAAACTCTTTCAGCGCACCACTTTGCAATACGTGGAACTCAGCATCACCTTTGGTATTGGTATAAGAACTCTGATAGCTCTGGGCGGCAATTTTTGTCGGATCGCTCATCTCAACTTTCATTTTTGCCGCTGCGTTTTCCATCGGACGAATCAGAAAGATCTCACCTTCTTTCGCCCCCTGGCGGATATCCATTTTCAGTCCATCAACGACAAATCCATCATTAATCGCCTGCTCCGACACAGAAACCGTTTCACCGGATGGCTTGGTGATGTGATACAGCGAGCCGTCAAAACGTACTGAATACTCACCGCCTTTAAGCTGTGAGATATCATCAATATAAACCGACACATCCAGATTCGATCCCGGCCTCGACATAACACGCGACTTCGACACATCCAGCGAGTTCATATCGGTAAACAGGTTCTGACCCACATTACCGTACAGATCCAGGCCCTGACTTTGTAACTCGTTAACCCGCAGTGACAGCGCCGCGCCAATACGGCCAAGCTCATCCATTACATGAGGCAGGGTCTTATCACGGATTTCAAAGAATGCCCCCATCTGACCATTAATGTCTTTATGACTGATGGCTTTAATTCCTTTACCCTCGACCATCGCCAGGCGCAGTTTCTTCGGATCCGGGTCACCATGCAGCAACTTCAGCTCACTGGCTTCAGTGCCCGATACCAGGGTATGACCGTTACCAATGTGAATGTTAAACCCCTCATTCTTGCCACGGGAAGTCACAGTAACTTTGGTAAAGTGGGACAGCTCATTTACCAGCTTTTCCTGTTTATCCATCAGGTCATTGTGCGGCCCCGGCGTTCTCAGGATCAGGCGGTTAATGTCACGCAGTTCCATCGCCAGTGAGTTCATCCGCTCAACGGCATGGGTCATCTTCTGGTTGATGTTGTCTTTCTCTTTGCGCACCACTTCATGAAAGTGATTGAGGTTCTGAGTAATTAAGTGAGACTTCTCCAGCAGTACCTTACGCGCACCGACATCATTCGGTGAATCAGACAGGGTTTTCAGCGCATCAAACCACTCGTTTACGTTTTCTGGAATTTTGCGCGATGCCACTGAAGAGAGCATATTGGTCAGGTTATCGAGGCTCTCTTCCATATCTTTTTTGTTCGCCAGCTCGGTCGTGGTCAGGTTCAGCTCTTTAACGGCAAACTGATCCCAGGAGCGGCGAACATTTTCCACATGCACACCCATGCCATAGGTTTCGCCCCCGTACTGTCTTGGGGCATTAGCACCCTGGATCACAGACTGACGGCTGTAACCCTCGGTATTAACATTAGAAATGTTATGACCGGTGGTAGTAAGCTGCCGCTGCGCCGTCAGGACACTTTGAGTACCTACATTGAGCAAATCCGATGACATATCGCCCCCAGTAATGAACTACTTAGAATCGGAGTGGGTGGTTGTTACCGGAATAGCAGCAAGATGTGTGCCAAAAAGAAAACTAAAGAGAAGGGAAGTTTCATTGTCAAGATTAAATTGGTTCTGTGGTCCTATGGTACTGTGGGAAAAAGGTGCAACACCACAGAACCATAGGACCACAGAACCGCCTTATTTAATCATCTCATCCACCTGCGCCTTCACCCTCAGTACCTTATCGGCGTACTGTGGATCCGTCGCGTAGCCGGCTTTGTGGATACCACGGATAAACTGCTCGGAGTTACCGCGGTTTGCCAGCGCCTGCTGGTAGCGTGGGTTGTCATTGAGGAAACGGACGTAATCTTCAAAGCTGTCCTGATAAGAAGAATATGAACGGAATGCCGCTTTCTCTTTTACCGGTACGCCATCGTAGACTTCCATCGTCTGGGTTGCCACGCTGTCACCCTGCCAGCGTCTGTCTGCCTTGATGTTGAACAGGTTATTACTGGTACTGGCTGAGTTCTTCACCACTTTCTGGCCCCAGCCGGTTTCCAGAGCGGCCTGAGCAAGCAGCACAGAAGCGTCAATACCCAGTGCACCTGCCGCTTTATCTGCATAAGGTTTGAGTGACTGAACGAACTGCTGCGGGCTCTCAAAATGGGTTGGCTCACTTCTCGCCACATCAGGTGATGCAGCCGTGGCAGACACTTCAGCACGCTTGTCTGCACGGTTAATACTGTCAAGCGCTGCCTGACGTACAGCCAGTTCAGACTGGTCTTCACCGGCACCGGCATTAAGCTGGGCCACAATCATATCAGCAAGGCCAAGGGAACCCGAACGGCTCAGCTCACTCGACATCTGCTCATCGAGCATCTGGCGATAAAACGACTGATTCTGACTGTTCATCAAATCGGACTCAAACGTCGAGTTGGCATCGCGCATCGACTTAAACAGCATGGAGGTAAAAATCGACTCAAACTGTTTGGCTGCCGCTGTTAGTGCCGCCTGCTTATCATCCTGATCACCACTCACCGCTTCCTGACGCAGTTTGTCGAGGCTACTGATATCGTGGATGAAACCTAAGTCACCGGGATTATTAACCATAATTCTGTCCTTAGATGATGATCAGCTGGCCTTCGATGGCGCCTGCCTGTTTGAGTGCCTGCAAAATTGCCATCAGATCCGAAGGCGCTGCACCAACTTCATTAACCGCACGAACCAGATCGTCCAGCGTCAGGCCAGGTTCAAACTTAAACATTTTGCCCGAAGCTTCTGAAACTTCGATATTTGAGTCCGGCACAACGGCCGTCTGTCCGCCGGCAAACGCATTTGGCTGGCTAACATTAAGATTTTCTTTGATGGCCACCGTCATACCACCATGGGTCACGGCGGCAGGTTTCAGCCGCACATGCTTGCCAACCACAATAGTACCGGTACGTGAGTTAACGATGATCTTGGCCGAGCCATCAGCCGGATTAAACTCGATGTTTTCTACCGCAGAAAGGAAGGCTACCCGCTGGCTCACATCACGCGGCGCGCGTACTTTAACTGAGGCCGCGTCCATTGCCTGAGCCATTTGAGGACCAAGGAAATTGTTGATCGCATCGGCCATACGCTGGGCAGTAGTAAAATCAGACTCAAGCAGGTTAAAAGTGATGTAGTCACCGCGGCTGAATGGGGTCGGGATCTCTTTCTCCACAGTAGCACCGCTGGAAATAAGGCCTACCGTCGGGTTGTTACCCACGATTTTTGAGCCATCGGCACCGGTTGCGCTGAAACCACTCACCACAAGGTTACCCTGGGCAACAGCGTAGACCTTGCCGTCAAGACCTTTCAGGAAAGTCTGCAACAGAGTACCACCGCGCAGGCTCTTGGCACTGCCGATAGAAGATACGGTTACATCCACCTGCTGACCCTGCTTGGAAAACGCAGGCATCTCTGCTGTCACAATTACCGCTGCCACGTTTTTCACTTTTGGCTTGGTGCCTGGCGGCAGCTGAATGCCGAAGTTCTGCAGCATGGCGTTAAAGCTCTGATCGGTAAACGGGGTACTCTCACCGGTGCCTGGCAGGCCAGTCACCAGACCATAACCCACCAGCTGGTTACTGCGAACACCGGCAACTTTTGCCACATCTTTAATTCGCGCGGCATGGGCTGTACTGACAGTAACCATCAGTGCGCCAATCAGTGCTATCAGCCATTTTTTCATTGTGTCAAAACTCCGACCCAAACTCTCAGTTACAGGGACACATTGAAGAATCGTGCCAGGAATCCTGGTTCCTGCATATCCTGCTGACTTCCGGTGCCGGAATACTGGATCCGGGCGTTGGAAATACGTGTAGAGGTGATGGTGTTATCAAACTTAATGTCGTCCGGACGAATCGTGCCGCTCAGGCGCATATATTCATCGCCGGTATTCAGTGTCAGCCATTTTTCACCGCGAATCACCAGATTGCCATTTGCCAGCACTTCCACCACTTCAACAGTGATCGAACCGGAAATACTGTTGCTCTGGTTAGCCGAAGCATCGCCTTTGAACTTGTTGTCGTTTTTCAGCTCGTAAGAGAAATCGTATTCGCCAATCTTCAGATCCTGACCGCCCACGGCAAGCGGGTCCATACTCGCATCATTAGACTTGTTCAGCGCTGCATCCGCACTCTTGGCTGCCTTGGTGCTTTCCTGCAGCAGCACGGTCACGATGTCACCCACGCCATGTGGCTTGCTGTCATCATAAAGGTTCTGTGCAAAGTCTGAGTTGAACAGAGAGCCGGTGGCCGCCGCATAATGCTCGGGCTTTTTCTTTGGGTGAATAGGTGACCAGGCCGGATCGCCGGAAACCGGATCGGTTCTGCCACGAAGAGAGTCCGTCAGGCCGCCTGAACTGTTGGATTTATCCCCTTCCACTGCATCGACAATGGTGGTCCCCTGCTCCGGATCCGTCAGCTCTGGTGGCGTGACACATCCAGCCAGCAACAAAACAAAAACCGCAAATATCGTCTTACGCATAGCTTTCACCCTGTTACAGCTGCTGGTTTACAAAGCTCATCATCTTATCGACGGATGAAATGACTTTGGAGTTCATCTCATACACACGCTGAGCTTCAATCATGTTTACCAGTTCCTCAGTGACGTTTACGTTTGAGGTTTCCAGCATGGACTGACGGATAGAACCCAGCCCCTCAATGCCTGGTGTACCTTCCTGCGGGTCACCGCTGGCACCGGTTGGCAGGTAAAGGTTCTGACCAATTGGCTCAAGACCACCCGGGTTAACAAAATCCACGGTGGTGATCTGCCCCACCACCTGGTTTTCACGCTGACCGCGCACCCGTACCGACACTTCACCGTCGGTACCCACGGTAATCGAGATCGCATCTTCCGGGATCACGATTTCAGGCTGCAGACGGTAACCGGAGCCGGAAGTCACCACAGCGCCTTCTGAGTCCAGGGTAAACTGACCGTTGCGGCTGTAACCAATGTTGCCATCCGGCAACAGGACCTGGAAGAAGCCATCACCTTCGATCATCATATCCAGGCTGTTACTGGTAGTCTGAGCATTACCATTGGTATGCACTTTCTGAGTCGCCACGACTTTCGAACCCGCACCCAGCATCAGGCCGGATGGCAGCTGAGTGTTCTGGGATGACTGGCCGCCAGGCTGGTTGATATTCTGATAGAACAGGTCTTCAAACACCGCACGGCTCTTCTTAAAGCCCACGGTGGAGGCGTTCGCCAGGTTGTTCGAGATGGTTGAGATGTTTGTTTGCTGCGCATCTAAACCAGTTTTACTTACCCATAATGCCGGATGCATAGTTTAGTCCTCACTTAATCTATCAGGAAGAACGCAGCAAAGAGTCGGACGCTTTGTCCATATCTTCTGCTGTACTCATCATTTTCACCTGCATCTCAAACTGACGTTGCAGGTCAATCATACTGGTCATTTCACCAACGGCATTAACGTTACTGCCTTCAATCGCGCCAGTCATGATTTTGACCGCCGCATCAGCCTCATATGCCTGATTTGGGTCTTTGGCACGAAACAGGCCATTGGTGTCTTTGTAAAGGGAGCGATTATCGGTGCTGGTCAGCTTAATACGGTCCACGATCTCCAGCGCTTCCGCAGGCGCACCCTGAGGGATCACTGAAATCGTACCATCGCGGCCCACTTCAATTTTGCTCAGCGGAATTGGCAGAGTTATCGGCGCGCCTGTTTCACCCAACACCAGGTGACCAGAGCTGTTAGTCAGCAGACCGGTCTGATCGATGTGCAGATTGCCGTTACGGGTCAGACCTTCTTTGCCGGTCTTATCCATGACAGCCAGCCAGCCCTGCCCTTCAATGGTTACGTCCAGGTCTCTGCCGGTGGTGATCACGCTGCCCTGGGCAAAACTTTGCCCCGGACGTTCCGTCATGCTGAACACACGGGTAGGCAAGCCTTCGCCATACGCCTGCATAGAACGCGCCTGTGCCAGATCCGCACGAAAACCAGTGGTACTGACGTTCGCAAGGTTATTGGCCCGCAATTGCATTGCCTGCATATTTTGTTTGGCGCCACTCATGGCAAGAAACAGTGAACGATCCATAATTTGCTCCCAAAATCGTATCTGAGAACAATAATGCAATCTGTGTGCCAGAATTTAAGAAAAGAGGTGCTAAGGGAGGGATAAAAGTGCATTGCCGCTCAATAAGCAAGCGGCAATGCCAGATGAAATGCAGATTAACGGATTTGAAGTATGTTCTGCTGCAGGCCGTTGTGTACTTCCAGTGAACGGGAGTTCGCCTGGAAATTACGCTGCGCGGAGATAAGGTCCACCAGCTCCTGAGTCATATCGATGTTCGACTGCTCGAGAGTACCGCTGGTTACCGAACCGAATGAACCTTTGTTCGACTCACCCCACATCTTCTCACCAGACAGTTGGGTAGCATCCCACTGGGTACCACCTTTCTTGTCCAGTCCCTGCTCATTAGCTACCCGTACCAGGGCTACCCGGCCAAGATTGACCGCTTCACCGTTGGAGTAAGTACCCAGTACTGTTCCGTACTCGTCAAAATCAACCTTGGTCAGGAAACCAGTGGTTGCACCATCTTCGCTGAAGCGCACCAGTTCAAAAGGAGCGGCGTACTGGCTGGCACCAAGCTGGTTGATGGCCATCACCTGATCAACATCCGCGCCGTTCAGGTTAACCGGAGTCGGGTTATCTGCACCAGACAGGCTGACCGTCACCACATCCTGACCATTGTTCACGCTGTTCAGGGTACCATCGTTATTAAAACGAATGGTGTGACCTACGTGACCGGTAGGTGAAGCGACATCACCACCCTGAATGTTCAGTGGTTTCTCACCGTCACTGTCAGTCATGGTGTAGTACGAATGCCAGGTGTTTGGCTGATTCTGATCTTTCAGGTAGTACGTTGTCATCTTGTACGACTGACCCAGAGAGTCATATACCGTTGATGACGTAGAGCGGTTATAGGTTGACGGGTCAGTCGTATCGAACAGCAGTGGATCTTTCAACTCACCATCTGCCGGTACATTCACTGACAGGTCGATATTTTCAGTCGGCTTAGGACGGCCATATTCTGCAGGCACGTTCAGTGGCTCAGCCTCATAAGAGGCAACATCACCAGTGTCCGGATCCACCCGATAACCCAGCAGGTATTCTTCATTAGAAGTCACCATGTAGTTATCTTTGTTCAGGTGGAACGCACCATTACGGGTCAGTTCGTTCTGCTGTGGCAACAGACGGTCTTTGGATACCGCAAAAAAACCGGTACCAGAGATACGCAAATCCATCGGGTTATTGGTATAAATACTGGAACCCTCATGGAACTGCTGCGCAACCTTACTGGCCTGAGCACCACCACCCGTTGCGGTTTTAGCGTTCGTGAACAGTGAGTTCGAATACACATCACCGAACTCTGCCCGTGACTCTTTAAAACCAAAAGTGTTGGCGTTCGCAATGTTGTTACTGGTCGTGTTTAAGTCCAGCTGCGCGGAAGCCAGTCCGCTTAATGCAATATATGACATCCCAAATTCTCCTATCTAGCCAGCGCAGTTACGCTTTTCCAACTTCGAGTACTTCCGCTAGTCGAACTGGCGTTTCAAAGCCAGCCAGATTGAGCAGTACATTTCCATCACCTTTACTTAAAAGCACGCTGTTGACGTTCGCATAAGTCGATACTTCAAACTCACGTGATTCTCCGTCCAGCAAACCACCCGCTTTCACTTTGTATTTGCCGCCCGGCAATGGATTACCGTTTTCATCTAATCCGTCCCATTCCACCTTAGTGTCACCGGCAGGTTTCGCCCCTACATCCAGGGTTCGAACCAGCTGACCATGGGCGTCCTCAACGCGGACAAACAAGTTGTCCAGTGCCTGAGGAACCTTAACCATAGCCGACATACCGGCACCGTCAGGTTTAATGCCTGCAGCACCAGGGACCAACACATCACGGCCTACCAGCGAAGACGCCTGCAGTGCCTGATTTGAGGTCATCGATGAGTTCAGACTTTCGAACTGAGTATTCATCTTCCCGATACCATCGACGGTTGCAAATGAAGCCATTTGCGCAATCATCTGGTCATTGCTGACCGGCTTAAAAGGATCCTGCTGAGAAAGCTGCTTGGTCAGCAGTGACAAAAAGTCCTCTTGTTTGAGGTCGTTCTGTCCTGTGGTCTGCTCAGGCTTATTCTTCTCTTGCAGGGCTTTCAGCTGATCAACATAGGACAAGCCGCTCTGACCAACATTGTCGATTCCGGCCATGAGTATTCCTCCTTATCCTTATTGACCCATCTGCAGCGTACGCAGCAGCATTTGTTTACTCGCGTCCGCCACCTGCACGTTAGTCTGGTACGAGCGGGAGGCAGAAATCATGTTTGCCATCTCTTCCATCACATTGACGTTTGACTTAAAGATATAACCCTGGTCATTCGCCATCGGATGCTCCGGGTTGTACTCGGCTTCAAGCGGTTTATCACTTTCAATTACACCCAGTACTTTCACCGGCACGTTGTGGTCGCGGTTGTATTTCGCTTTGCTGAGCTCCGCACCAAACACGGCATGACGGGCTTTATACGTCTCATCTGCCGAGCTTGCGATGCTGTTCGCGTTAGCCAGGTTACTGGAGGTGGTATTTAGACGTACAGATTCAGCGCTCATCGCAGAACCAGTCACGTTGAAAACGTTAAATAAGCTCATCTAAATTACTCCCCTTTAATAGCCTTGGTCATGTTCTTGAACTTGCTGCCCAGGAAATCCAGCGAAGCCTGATGACGAATCTGGTTTTGCATAAACAGGTTACGCTCCAAATCCACATCAACCGTGTTGCCGTCACCGGTATCCGGCTGAGTCGGAATCCGGTACAAAGTATCCCCGTTGATATTGGTGGAGGCACTGATATGCCGCCCATCGGTACGGCTAAGATCAAAACTTGCCCCCGATTTTGCCGCCTGCAGCGCCTTTTCAAAGTCCAGCCCCTTCGCTTTAAAGCCAGGAGTGTTGGCTTGCGCAATGTTGGTCGAAATGACCTCTGCATTGCGCTCACGCAGGCCCACCGTGTGCTGGTGAACCCCCAGAGCTTTATCAAACGAAATCGCCATACTTTGCCTCTACCAAAAGATCTGACTTACCTGAATATTTAAAAGCAATCTCTGTGCCAACTTCTTAGGGTCTTTACAGGCTGCTCTCTATACGCGCTGAAAATAAAGCAATTTTCACGCCAAAGTGTAACTTCAGCTTCAGGATGTCACTATTAGTGTAGCCTCTGTACTCCGGCAGACCGGTATCAATATAAAGAAAAGGCCGGCAATGATTGCCGGCCTTCAGAAAGAAAGGGTAACTTACTTGAGTTTATAGATGATGCCCGGGTTACAACGAACCATGTCAAAACGGTCAGTCAGTCCGGTCAGAGACTC
This sequence comes from Vibrio sp. 9-16B-A1, assembly GCF_056726165.1. Taxonomy (NCBI): domain Bacteria; kingdom Pseudomonadati; phylum Pseudomonadota; class Gammaproteobacteria; order Vibrionales; family Vibrionaceae; genus Vibrio; species Vibrio sp. 9-16B-A1. Next base: position 31,174 of record NZ_JBSDZD010000006.1, read on the forward strand.
TGAAGCCCCCAGCAGCAGGTAGCCACCCGGGTTAAGCGCATTAGCCATCTGGTTCAGCACCTTTGACTTCATCTCTGGTGCAAAGTAAATCAGTACGTTACGACAGAAAATGATATCGAACTTGCCCAACAGCGCGTAGCTGTCCATCAGGTTTTGCGGGCGGAAGTTCACCATCCGCTTCACATTGTCTTTTACTTTCATTTTGCCGTCTCCGGCATCCTCAAAGAAAATGCGGCGGCGATCGGGAGAAAGACCACGCCCCAGGGCCAGGTTGTCATACACACCGGCACGACACATATCCAGCATACTGGCAGAGATATCGGTTGCCGTGATAGATACATTCGGCAACATGCCCGGCTTGCGGCTCTGGGTTTCAAGGATAGTCATCGCGATTGAGTACGGCTCCTGACCAGACGAACTGGCTGCCGACCAAATCTTGATTGGGCGCTTGTTTGCCGCTACCTCCGGCAAGAGTTTGTCCGACAGAACCGAAAACGGATAGTTATCACGGAACCACAGGGTTTCATTGGTCGTCATCGCATCTACGGCGGCAACCCGTAACTCACGGTTTCTTCCGGTGACAACATCGCGCAACAGATCAGACAACGAGCCCAGCTTGAACTTGCTGACTAACGGGCTGAGTCGACTCCTGACCAGATACTGCTTACTGTCCCCAAGGACAATCCCACACTGGGACTCTAAAAATCGGCTGAAATCGCGATACTCTTGATCACTTATTGTTATGGCTGTCATTCAGATCTCTGATTATTTATTTACCGCGGCTTTTACTGCTGCGCCTAACTCATCCGGGTTAAACTTGGCAATAAATTCATTCGCCCCTACGCGTTCAACCATCGCCTGGTTGAAGACTCCACTCAGTGAAGTATGAAGTATAACATGCAAATCTTTCAAATCCGGATGACGACGAATTTCTGCGGTCAATGTATACCCGTCCATTTCCGGCATTTCAATATCAGAAATGACCAGTGAAAGCTGATCGTAAATTGAGCCTTCCTGAGCCATCTCCACCAGCTTGTCATAGGCTTCTTTACCATCTTTAACCAAAACAGCTTCAAAGCCAATATTTTCAACGGCTCGTTGGACCTGTTTACGTGCAACGGTTGAGTCATCCGCAATCAGAATTGGACGAATTACCTTCTCCTGCTGGATCTCGGCAATCTCTTCCTTAAGCTCTTCGCTCATGGTTTCATCAACCGGTGAAATCTCAGCAAGGATCTTTTCAACGTCCAGGATCTCAACCAGTTCGTTATCAATATTAGTGACAGCTGTCAGGTAGTTAGCTTTACCAGCCCCTTCCGGTGGCGGAAGAATAGACTCCCAGTGCATATTGATGATACGTTCTACAGACGTGACTAAGAAGCCCTGAATTGTGCGGTTGAATTCGGAGATGACGACAAAGCACTTTTCAATATCAGTGGTCGGACGGCCACCAACGGCTAGACTTAGATCAATAACAGAAACTGTTTGACCACGGATGTGTGCGACCCCTTTAACGAGCGGATTAAGATTGGGCATAGAGGTCAGCTTAGGGCACTGGAGTACTTCTTTCACTTTGAAGACGTTGATGCCGTAACGTTGCCGCCCCATCAGGCGAAACGTCAGTAACTCCAGCCGGTTTTGACCGACGAGTTGAGTACGTTGATTCACAGAATCAAGAATGCCCGTCATAAGCACATCTCCATTTCAAGCATTTTAATAAGGTGTTAAATCTGCACTGATTATATTCACTACCAATACAACATAGCGTATTTTAAGGCATTTATCAGTATGCAATCTATCTCTAAGTGTAGAGCTTTCTTTTGTAATTTTGGCAGAACTATCGGCTTTTGTTCACTTTTCTTTAGCCTTTTCTGCAGTGCTGCTACGGAATCACAAATCGAAGCGATCGTACAGGCAGCAGAAAGCCACGTTACCGATACCTATCCGGCCGGCCCAAACGACCAGCTCAGGGTAACTGCAGCAACCCCTGACAGCAGGATTAAAGCCACCGACTGTCCGGCACCTCTGGATACCTCGTCACCGTCTCACGGTACTTCATCATCCAACATCACCGTACTGGTCAGCTGTGAACCTGACAACTGGCGGGTATACGTGCCGGTCAGAATTTCTTTGCTGCGGCCACTGGTTACCGCATCCCGGCCTCTCGCACGGGGAAATATCATCAGTAACAGTGATATTAGCATATCTTTTGTTGAGCAACGCGCCTATCGACGGTTCGGATTTCAGCAACTTGAGCAGGTTTCCGGCGCCAAAGTCAAACGTAACATCCGCACTGGCGATGTAATAGAAGAAAACGACATTTGTGTGGTCTGCCGCAATGAACCGGTCGTGATCCGGGCTGTAAAAGGCGAACTATCCATCACAACCAAAGGCACAGCCTTGTCTGACGGGACACTTGGCGATCACGTAAAGGTGAAAAATACCAAATCAAATCGTATAATTGATGCTATAGTATCCGGAATGGCCGAGGTCACGGTGCAGTTTTAACCGGTAACTTCGTGGCAACAGCGAAAATTGTTTAAAAAAAGCATAAAGTTTTACGCGCTGGTGTCGATATCATTTGTACAGGTTCTCAATCTTTTGCGAATAAGGCTCTAAACTATGGCAGGCATTGATCAACTCAGGTCCGGGCAGACAGTGACAACAAGTCGCTCTCAGGCTCGCACAGAATCAAACGCGTCAGCGCGTTCTGACTCTGTCGCTGAACCGAAAGGCGGCAAAGACGCTGTATCGCTCAGCCAGGAAAGTAAAGCTATTGGTCAGCTTCATCAGACTATGGCAGCTGAGCCCAGCTTTGATTCGGCGAAAGTCGCGGCAATCAAAGAGGCAATTGCAAACGGGTCCTACACGGTAGACCCTGAGAAGCTGGCCGAAAGTATGATGAAACATGAAGATGACCTGGCCGGGCTGTAACTGATAGCAGTCCCGGCTATTTTCCTCTCTGACACTTATGGCAACCATTACCAGTCTGCTGGAATACCAAATCCAGAACGCCCAATCCCTTTCTGCTCTGCTTGAACAGGAAAAAGTCGCGATCGCCAAACGTGTAGCAAAAGATATTGAAACCCTCGCCAAGCAAAAGCTATCCCTGATCCAGCAGCTTCAGCAAACCGATGAACGTATTGCTGCGCACGATGATGTAGAGCAGCTAAAAACAGATCCTGATTTAAAAGAGAAAGTCGCACAGATCCAGTCTGTGGTTCACGACTGCCAGCAAATGAACGAACTCAACGGCGAAGCCCTCCAACGTGCGCACCTGAGCTTTAATAAACTGCATAACCTGATGCAACAAAGCCGTGGCAAGATTGGCATGACCTATACTGCCGAAGGGCAGACTCATACCATCCCGACTTTAGGCACCAACCTCAAAGCCTGATCGCCAAATCATAACAAACAAAAAAAGCGGCAATAATTGCCGCTTTTTTCTATCTGTATATCGGGTGTTATTTCATCAGAACAGGGTCGCCTGTTTCTTCTCAGGGATCCGCTGAACTTCACCATAGCTTCTCAGCTCGCTCATCTTCTCCATATCCAGTCGCAGTTCCGTTACATAGTTGTCACCCACCGCATAGGTTCTCACCACCTGAGCACCACGGATAACACCATCTACAGCACCGGAAGTCAGCTCTGTACCCAGGCGGGCATCTTCCAGATCTGAACGTGCACTGACACGCAGACCGTATACCTGCTCAGCCAGCTCACGATATGCGTCAATCTTGGATGCGCGCATGGCACGTACCTGCTTCTCCTGCTCACTGCGGCCTTTCTGCTCGCTGATGCTGGCATATCCTACTGCCGTCAGGAAGTTGTCGTCTTTGGACAATGGCTGACAACCCACCATCAGTACGGCCACCAGCAGTAATACAAACTTTTTCATCTCTCTCACCTGCTTCTCTCTGTTACGGGCGCAAAATAACCGAATTTGGATTGGTCATCGTTGGATCGGTACGAATCAGGACGCCATCTTCAGTTCTCACGCTGTTGAGGGTATCCAGATCCCGGCCAATCCTGTCTTCCGGCAGGAAGCCCTGAGCTGACGCCACCACGACCCGGCTCTTCATTCCCACCACGCGGGCATTAATCAATACGCCACCTTCCTGGCGAAGCATGGTACCGGTAAGCACGTATCTGACGTCCTGCTCTTTGGCCAGCTCTTTCCAGTCACGGCTGAAAGCGAAGTCACCCTGCTGGGTTACACGAATTGAGCCGGTGGTTTTAAAATCGACCACCTTGAAACCACGGCGCTGGAACTGATGAATAAACCCTTCAGAAACGGAGTTACCCAGCCAGTTGGTGGTATCCATATTCTGCAGATCCACAAACGAGGTCACTGCAATAGGGGTGCGTGCCGATACACTGGTGTTCGACATGATCAGCTCTTCCGTCAGGCTTTCTACAAAGAAGTCCATGGTATGTCGCGGAGTATCCATCAACATAAAGCGGCTTCCGGAGTAAGTATCCTTACCGTTGTAGATTGGCGAAAAAGCGCACGATGCCAGAAACATCGTCGACACTAATACGAGCCATTTTTTCATTCTCTTCATCTCCGATATACTGATACCACCCGGGCAATACTGGCCGGCCGGTATGCTGGTGTTTTCGTTCCAGCGCAGGGTTGGAACAATACTTGCTTTTCATCAATTGCATCTTGAGAAAAACAACACCAAAATCTGCTACCCAATAATTAAGCAAAAAACATACCCAACTGGAAAACTGAGATGAAAAAGTTTTGCTCTACTGTTGTCACCTTTGTTTTAACGGCCTTTTTCAGCCTCAATGCCCTTGCGGCATGGTATGAAGTGGAAGGGACGGCAACCATAGTCGCGTCAAAAGAAACGGCACGTATGAACGCACTGGAAGACGCCATCTACAAAGCTATGACGTTTACCGGCGCTGACATCGGTACCATAAGCTACCTGCAGCCCTTTATTGAGGAGGCAAGAGAGGAGTATCAGTTCACCAACCACGAAGTACGCTACGTCCACGTTACCAGTGAAGAGGTAAAAGGCGGAAAAATGCGCCTGAATGTCCGGCTGGACATCTACCCAACGGCAAAAGGTTGCCATACCGACCAGTATAAGAAGACCATGCTGATCGGGAAAATTGACATTGTCGATCCTCAGCAGGCCGTCATGGGCGCGATCTATAACCTCGGCGATGATCTTGGCCAGGTCCTCAACCGCCAGTTTACCCAGCAATCCCAAAGCTTTGTTTCTGTGGGCGTAACCCCTTACAGTCTGGACAAAAACCAGGCCGATGTAGTCAAAATGATCGCTCAGGATTACGGGGCTCAGTATCTTATCAGTGGCTATATCCATGACCTGACCGCCACGGTTGAGAGTCAGTTTCTTGGCGATGACAAAATTAACCGCCAGTTTGCCATGGAAGTGATGGTATTTGACGGCCAGACCGGCAACGAAGTGTTTACCAAGACCTACCGCGAAGTGGCGCTGTGGCCATTCCCGAAAACCAGTAAGATCGATACCAAAGGCGCCCGTTTCTGGTCGTCAACCTACGGCGAAATGATGCTGCGCGTCAGCCGCTATGTGATGATGGATATGGAAGCCGAACTGTCGTGTAAGATCACCGTACCGGCCGTTGTTGCGACACATAACAACACCATTACCATGGATCTTGGCCGCCGCCACGGAGTGAAGAAAGGCGACAAACTGCGCCTGTGGCACAACGGTTCCTTTATCGACCAGAACGGCATCGCCCGTAACCGGGTTTCACAAAGCGCGATCACCCTGACCGTTGACCGGGTATACGACCTGGAAGCCGACCTGATTGTAGACCAGCCAGAACTTGCCCCGAGCATTCAGATTGGCGATGTGATGCACAAGGAATTTGTTGAAGAAGAGTATTAACTGAAAACTGACCACACTATCCGGTGTGGTCAGTTTGTGTTCACTCAAACGCACAATCCACTCAAAGACTTGTTTTGAAAAAACTTTTCTGTCTATAATCTGATTCACGCTCCCGTGGCACAGCTGGATAGCGCGGCCCCCTCCTAAGGGGCAGGTCACAGGTTCGAATCCTGTCGGGAGCGCCATATTTTTCAATGGCTTACCAGATATCTGGCAAGCCATTATCATTTTCATGACCACATAATGCCCACAACATGTGAATGGCTGCGTGAGTGAGACTGCCGTTTGTTCTCATAAGTCCTATTCGTCGGAGTAGAGAATATGCATTTCAATTTCGAGATTACTGGTTCCTTCCTTGTCGCCCTCGCTGCACTTATCTTGTCTCAAGTTCGTCCTGTTAGACTTTGGTTTAAAAAAGCCCTGATCGAAGTAGATCTATATTCCCGAATCTATATCACCCATCGAATTGGAAACCCAAACTGCCAACTCCATTTGATACTACGAAATACAGGCGGCAAAGATATTCGAGTAACAGGCATGCATCTAGATATAGAAAGAGACGGCGAAAAAGTCGGTAGCTTACCCGCTCAAAACTACATTCCGGACGCAACAGACAACAAGAGTGTTCTGTTCACTCCCCTTACCTTAAAAACAGGTGATGAGTGGGCAAACATAGTAACTTTCTTTAAGCTGTTTAATCGTGATGAAGAGAAGTTATACCGCACCTCAGAACGAGAACTAGTAAACGCTATTCACAAAAAGCGTAAGAGTGAGGGCGTAGAAGAAACAGAGGTGATTAGAGTTGATGATGACGCCCTTGTTCAACCTTTTCTAAACTTTTTTGATAGCAAGTTCAATTGGTTCCCTGGAGACTACAAAGCAACCCTCTATGTAAAAACTCCCGATAAGACAAACGTATTCTCTAAAACGTTTCGTTTTACTATTTACGAGTCACAATCTGAAGAACTGGCATCTTACAAAAATGACTATCACACAGGAGCTAGTATCTTTTGGGAGAATGGGCAGAATACTGGCATGCACATCAATGTAACCGAACTATAAAAACAGCAAACACCAAAAAGGCCTCAGAATGAGGCCTTTTTTATCAACGGCGTGATGGATGAATTTGAGCGCGGCAGATAGCGATCAGATTTTCAACCGATAGCGGATAGTCTCTTATTGGCTTGTAAGCATCTAACATACGCTGATACATCTCGACATTCGGACAATGTGAGTTCATTGCTGCCCGCCCCTCAAACTCAGAGAACCTATCCATCTTGTCTACAAGAAAGCTTGCTACTGACATGTAGTCAGACTCATTATTCCCATCAAACCCTCTAAACGAAACGTCCCCTCCAAACGGATCTGCTTCTGCAGCAAGGCGTCCCTTTTCTTCTTCGGAAAGCTCATTGAAAGATGATTCCATTATGCTGAACATATCCAAAACATCAGCAACAAACGTTGTAACCTCATTTCCAATTGGCTGTGTAGCAATACGCTGGCCTACAAACTCCCAATCTAGAGCCCAATCATTACCCGAATAAATAGCCTCTTGAATAAGCTCCGCATTAACGCCCTCGGTAATACCCAGTTTCTGGTGGATATCACATAGCAAAAGAGCTAAAAGTTTCTGTTCATGTGTTAGTTCCATGATTGTTTTACCTTATCAATTAAACTGCACAGCATGCTCACACATATATACAACCTGTAATGTGGAACAGATCGCATTTTTTCGATCTACTTCCATCACAACTGGTTGCAAAAATGCTCAACCTTTGCTCCAAATCCGAACATCGAACGATTTCTCTGTTCCTCCGACATTTCACGATAACTTCTTATGTCGTTAAGTAAGGTGTCTAAACCCCGTTGAAGCTTTTTTGCATTTTCAGAGCTTTTATGAAGTTCTGCTAATCCGCGTTCAACAATGTCAAGATCATAATCCAAGGCTAAGCTATGCCGAGTACAAGGTTGGGAAATGCCTTTCGCTCGAAATATTACTTTTTGTTTCAGTTCCATTTTTACCTCCAGTCAACCACCAAAGCATACGCTTGCATATTGGTGTTTGCAAAAGCCATTACGAGGGACTTTACATAACCTTGGTCTCCAACCGAATCAGCCGATTATTGTGCTGCCAAAACATGGCAACAATCACTAACATTGATGGGGGCAAACCCATTGACGTTAAGTATTGCAGCACCTCAACCATAGCTATTTCCATTCATCCCGCACAGTCTCATACAACCCAATAGCCACCGGTGCCAACGCCCCAATCAGGCCACCATATTGCACACCCTCAGCGGTTACGCTGGCGGTGATAAGCTCCGGGTGACCAGTTACCAGTGCAACACCAGCACCCAGAAGCGCGACGCCTTTCTTAGTAGATGGTTGGTCAAGGTCAATACCGATTTTTGCCAGTAAGTTTTTCATAGTAGTTTTGCCTTTTTCAGATATTTAATGGTGTAGGCAGCGAGCACCCCGCCCGCTACCGTCAGTAGTACGCTTTTCAGGTCTTGCCTTGTCATGCCAGTGCTACCCCCTGCCGCGCATCATTCAGCGTGTAGTGGTGCCCCACCTCCATCTGTGACATGGCGTGAAGTACCCGCGCTAACAACTCACTGTCGGACAGGTCAATGGTCGCGTCCGGCGTGGTGCCGACCTTACGCGCCACAAAACCCGCATAGTTGTGAGTCTTGTTTTCGTTTGGCGGCGCAAAGCGATGGATGATTTCGCCAAGCGTGTACAGGCCATAGTTGCGCTGGTAATTACGCAGCAACTTAGCCCCGGCCCGGAATCCGTATTTGTGGTGTTTGAACGTCTCAAACGACACATCCCGGCTGATTGCCGCCTCACCCTCCCAGTCATTGCCCTTTCGGATGTTGAGCGGGTTGTTATTGCGGAGAAAAATGGGATCGCACCTTGCCTTTTGCGTCAAATAAAACGCGCCATTTCAAATGCTTGTACGCACGAGCTCCTGATTCATTTCAGAGATCGCTATGAAACCCCTCCTAGCCTCCCCTTGCCAAGGGGAGGAATCAGTCCTGTACAAACCGGATATTTGGTTTACACATAGGAACACCGCTTATGGAGTGGATATGAGAAACACTCACTATCATAGTTATTGGCATATCAGCTTTGTTACTAATCGGCCAGCAGCGCCTGCCCCTGTGAAGTTAACCGGTAGCGCTGATTCGGGCTGCGGGGTTTATCCGGGAGGGTAAGCTCAACCAGGCCCTGTTCGATTGCCGGGTTGAGATAGTTTTTACGAAAGGTTGGACGGTGCTTCATGCCGACCTCTGTCATCAGAGTCGTCAGGCTCACTTCCCCGAGACGGGCCAGCGCAGTGACAACCTGCATCTGGGGAGGCTGATGCATACTTTCTTCAACACTATGAGAGCCGGTGCTTTCCAGCTCCTGCAGCGCCGTCAGTAAAGAGTGAAGCATAAACGAGATAAAAGGCGTTGCCTCGCTGATTTGGTCTGAATCCGAAAGCGCGTAATAGTAGTCATCCTGCCGGTCGCGTATTACCGTTTCTACCGGAATATACGCAAACAGTGGCTGCCATTGGCTGAGCAGCAGCGTCTGCCACAAACGTCCCATGCGGCCATTTCCATCCGCAAACGGATGAACAAACTCGAACTCATAGTGGAAAACGCAACTGGCAATCAGAGGGTGGACTTTCGTTTTCTCCAGCCACGAGAGTAACTCCGCAATTAACACCGGTACCCGATCTGCTGGTGGCGGCATGTGAATGAGGGCATCCCCTCGGTATATCCCTACCCCTCCCTGACGAAAACGCCCGGCCTGCGCATCCAGGCCATACATCAGAATCCCGTGAGCACAGAGCAGATCCTCACAACTGGCTGCTGACCAGTCTGTTAATCTGTCGTATGCCTCAAAGGCATTCTTAACTTCCTGGATTTCCCGGGGCAAACCCAGTACCCGTTTCCCTTCCAGTACAGCTGTTACCTGTTCAAGGGATAAGGTATTGTTTTCAATAGCAAGCGATGCCTGAATCGTTTTGATCCGGTTTCCGCGCCGAAGCTGGGGAGAAAGCAGATCAGGATTTGCCACTTCAAGACGCCCCAGCAGGCTGCTGATATCAGCCACCAGGTTGAGGATTTCATAGCTGATAGTAAATGGAGGTGTATACGCCATTGCTCTGCTCACTAATCGGGTTATCTGATAAGCATAACTTGATCGGCAGCTTGATCGCCAGCTTAGTCGCTAACTTGATCGCTTTGCTTGTACGGTAAACAAAAAAAGAGCCGCTTAAACAAGCGGCTCTTTCAAAACAATACTCTCAAAACTTACGCGTTCGCTTCACGCTCAGCGATAAATTCCAGTGCCATCTTAATGCGGGCGATAACGCGCTCTTTGCCCACCAGCTGCATTACTGCGTCTACTGATGGAGACTGGCCGCCACCGGTTACGGCAACGCGCAGTGGCATACCGATTTTACCCATGCCGATTTCCAGCTCATCACATACCGCTTTAATCACGCCGTCTTTGATACTTTCAGTGGTCCACTCCTGCAGAGCTTCCACTTTTGCCAGCGCCAAAGCCAGAGGCTCTTTGGCTACGCCGCGCAGGTGCTTCTTGGCTGCGCCTGCTTCAAACTCAGAGAAGTCTTCGTAGAAGTAACGGATCTGCTCAGCCAGTTCAACCAGAGTGTTACAGCGCTCGCCAACCAGGGTGATCACTTCAGTGATCGCCGGGCCATTTTCAGTGCTCAGCTTCTGGTTGTCCAGATGCCATTGCAGGTGCTCAGCAACGTATGCAGGATCAGAAGTTTTGATGTAGTGGTTGTTCAGCCACAGCAACTTATCGGTGTTAAACGCAGACGCAGATTTAGAGATAGCGTTCAGGCTGAACAGCTCAATCATCTCTTCGCGTGAGAAGACTTCCTGATCACCGTGAGACCAGCCCAGACGTACCAGGTAGTTGTTCAGTGCGTTTGGCAGGTAACCTTCATCGCGGTACTGCATAACAGAAACAGCGCCGTGACGCTTGGACAGCTTGGCACCGTCATCACCCAGGATCATCGCACAGTGTGCAAAAGTCGGAACCGGCGCACCCAATGCTTCATAGATGTTGATCTGGCGAGGAGTGTTGTTGATGTGGTCTTCACCGCGTACAACGTGGGTGATACCCATATCCCAGTCATCCACTACTACAACAAAGTTGTAAGTTGGCGCGCCGTCAGTACGGCGAATGATCAGGTCATCCAGCTGATCGTTGCCGATCTCGATGCGGCCACGGATCTGGTCTTCAAATACCACGCTGCCTTCTTTCGGGTTACGGAAACGAACTACACAAGCGTCACCCTCTTTTGCCGCTTCGTTTGCCGCAATGATTTTCGGATGGTTCGCATCGTAACGTGGCATCTCTTTGTTTGCTTCCTGCTCTGCACGGATCTCGTCCAGCAGCTCTTTTGAAGCATAACAGTTGTAGGCTTTGCCTTCTGCCAGCAGCTTATCGATCATTTCGTTGTAACGGTCAAAACGCTTTGACTGGAAGTATGGGCCTTCGTCCCACTCCAGACCCATCCACTGCATGCCTTCAAGGATAGCGTCTACCGCTTCCTGAGAGTTACGCTCCAGGTCAGTATCTTCGATACGCAGGACAAATTCGCCGCCCTGGTTCTTTGCGTATAGCCAGGAGTAAAGTGCAGTACGAGCACCGCCAACGTGCAGATAACCAGTTGGGCTCGGCGCAAAACGAGTTTTAACCGTCATTTGATTTCCTTTGGATTAATGCGGCAGCACAGCTTTCTGCTGCCTGAGAAGGAGAAATTGGCGACATTTTACCACCGCCCCGCAATTGTACAATGGCACCGAAAAAGAAACTCACTTTCGCCGCTTGACCTTCCCCTTGCTGGAACCTTTATTCTCAGTCATAACTCAACAAACGGAATATCAACATGACTGAACTCACTGTCGCTCTGCAGGGATTAAACTGCATGGGGTGCGCGCGAAAAGTGGAGGCCGCACTGAACGTTCTGCCGGATACCCGGGTTATAACCATCTCGCCATCCTCTGTGACGGTGGAAACCAGTCAGCCATTTACCGCAATCACGCAGGCCATCACTGAGCTTGGCTATCAGGCGGGCAACCAACTGACATTTCAGCTTTCAGGGCTTAACTGCGGCAAGTGCGTTAATAAAGTCTCAGCGGCGCTGGATGAAACCGGCCTGGTCAGTGAATCTGAGGTGACCAAAACTTCACTGTCACTGACCACTTCGCTGACCGGGTCAGACGTTATCAGCCTCATTGAATCCTTGGGTTACCAGGCTGACACCGGCCCGGCTGAACCTGAGCAACCAGAAACAGATTACAAGCAGCATACTTCCCCGGCCCAATCCGCTCAGGAAGTCCTTAATCAGGGCGCTCTGCAACTGGTTATCCAGGGGATGACCTGTGCCAGCTGCGTGGCGTCAGTAGAAAAAGCGCTGAAAACTGTCAGCGGTGTAAACCAGGTACAGGTCAATCTGGCCGAACAGTCTGCAATGGTCTGGCTGAAACAGGAAGCAGATGACGCAGTAACAGAGCAACTGCTTAAAGCCAGCCAGTCTGCCGGGTACAGTGCAGAACTGGTTGAAGATGAGCAGCAGCTTCGTGAAAAACAGCAGCATAAACACCAACAAAGCCTGAATCACTTCCGTCGCAGCTCGATCACTGCGCTGGTTATAGGTGTCCCTCTGATGGGCTGGGGCGTATTAGGCGGAAATATGATGATCCGCTCATTCTCCGACCAGCTTATCTGGGGCCTGATCGGCCTGATTTGTCTCTGGCTGCTGGCAACGGCTGGCAGGCACTTCTTCAGCGGAGCCTGGCAGTCCGTTCTTCACCGCCGCGCGACCATGGACACCCTTGTCGCTCTTGGTACCGGAGCCGCCTGGCTCTACTCGATGCTGGTGGTCTTGTTTCCTCAATGGCTGCCGGAAGCCTCGCGTCATGTATATTTCGAAGCCAGTGCGATGATCATCGGGCTTATCTCCCTTGGCCACTATATTGAAGCCAGAGCCAAAGCCAAAACCTCCCGCTCCCTGCAGGCACTGATAGACCTTCAGCCGCAGACCGCGAGAGTTATCGAAAACGGCCAGGAAACCGATCAGCCACTCACCAGCGTTGAAAGCGGTATGCTGATCCGCATCCGTCCGGGAGAAAAAGTGCCGGTGGACGGGGAAGTAACAGAAGGCGAAAGCTATCTCGACGAAGCCATGCTGACAGGCGAGCCATTGCCGGTCCTGAAGCAACCAGGTGATAAACTTGCCGCCGGTACCATCAACGGTGACGGCAGTCTGGTCATAAAAGCTACATCGGTTGGCAGCAATACCGTACTGGCGCGGATCATCCGTCTTGTCCGCCAGGCACAGAGCAGCAAACCACAAATTGCCCGCCTGGCAGACTCTATTTCCGCAGTCTTTGTGCCGGTTGTTATTGCCATTGCCATTGGTGCAGCAGCAATCTGGGGACTTATCGGCCCGGAACCAAAAATCAGCCATATGCTGGTGGTGGCCACCACAGTGCTGATCATCGCCTGCCCCTGTGCGCTTGGGCTTGCCACACCGCTTTCCGTTACAGCAGGGGTAGGTAAGGCCGCTGAGCTGGGGATCCTTATCCGTGACGCCGAAGTACTGCAGTCTGCCAGCAAAGTAAACACCGTCGTGTTTGATAAAACCGGTACTTTAACCCGGGGCACTCCGGCAGTGCAGGACTTCGCAATGACCGGCTCACACAACAGGGAACAGCTGCTGGGTGAGGTTTACTCAGCTCAGAGCCGCTCCGAGCACCCGCTTGCCAAAGCCATTTGCGAGTACAGCAAAGACCATAAAGCCAAATATGCCGTATCAGAGTTCAGCGCTATCCGTGGCAAGGGCATTGCAGCAAAGGTTGGCGAAAACCAGCTGATAGTAGGTAATCAGGCCCTGATGGCCGAACACAACATTGATACCACAGGTATGACAGAACAGGCAGAGCGCTATCACCAGCAGGCTTATACCACGGTGTATGTTGCAAAAAATGGCATGCTTGCCGCCGCGTTTGCCATCGCTGACACCATTAAAGACGACTCTGCCAAAGCAGTAAAACAACTCCACGCGCAGGGCATTCACGTTGTCATGCTGACCGGAGACCACGAAACCGTTGCAAAAGTGGTTGGCGACCAACTTGGCATCGATCAGGTGATTGCCGGCGTGCTTCCGGACCAGAAAGCTGCCCATATCGAAAACTTACGTCAGCAGGGAAAAACCATCGCCATGGTCGGGGACGGGATTAATGACGCACCGGCACTGGCACTGGCCGATATTGGTATTGCCATGGGAAGCGGCTCCGATGTGGCGATTGAAAGCGCTCAAATGACGCTGTTAAACAGCTCACCCGCCGTAGTGGCCGATGCGATTGAACTGTCAAAAGCGACAGTGAAAAACATGAAGCAAAACCTGCTTGGCGCGTTTATTTATAACAGCCTTGGGATCCCGGTTGCCGCCGGGGTGCTTTACCCATGGTTTGGATTTTTGCTCAGCCCGGTCGTTGCCGGCGCAGCGATGGCGCTGTCTTCCATCACTGTAGTCAGTAACGCTAACCGGTTGAGACTTTTTAAAACAAGCACTCAAAGAGGTGAACAATGAGATTCGCACTGTTAGCAATCAGCCTGCTCAGCACCACCAGCGCTTTTGCCGCTGATGTATTAACCCATAAGTCTCCATACTGCGGATGCTGCTCAGAATGGGTAAAACATATGGAGAGCGAAGGCTTTACGGTGGAAGTAAAAGACCACCAGAACATGAACCCTATCAAACAACAGCTCGGAGTCACTCCACAACTGGCGTCATGTCATACTGCTGAGATTCAGGGCTACGTATTTGAAGGCCACATCCCGGCCTCTGATATCCGTGCATTTCTGGATAACCCGCCGAAAAACGCCCGCGGACTGGCAGTTCCGGGTATGCCGGTTGGCTCTCCGGGTATGGAGTATGGGGATAAGAAAGACGAGTACGTGGTGTATGCGTTTAACGAAAAAGGCCACACCTTTGAGTTTGCCCGTCACAACCAGAAATAACGACAAAAGCCGCGGCTTACACCGCGGCTCCTGCCGGACTTAGACTTTTCTCAGACTTTATCAGAAGCCGTATGATGCACCGAATACAAATGCAGTATTGGTGTTACCATCGCCGCCGTGACCCTGGCTGCGCAGCTCGAAGTATGGCTGAACGCCTTCACGGGTCCAGGTCGCACGCAGCTCGTGGTCCATGGTGTTTTTCTGCTCTTCGCCTTTAGAGTTCTTATCACCTTTAATCATGTACACGTTGTTGTAGCTCAGCGCCAGTTCCTGGTCTGCGAAAGCGTAAGCAATCTTGTTATCCAGACGAATGTCAGTATCTGCTTTTTGCTTGTGAGTTTCTTTTTCTGTAAACATGTGTGCACGGGTACGGTTAGAGATCGACAGACCGTTGTCGAAGTTGTAACCGATTTTAACCAGTGGGCGGTACTGAACGGTTTCACCGTTGTTCATCAGATGATGGTAACCCGCTGCAACCCACAGGTTGTCGTTGATTGAGAAGCTTTGCTCAACACCAAGAGTGATATATGGAGTCGCGCCCGAACCTTCAACGAAAGTATCTGTGTCGTAGCTGCCGATTGAAATACCATCAAACTCAGTTAGCAGCGTAGTGCCGCTGTCAAAAGTGTGGCCAGCTTCCAGGGTAGAAGTCGCGTTAGGAGCTTTGTTCTCAGAGTGGAACTGAACGTTACCCGTTACGTATGAAGAACCCGCGAATGCGCCTGTTGAGAAAACTGCGGCCAGAGCCGTAAGAGCAAATACTTTTTTCATTGTCGTTACCTGTTTTTTAATAACTAGACTGTCGTGTTGTCGGGCTAACCTTGCCCGTTGGAGGTACACCACAGCTAAAGGTGTCTGATTGCCTTCCTGGCTTGCGATGAATACTTACAGATATTTTTTGCGGGGCAAAATAAAGCCAACAGGAAAGTGATCTGGTTCAAAATAAACAAACCTAAAAAATGTAAAACCCGCAAAAACAGCAACTTACAATTAATATAAACAAACATTGCAACGTCACCTCAGGTTCGTTCACGATCCAGATCACGCATTTCCCAATTCTATAAATTCACTTTTCGAGTCACTTCACACAAAAATGATTGCTTATCGAATCTGTTTTAGAGTTATTTACCTGCAATAGGTGATCGCAATCACATTTAGCCAGGCGATAAATTGCTGGCTTATTTAATCGGGCAAACTAAGTTGTGCGCAAATCTGCTCAATATCAGCGCATCCTTCTTCTCGCAGATGACGGTAAAAACCGCTAAAGTGAGTAAAAAATCTCAATATGGACAGTTATGCGCCCGATCAATCTGCTCTTTACCCTGGTTACCCTCTGCTTCAGCTTCACATCTGTTGCCGAGCCTCTCTACTGGTCAGCCAGAAAAGATGGCCGTGACCTTCTGCTGTTTGGCAGCCTTCATGTTGGCAATAAAGAGATGTACCCGTTGCCGGATATGGTCAATGACTATCTGCACCACAGTGATGGTCTGGTGACTGAAATTGATCTCAGCACGATGCGACAACCTCAGTTACCGGCGGCAACACATACCGCGCTGGACGTTCTGGAGCATGAACATAAAGGCGAGCTTAAAAAAAGACTGCAGCAATACAGTCTGCCGGAAGAACTGCTCCATACCGCACCGTGGATAACAGCCATGAACCTGCAAATGAAACAGCTCGCTTCACTTGGATACCGGCCAGATCAGGGTGTTGACCAGGTAGTTACCCACCAGGCGACTGAAATGGGACTGCCTTTGTATGGTTTTGAAACCATGGATTTCCAGCTCAACCTGCTCAATAACCTGCCAGGCAATGGCACCATTTTATTGACCGAACTGCTTGGAAACTGGGAAGAAAGCAATCAGCAGCTGAAATGTCAGATCGCCAGCTGGAAAGCAGGCGACAAACAGCGCCTGCTCACCCTTCTCGAAAGTGGAGAGTACGACAAAGCCACCCTGGCTCCACTGCTGACCGACCGCAATCATAACTGGGCCAACATGCTGAGCAGCGACTGGCTGCCGGAGAAAGGCCGCTTTGTGGTTGTCGTTGGTGCGCTGCACCTGATAGGAGAAGATAATCTGCCGGATTTGCTTAAAGCGAAGGGATGGCAGGTGGAGTTAGTGTCGAAGCCGGGTAAGGCGGAGTGCCGGATGTAACAGGTGCTGGGTGCTGGGTGCTGGGTGCTGGGTGCTGGGTGCTGGGTGCTGGGTGCTGGGTGCTGGGTGCTGGGTGCTGAAAGCATAAGAGCGCAGAGCGAAAGACCAACAATCTGTACCGGAAACTTTACCCCGAATGCGGGACCGCTCTTCCCGGCTCCCAGGACCGGTAAACCCAGGACCGCTCAAAAAAATCCCCGGTAACCAAAAGCTACCAGGGCATTCTTTTTTTAACCGATTGTCTTCCCGGTCGGCTTACGGATCTTAAACCCGCTGCGTGGTGCATCCGGCTTTTTCCCTGCCGGCTTTTTATGACGTTCCTGTTTGCCGCGTTTGATGCGGGGCTGATCCGGGCGCTTGTTGCCTTTTGGCGGTTGCTTACGGCTGTCGTGCAGCTTGGCATCGGTGGCTTTTTTGATCTTCACCCCTTCTGCAGTTTTCTGCGAAGCTTCTTCGGTGCCGCTTGAGCTTTCACACAGGCGGTGGATTTCTGCCACTTCCTGATCGGTCAGGTAACGCCACTTACCGTTGGCGATGCCATCAATCGAAATGTTCATGATCCGCACCCGGCGAAGCTTGAATACATCGTACCCCAGTGCCTCACACATACGGCGGATCTGACGGTTCAAACCCTGAGTCAGGACAATACGAAACGAGAACTTGGTTTCTTTGGTCACTTTACACGGCAGGGTCACCGTATCCAGGATCTCCACGCCAGAAGCCATCTTATCCAGAAACTCCTGAGTGATCGGCTTATCGACACGAACCACGTACTCTTTTTCGTGCGAGTTACCGGCACGCAGGATCTTGTTAACGATGTCACCATCGTTGGTCAGGAAGATAAGTCCATCCGACGGCTTATCCAGACGGCCAATCGGGAAAATGCGCTTACGGTGACCAACAAAGTCGACAATATTACCTTCCACATGACGCTCTGTGGTACAGGTGATCCCGGTTGGTTTGTTCAGCGCGATATAAATCGGCTTTTCTTTGGTGCGCAGCGGATTACCATCCACCAGCACTTCATCCTCATCAGAGACCTTAACGCCCATCTCCGGCAGGTTACCATTAATGGTTACCCTGCCCTGCTCAATCAGTTTGTCTGCCTCACGGCGCGAACAGTAACCGGTGTCACTGATGTATTTGTTTAAGCGAATCGCTTTATTCTCTGTCATTGTCTTCTCTTTACGTTTCCCAACGGCTTAACTCATGCGCTTTTGATGGCGCTCACGGTTTTCCAGTTTCTTTTCGGCACTTTTCCGAAGCATTACATACACAGCCCCGCTGCCGCCATGCTGGCGCAGGGCACTGTGATAACACATGACCTCCTGGATCTGAGCAAGCCAGGTGGCCACATAGCTTTTCATCAGCGCAGGCGGATTCGAACGCTCACCTTTACCATGCACAATCACCACACTGCGAATATCCAGACGCTGGCACTGACGCAGGAACTTCACCACTTCATCACGGGCTTCCTGCAGGGTTCTGCGGTGGAGATCGAGCCTGGCCTGGAGTGGATATTTCCCCAGTCTCAGTTTTCGGTACACCCCGTCCTGCACTCCCGGGCGCTTAAACTCGAGCATATCGTCAGGCTTAAGCATGGTGGCGTTGTCCAGTGAAAGGTATTCCGGGTCTTCTTCGGTCAGGCTGACCGCCGCTTCCTGTTTCGCCAGCTGCGCATCGGTTACGCAGTGCTGCTTTGCGTGCACTGCCGTATCCTGGCTGAGAGGCTTCACGTCACCCATCATCTGCTGGAACAGGTCCAGATCATCGTCGTGATTCATCGCAGGTATTCTGGTTATTGCTGAATTGCGCCGATTATAACAATCAATTCCGGCAGGTGGGATAATTTTGCGTGGAACAAATAAAGAAGACCGGAGAAAGCACTAAGCCATCTCCGGTGCAATTTTCATTGCTAAGCGATCTAGTGAGGAGATTTGTCGCTCAACACCTTGTAAACAAAGAATCCGGCAAAGAAGAGCATCAGGCTCAGCGCGCCGAAGATAACGATCATAGATGAGAGTCCAACTGCATTACCAAAAAGGAGATCAAGCCAGAAATCCATGTCGCCTCCGTCGTTCCGTTGTTGAGTGACGCATTCAAAAGTATGACGTGACGCTTTTTTAAGCACTGATCCAGATCAATTGTTTCATTTTGGTAATCAATTAGTTTCATTTGTTGTGTTTGTGGTCACACTTCAAACAGCGGTGGTTGGAAAAGCAGCAAACGAACGTCTAGCACAAATTAATTGCACAAAAAGGCTTGCGCCAGGCCTGAGAATCCGTAATATACACATCCGTTCCCGGTGATAAACATTCTTTGTCAGGAACCAAAATTTCGGTGAATAGCGCAGCTTGGTAGCGCATCTGGTTTGGGACCAGAGGGTCGGGGGTTCGAATCCCTCTTCACCGACCATCTTCTAAAGCCTCGTCGATTGACGGGGCTTTTTTCGTTTACGTGCTTGTCGTGAGTTTCGTGTTCAAATCAGCTTCTTTGGTTGCGCGGTACGTGGGACGCGGTTCTAGGGGCTTTAGTGCTCCCCACTTTAAAGAACACCCCCAAAACTCTGTACGCCGCGGTTACGTGATCACCGGTGCTTCCCCCCGAACCCAAGACCCAGGACCCAGGACCCAGGACCGAAAATTCCCCTACCCAGCATCACATTCCACGCCCCTCTCAAAACGCCTCCCCGCTCTCACCCCGCGAACCAAGGACCGAGAACCGCGAACCAGTTAAATCACCAACTCCGCGAACCTTCCCCTCGTCAACCCCGCCAAATCCCCCGGCGCCAGTTCGATCTCCAGCCCCCGCTTTCCTGCGCTGACACACATTAGTGACAGGCTTTGTGCGCTGGTGTGAATAAAAGTTGGCAGGGCTTTTTTCTGGCCCAGCGGGCTGATGCCGCCGACAACGTAGCCCGTGGTTTTCTGGGCGATGTCCGGGTTGGCCATTTCGGCTTTTTTGCCACCGGCAGCTTTGGCGGCCAATTTCAGGTTTAGTTTCTCTGCAACCGGGATAATGGCGACAGCCAGATTTTTTGGCTCACCGTTGAGGCTGAACAGCAGGGTTTTAAATACCGTTTTTGGATCCTGACCAAGCGCTTCGGCCGCTTCCAGCCCATAGCTGTCTGCATTTGGGTCATGTTTGTACTGATGAACGGTATGGGGGATTTTCTTCTTTTTAGCGAGATTGATTGCTGGAGTCATAACGTAAACCGACGGATATAAAAAAGGCGAAGCACCATGCTTCGCCTTTTATATTAACTGCATCAATCAGTTATTTGTAGACCATCTCGCCTTTTGGTGCGTATGCATCTACATCGATTGGGCTGTTCGCTTCCATGTACTCTTTCAGTACTTCTGCGTCAACAAAACCAGTGTTCACGTGGCCTGGGTGACCAGTTACTTTAGGGTAGCCGTCACCACCAGCTGCGTTGTAGCTAGGTACTGTGAAGCGGTAAGTCTTCGCAGGATCCAGTGGCTTGCCACCGATCATTACGTTGCTTACTTTACCGTCTGCAACAGTCATAGAGATACCTGCAAACTGAGCGTAAGCACCAGAGTCGATTGGCTTGGTTGCTACCACGTTCAGGTAATCCATAACTTCAGCGCCAGTCATATCGTTGTAAGTCAGGATGTTAGCAAATGGCTGAACTTTCAGTACATCTTTGTAAGTTACGTCACCACCTTCGATAGAGTCACGAACACCACCAGAGTTCATTACTGCGAAGTCCGCTTTTGCACGCTCCATGTGAGCAGTTGCGATCAGGCGACCCAGGTTGGTCTGCTGGAAGCGAACCACGTTACGGTCACCTTCCAGTTTACCGTTGGTTTCAGCGATCTTAACGCCCAGCTCAGCCTGACCTTTCTCCTGGAATGGCTGCAGGAATGCCAGCATCTCTTTATCTTGAGGGATCTCTTTCTCGATAAGAACACGCTTCTTCTTACCGTCTACTTTGATCTTCTTCTTCAGGTTCACCGGGATCAGGTCGTAACTAACCATCTCCAGCTCGCCGTTCTTGAATTCAAAGTCAGCACGGCCAACGTATTTGCCCCACTCGTGCGCCTGAACAATCCAGGTGCCGTTTTGCTGGTCTGGCTTACACTCATCAGAAGGCTTGAAGTTCTTCTTAACAAGGTTCGGACCTTCCATACATACCGGCTCCTGAGAGTGACCACCCACGATCATATCCAGGGAACCTTCGTCCAGGTAGCGCGCCAGAGCTACGTCACCCGGTGCGTTTACGCCACGCTTGCCGTTCTCGTAGTGACCCATGTGAGTCACAGCAAAGATCAGGTCTGGTTTCTCGTTCTTCTTCAGCTCTGCGATCACAGCTTTCGCTTCTGCTTTAGGGTCACGGAAGTCCAGGCTGCTGATGTACTCAGGGTTACCGATTTTTGCGGTATCTTCAGTCGTCAGACCCACAACGGCAATTTTCAGACCCTGTTTTTCAAAGATGTGGTAAGCCTCGTACTTACGCTCGCCAGTCGCTTTGTCGTAGATGTTGGCAGACAGCATAGGGAAACCACCCCACTCGATCTGCTTCTGCAGTACGTCCAGCGGGTTATCGAACTCGTGGTTACCCAGCGCCATCGCATCGTAACCCAGCATCTTCATGCCTTTGAAATCCGGCTCAGCGTCCTGCAGATCTGACTCTGGCACACCGGTGTTGATGTCACCACCAGACAGAAGAAGCACACTGCCGCCTTCTGCACGGATCTCTTCACGCAGGTCGTCAATCAGCGTCTTACGCGCTGCCATGCCGTACTCACCGTATTTGTTCTGCCAGAAACGACCGTGGTGGTCATTGGTGTGCAGAACGGTCAGTTTGTAGGTTTTGTCCTGTTCCCAGTTAGGTGCGGTTGAAGCACAACCAGTCATGGTTGCCAGTAACGCTGCACTGATGGCAATTTTAAGATTCAGGCGTTCCTTCATGTTCGATAACCTTTTTTGTAATAGTGAGGGGAGGTCAAATCTTTCCAGGAGGAAATAAAAATGGCTCTTTGACCTAAAAAACTTGAACAAGTTTAAATTAACACACGTAAACAGCTATATAGATTTCATATTTATGACGAATAGATCACTCAATGAAACTAAAAAAAGTGAAACAGATCATCTCCCTTGCAGCCTTTTAAAATCAGGGATCACAGGCAAACGTTTACGTCAGGAACATAAAAAAAGGGCCGCATTGCGACCCTTAGTAACCGATATTGTTGCTTATACGATTTCGATATCTTTGAAGCTTTTGATCAGGTCATCCAGTGCTTTCATCTGGGCCAGGAATGGCTCCAGTTTATCCAGCGGAAGTGCCGACGGACCATCACACAGCGCTTTGTCCGGATTAGGGTGCGCTTCGATAAACAGACCGGCAATACCCGTAGCCAGACCCGCTTTCGCCAGGTCAACAGTCTGCTCGCGGCGGCCACCAGAAGCCGCGCCCAGTGGATCACGACACTGCAGCGAGTGAGTTACGTCAAAAATAATCGGGCTGCCTTTTGATGCTTTCTTCATCACACCAAAGCCCAGCATGTCTACTACCAGGTTGTCGTAGCCGTGGCATGCGCCGCGCTCACACAGAATGATCTGGTCATTGCCACATTCGCCAAACTTCTCAACGATGTTGCCTACCTGACCCGGGCTCATGAACTGAGGTTTCTTCACGTTGATGACTGCGCCGGTTTTCGCCATGGCTTCAACCAGATCGGTCTGGCGGGCAAGGAATGCAGGAAGCTGAATCACATCAACCACATCCGCCACCGGCTGAGCCTGCGCTTCAGTGTGAATATCGGTAATGATCTTAACGCCAAAAGTGTCTTTCAGCTCCTGGAAGATTTTCAGACCTTCTTCCATACCCGGACCGCGGTAAGAGTTAATCGATGAGCGGTTCGCCTTATCAAACGAGGCTTTAAACACGTAAGGGATGCCCAGCTTGTCCGTCACCTTAACGTAGTGCTCACAGATCTGCATCGCAAGGTCACGTGATTCCAGTACGTTCATACCGGCAAACAGGGTAAATGGCTTGTCGTTAGCCACTTCGATATCACCAATGCGAACCGTTTTCTGTTCCATGATTTTCTCTCTTTAGTGAATTGTTGTGTGTGTGTCGGTCATTTTCAGGACCTGGGCTTTCAGCAGCTCAGCAGCCGGGTCATCCGGGCACTGGTCGATAAAAAACTGATAATCGGTGGCCGCTACCTGATGGCAGTCCAGCTGCTGATAAATAAACCCACGATCGCGGATTTCATACGGGTCATCCGGGACAAAGGTCAGCGCCAGATCGGTGCAGTTCAGAGCCAGAGTATAGCGCTCTTCACGCAGCAGCGCGCCTTTGAGCAGCGCCAGCCAGCGGCCGATAATGGTTGGGTTGTCAGCCGTTGCCAGATGTTCCGGCTCCAGTCTCGCCAGCGGGCCATCGTGCCCCACCAGCCAGGCGTGCAGGGTCTGCTCGCCGACATACTCACCATCAAAAGGATTGATATACTGCGGCATCTGCTCATACCAGCTCACCTTAACCAAAAACTGGGTAGGAAAAGCGACCCCTTCCACCGGAAAACCCAGCTTACGGGAGAAATAGAGCAGCAGAGAGCCCAGGCTGACCGGGATCCCTTTGCGGCGGCGCAGGACTTTATCCATAAAGCCGTTGTCTGAGCAGAAATAGGCGTCCGCATCGCCTTCAAATCCCCACTCGCAGTAAAACAGACGTAAGAAAGCGGCAAAACGCTGCTGCTCATCGGTCTCATGGCAAAGCTGAAGCTCTGCTTCTTTGAGCAGACGTTCCAGCTCGGCCTGTGACCAGGCGGTATCGGTTTCCGGGTCTATCGCGGCATTCAGCGCCAGCGCCCCTTCCACCAGCTCCATATTGTCGAAATCTTCGTCAAACAGATTCAGCATTAATTACCCCAGCAGTGAAGGAACCTTGTTCATCGCCAGATTGCCGGCCATGATCAGCCAGCCCAGCGCGCCCAGGAAGGCGAATGTTCTCAGCCAGCCATTCTTTGCCATTTTCAGGGTAAAGAAAGCCAGTGCAAAATAGGCCATCACACAGGTCATTTTCTCTGTCATCCAGTCGCTGGCACCTGTATATGGCACCTGACCTGTCATATAGATAAGCCCGAAGCCCGTCAGCAGCAGAATCGAATCATTCAGATGCGGAAAACGGCTGAAAAACGGGTGTTTCAGATGAGAAGATTCAGCCATCATCAGGCCATAGCGCAGCGTCAGCATCAGAGCGCTGATCGCAATCGTAATAAAGTGGAAGTGTTTTACCGCTGTATACATGGTTGTTCGCTTATTTAGTTATTGTGCCCAGCGACCATAAGTCACCCGGTCATTCCCTGCATAATCCTGAGCGGTGGCAACTTCAGTATAACCAAAGTCCTGCATCATCGCCCGTACGGCTTGTCCCTGCTCAAAACCATGCTCCATCAACAGCCAGCCTCCTGTTTCCAGAAAAGCCCGGCCGTGCCCGGCAATGTAAGTCAGATCCGCCATACCTTTCTCTTCTGCCACCAGGGCACTCAGAGGTTCAAAACGGACGTCACCCTGGGTCAGGTGAGGATCATCCTTTTCGATATAAGGTGGATTGCTGACGATACATGCAAACTTTGTTCCGTCTGTAAGTGGTGAAAACCAGCTGCCCTGGGCAAAACGGGCATTGGTCAGACCCAGGCGCTGTGCGTTCTCTGCTGCAAGCTCTGCCGCTTCCGGCATCAGGTCGATACCGGTCACTGCATGCTGCGGCAGCTCAGAGGCCAGCGCAAGGGCAATCGCGCCGGTTCCGGTACCCAGATCCAGTACCTGGCATGGCCGCGGCGGAATACGTTCCAGCGCCAGCTCGACCAGACGCTCAGTATCCGGGCGCGGGATAAGGGTTGCCGTTGAGACTTTCAGCGGCAAAGACCAGAACTCCCGCTCACCGAGAATATACGCCACCGGCTCGCCACCCAGGCGGCGCGCCATCAGGGCTTCAAATGCCTGCTCCTGCTCTGCCGTCATCTCTTTGTCCGGCCAGGTGAGCAGGTAACTGCGCGGTTTATCCAGCGCGTGGCAAAGCAACACGGCCGCATCGAGTGACGGCGAATCGCTGCCACTCTCTGCCAGGCGCTGCGCGGCGCTTTTCAGCACCGCTTCAATGGTGTTGCTCATCGCTTAGTTTTGCTCAGCCAGAGCCGCAAGCTGATCCGCCTGGTGCTCCTGAATGATTGGGTCGATCAGCGTCTGCATATCCCCTTCCATCACTTCGTTCAGACGGTAGATAGTCAGGTTGATACGGTGATCAGAAACGCGGCCCTGAGGGTAGTTGTAAGTACGGATACGGTCACTGCGGTCACCTGAACCCAGCAGGTTTCGGCGGGTATCCGACACTTCTGCCGCACGTCTTGCTTCTTCAGCCTGGATAATACGCGCTGCCAGCACCGCCATCGCTTTGGCTTTGTTTTTATGCTGAGAACGCTCATCCTGACACTCAACCACAGTACCGGTTGGAAGGTGAGTAATACGGATAGCAGAGTCGGTGGTGTTAACGTGCTGACCACCCGCGCCCGATGCACGGAAAGTATCAATTTTCAGGTCTGCCGCTTTGATTTCCGGAAGATCGGCTTCCGGGATCTCCGCCATCACCGCAACGGTACAGGCAGAGGTGTGTACACGACCCTGAGATTCAGTTTCCGGTACGCGCTGCACGCGGTGACCGCCCGATTCAAACTTAAGAACGCCGTAAGCGCCGTCACCGGATACTTTGGCGATCATCTCTTTGTAACCACCGTGTTCGGCTTCGTTAGAGTTCATCACCTCGATACGCCAGCCTCGCTTTTCTGCGTACTTGCTGTACATACGGAACAGGTCACCGGCAAAAATGCCCGCTTCATCACCGCCGGCACCAGCACGGATTTCCAGGAAACAGTTATGGTCATCGTTTGGATCTTTCGGCAGCAGCAGAACCTGCAGCTCATCCGCCAGCGATTCAATGCTGGCTTTGGCTTCCTTGATCTCTTCCTGCGCCATTTCGCGCATTTCAGGATCGTCTTCCTTCGCCATGTCTTCTGCAGCAGCAAGGTCGTCCTGTGCCTGCTGATACGCCTGGAAACATTTGGTGACTTCTTCCAGCTGAGAATACTCTTTCGACAGCGCACGGAATTTGTTCTGATCACCGATAATGTCAGGGTCGCCCAGCAGGTGCTGCACTTCTTCATAACGCTCAACCAGCGTCTGAAGCTTAGTCATAATTGAAGGTTTCATAGTTTTCTTTATTCGGTTACGAGTCTTCGAGTCCGAGACTCTGGCGGATAATAGTCAGTTTTGCAGGTTCACCCTGCTCCGCTGCGCTTTGAAGCGCCCGGGTCGGAGCATGGATCAGTTTGTTTGTCAGTTTATTGCTCAGTTCAAGCAGTACTTTGGCCGGATCAGCACCGCTCTCCAGTGACTGCAGACTTTTTGCCAGCAGATCTTCGCGGATTTCGTTGGCACTCTGGCGGTAATCGCGGATGCTGTCCACCGCCTGAAGCGAACGCAGCCAGCTCATAAAGGCGGCGCTCTCTTCTGAAACTATCGCTTCGGCCTGAATCGCTTCTGCGCGGCGCTGCTCGATATTGCGCTCTACTATCGACTGCAGATCGTCCACGGTATACAGGTAAGCATCATCAAGCTCGCCGACTTCGGCTTCCACATCACGCGGAACCGCGATATCGACCAGAAGTACCGGACGGCGGCGGCGCGCTTTCAGCGCACTCTCTACCATTCCCTTGCCAATAATCGGCAACGGGCTGGCGGTCGAGCTGATCACGATATCGGCTTTATGCAGGTGATCCGGAATTTCCGGCAGGCTGATCACACTGGCGCCAAACTGGCTGGCCAGTGACTGGGCGCGCTCTTTGGTGCGGTTGGCCACGATCATCTCTTTACAGCCATGGCCATCAAGATGTCTCGCCACCAGTTCTATGGTTTCACCGGCACCCACCAGCAGAACGCGGGTATCGTGCATGGATTCAAAAATCTGTTTGGCCAGGGTACAGGCCGCATAGGCCACTGATACGGCATTGCCACCGATATCAGTTTCCGTGCGCACCCGTTTGGCTACCGAAAAGCTCTTCTGGAACAGTTTCTCCAGCGCCGGGTCTACCGCATTGTGCTCACGGGCATCACTGAAAGACTGCTTCACCTGACCGAGGATTTGCGGCTCACCGAGTACCAGAGAGTCCAGCCCGCAGGACACCCGCATCAGGTGTTTCACTGCTGCCTGTTCTTCATGGATATAGATACTCGGCATCAGCTCCTGGGCATCAATGCCGTGGAAATCGGTCAGCCACTCGATAAGCCGGGCTTTGCCGTCCCCCTGGACTGTGCAATACAGCTCGGTACGGTTACAGGTAGAAACGATGACACCGCCGGACACGGCAGCGTGCCCTGGCAACTGTTCAAGAGCCCGGGTCAGCTTGTCCGGAGAAAAGGCGACTTTCTCGCGCAACTCCACCGAAGCGGTATTGTGATTGATACCTAAAGCAAGCAATGACATGAGGTGGGAAATCCCGGCTCCTGGATTATAAACAGAACGGAGAATTTTACTTTATGGCAAAGGCTATTTAAAGAGGGGATTTCCGCACAGCGTGATTTCAGTGCTATAGTGGCGGCAATATTTACTGCAAAGGACCCCATGGCAGTGCAAGCCTTATACAAACTGGATAAAAACCCAACACTTCTGGTTCTGCTTCTGTTTTCTTTTTTGCTCGGCGGTTGCGCCGGCCTGCCACCCGAACCGGTCCACAGCGTGGAATGGCAGGCCCATCAGCAGAAACTCGCCAGTCTGACTCACTACACCCTGAGCGGCAAACTGGCTTATATTTCCCCGGAAGAAAGGCAAAGCCTGAATCTGCACTGGAAACAGAGCCCGGCCAAAAGCAATCTGGCCCTGACCACCTTTCTTGGTCAAAGCGCACTGGACCTGACTTTCAATAACATGGACGCAAAAGTCGTTACCCATGATGGCCGTACCTTTACTCACCCGAACGTAAACCTGCTGGTGACCAAACTGACCGGCATGCAGATCCCCGTTAAACAAATGACGCAATGGGTAAAAGGCTCCCCGGAAGGTGCCACGGGCTATGAAGTCAACGAGCTCAATACTCTCCGTGAGCTGACCGCCGACATTTCCGGCCGTCAGTGGCTGATTACCTATAACCGCTATCAGCAACAGGGTGACATTCTGCTGCCGGCACTGATCACCATGAAAAGCGGCGACCAGACCATCAAACTTTCGATTTCCAACTGGACCATCAAGCAATGATAGACCAACTCACTCACTGGCCCTCTCCGGCCAAGCTGAACCTGTTTCTCTATATCACCGGCCAGCGCGACAACGGCTACCACGACCTGCAAACCCTGTTTCAGTTTATCGACCATGGCGATGAACTGCATATTCAGGCCAACCAGAGCGATAAAATCACCCTGACCCCGGAAATTAAAGGCGTTCCGCTTCAGGACAACCTGATTTACAAAGCTGCAATGGCGCTGAAGGCCAAAACCGGCTGCAAGCTGGGTGCGCACATCGAACTGGATAAACGCCTGCCTATGGGTGGTGGTATCGGTGGCGGCTCTTCCAATGCAGCCACGGCGCTGGTCGCGCTTAACTTTTTATGGCAAACCAATTTGAGTGATGACGAGCTGGCAGAGATCGGTCTCGCTCTTGGTGCGGATGTGCCGGTCTTCGTGCGGGGCTTTGCTGCATTTGCCGAAGGAGTTGGTGAAAAATTAATCCCTGCGGAGCCAAAACAGGCCTGGTATGTGATAGTTCGACCTGATGTCAGTATCGCAACCGCAGAAATTTTCAGTCATCCGCAATTGACAAGAAACACACCAAAGCGAGAGCTGGCAACGCTTCTGAGCGAACCTTACGGAAACGATTGCGAAAAAATCGTGCGGAACCTCTATCCGGAGGTTGATAAGCAACTTTCATGGCTGCTACAATACGCGCCGTCAAGATTGACGGGTACCGGATCGTGCGTTTTTGCTGAGTTTCCGACCAGAAAAGATGCCGAATCTGTACTCAATCAGCTCACAAATGATACCCATGCATTTGTGGCTGCAGGCGTAAATCTTTCGCCTCTAAAAGAAAGATTGGCTGAATACCAAGCAGCCTACTCACAATCTATCTAAAACTGGACGCAAACCTGAGGTTTCCACCGTGCCTGATATGAAGCTATTTGCTGGTAACGCTACACCTGAACTAGCCCAACGTATTGCTGATCGTCTATACATCTCTCTGGGTGATGCTACTGTATCACGTTTCTCTGACGGCGAAGTCGCTGTTCAAATCAACGAGAACGTTCGTGGTAGCGATGTATTCATCATCCAATCTACCTGTGCGCCTACCAATGACAACCTGATGGAACTGGTAGTGATGATCGACGCAATGCGCCGCGCTTCAGCGGGCCGTATTACAGCTGTAATCCCATACTTTGGCTATGCCCGCCAGGACCGTCGTGTACGTTCTGCGCGTGTGCCAATCACTGCTAAAGTTGTTGCTGACTTCCTGTCAAACGTTGGCGTTGACCGCGTTCTGACCATCGACCTGCACGCAGAGCAGATCCAGGGCTTCTTCGATGTTCCTGTAGACAACATCTTCGGTACTCCGGTACTGCTTGAAGATATGCGTGCCCGCGGTCTGGAAGATCCTGTTGTTGTATCACCTGACCTGGGTGGTGTTGTACGTGCCCGCGCTACGGCGAAAGCACTGGACGACACTGACATCGCTATCGTAGACAAGCGCCGTCCACGCGCTAACGTTTCTGAAGTGATGAACCTGATTGGTGACGTTGAAGGCCGCGACTGCGTAATCGTAGACGACATGATCGATACCGGCGGTACCCTGTGTAAAGCTGCAGAAGCGCTGAAAGCGCGCGGCGCGAAGCGTGTATTCGCTTACGCTACTCACGCAGTATTCTCAGGCAACGCTGCGAAAAACATCGCAGCCTCTGTACTGGACCAGGTAATCATCACCGACTCTATCGAGCTGTCTCCTGAAATGGAAGCAACAGGTAAAGTAACTCAGCTGACCCTGTCAAGCATGCTGGCTGAAGCGATTCGCCGCATCAGCAACGAAGAATCTATCTCGGCGATGTTTAACTAAGTTAAACAGGCTGAAATGATTTAAAAACCCTGCCGGAAACGGCGGGGTTTTTTATTATCAGGCGCTGGGCGCTGGGCGCTGGGCGCTGGGCGCTGGGCGCTGCAAGATATTGATAACAGTGACACCCGGCGTCAACAAAAAATCGCAAGCTTTTCGCAATACTCCCAACCCGCTCCCCCAGAGCCTAGTACCCAGGGCCCCGAGCCCCAACAAGCCATTTAGACGTCCAGACGTTGACACATCCAAACATCCCCTGTAACCTTGCGGCCACTTTCTGTTCTGTTGAGTAAATTATCATGCACACATCCCCGTCAGCCAAAGCGCTGTTACCGCTTGTGGTTTTTCTGGCCCTGTTTATTGGTGTCGGCAGTTATCTGAGCCTTCAGGGCGTGGAGTTCGCCTTCTACCAGCTGCCTGCACCGGTTGCTGCCCTGCCCGCTGTTCTGGTTGCGATCCTGCTAAGTAAGGAAAAACTCAACAAAGCCATTGAGCAGTTTATTCGTGGCGTGGGGCACAGTGACATTATTGCCATGTGCATGATCTACCTGCTGGCCGGCGCCTTTGCCTCGGTAGCCAAAGCGACCGGTGGCGTTGAGGCGACCGTAAACCTGGGTCTGTCACTGCTACCGCCAGGGCTGGTTCTGCCGGGGATGTTTGTGATTGCGGCCTTTATTGCCACCGCCATGGGCACTTCAATGGGCACCATTGCTGCACTGGCTCCTGTCGCTCTGGGCCTTGCCGACGCGACAGGGATTGATTACGCCATTGCCGCAGGTGCGGTACTGAGCGGCGCAATGTTTGGCGACAACCTGTCGATCATTTCCGATACCACCATTGCTGCAACCCGCTCTCAGGGCTGTGAGATGAAAGACAAGTTCAGGGAGAACATAGGTATCGCCCTGCCCGCGGCTATGGTTTCACTGGTGCTGTTTACCCTGCTGAGCGCGTCGGGCTCACAGCCGGAAACTACCGATATTGAGTGGCTGAAAGTCCTGCCTTACCTGACCATTCTGGTACTGGCGGTATCCGGCCTGAACGTGTTTGCGGTGCTGACCACGGGTATCCTGCTGGCCGGTGCGATTGGCCTCAGTAATGTGGCTGACTACTCCCTGACCCAATACAGCAAAGACATCTACGCAGGCTTTGGCAGCATGCAGGAGATCTTCCTGCTGTCGATGATGATCGGTGGCCTGAGTGCCCTGATGAAAGAACAGGGCGGACTGGCGTTTATTACCCAAACACTGAGTAAAATGCTGAAAAACGCCGGCAGTAAAGGCGGCGAATGGGGTATTGCCCTGCTGGTCAGCCTGGTGAACTGCTGCACCGCCAACAACACGGTCGCCATTCTGGTGTCAGGCTCCATCGCCAGAGATCTGGCCACAGAACACGGCGTCTGTGCCAAACGTTCAGCCAGCCTGCTGGATATTTTCTCCTGCGTTATCCAGGGCCTGCTGCCATACGGCGCTCAGGTACTGCTGATCGGCTCGATGATGAAACTCTCCCCACTGGAAGTGACCACCCATTCCTACTACTGCCTGGCCCTCGCCGCCAGCGCCCTGCTGGTCACCGCCTTCAAACCAGGCAAAGCACGCCAGAACAAAGACGCCCTGGCATAACCCTCTTATCAACAGAACCCAACAAGCCTGGCCCACACCCAGGCTTGTTTCATTTACTCTCCCGTCCAGAGCCCAGAGCCCAGAGCCCAGAGCCCAGAGCCGTTTATTCCGTTTTTCGTGCGAAAGGTCAACAGCTGTGCTGATGTGTGCTATCATACCGCGCTTTTTAGATTCCAAGAGAGATCTGAACCTTGAGTCAACCAATCAAACTCCTTGTCGGGCTGGCCAATCCGGGACCTGAATACGCCAAAACACGGCATAATGCAGGCGCCTGGGCAGTAGAAGAGCTGGCCCGCGTCCATAATGTGACGCTGAAAAACGAAGTGAAATTTTTTGGCCTGACAGGCAGGATCATGGTCAATGGTCAGGATCTCCGTCTGTTGATCCCAACTACCTTTATGAACCTGTCGGGTAAATCCGTTGCCGCACTGGCAAAGTTTTACCAGATCAAGCCAGAAGAGATCATGGTCGCCCATGATGAGCTGGATATGCCTCCTGGCGTGGCGAAGTTCAAAAAAGGTGGCGGGCACGGTGGCCATAACGGCCTGCGTGACATCATCAGTAAAATGGGTAACAACAAAGACTTTTATCGCCTCAGACTGGGCATCGGTCATCCGGGTCATAAAGACCGGGTGGCGGGCTACGTTCTGGGCAAAGCGCCAGCCAAAGAGCAGGAGTGTATCGACGCAGCGGTAGATGAATCCGTTCGCTGTCTGGACATCCTGTTAAAAGATGGCTTAACCAAAGCGCAAAATCGCTTACATACATTCAAAGCAGAATAAGGTAAAAAACCATGGGTTTTAAATGTGGCATCGTTGGTCTGCCAAACGTAGGTAAATCAACCCTGTTTAATGCACTGACTAAAGCGGGAATTGAAGCAGCAAACTTCCCTTTCTGTACTATCGAACCAAACACAGGTGTGGTTCCTGTGCCGGATCTGCGTCTGAACGCACTGGCTGACATCGTGAATCCGCAGAAGATCCTGCCTACCACGATGGAATTCGTAGATATCGCCGGTCTGGTTGCCGGTGCATCTAAAGGTGAAGGCCTGGGTAACAAATTCCTGGCAAACATCCGTGAAACTGACGCTATCGGTCACGTTGTTCGCTGCTTTGAAAACGACAACATCGTTCACGTATCAGGTAAAGTCTCTCCTCTGGAAGATATCGAAGTGATCAACCTTGAGCTGGCTCTGGCTGACCTTGATACCTGTGAGCGTGCCATTCAGCGCCAGGCAAAACGTGCCAAAGGCGGTGATAAAGACGCGAAGTTCGAAATCACTGTACTGGAAAAAATGCTGCCAATCCTGACTGAAGGTGGCATGGCACGCAGCGTTGAACTGGCTAAAGAAGAACTGGCAGCGATCGCATACCTGAACTTCCTGACTCTTAAGCCAACCATGTACATCGCGAACGTTAACGAAGACGGCTTCGAAGACAATGAGTACCTGGACGCAGTGCGCGAGCACGCAAAAGGCGAAAACGCGGTAGTAGTACCGGTTTGTGCGGCTATCGAATCTGAGCTGGCAGAGCTCGAAGATGACGAGCGCGAAGAGTTCCTGGCAGACCTTGGTATCGAAGAACCAGGCCTGAACCGCGTGATCCGTTCTGGTTACGAACTGCTGAACCTGCAGACTTACTTCACTGCAGGTGTTAAAGAAGTACGTGCATGGACCGTGCCTGTTGGTTCTACTGCGCCACAGGCTGCTGGTAAGATCCACACCGACTTTGAGAAAGGCTTTATCCGTGCTGAAGTGGTTGGTTACGACGATTTCATCGAATACAAAGGTGAAAGCGGTGCAAAAGAAGCCGGTAAATGGCGTCTGGAAGGTAAAGAGTACATCGTGAAAGACGGCGATGTGATTCACTTCCGCTTTAACGTATAAGTCATACCGACTTAACTGCTCAAAAAGCCAGCATTTACGCTGGCTTTTTTTATTTCTGCCAAATCACTCACCACACTTCAAACTGTTTATTTTCAATGGCTGTGGCGATTTTGAGCCAGTTTTAGATCATAAATACGTCTCTTTGTCTAAAAAAAGGACGAACGATTCTAAATTCGAAATTTCTTCAAAAAAACTGTTGACGGTTTCCGGTCATATCCGCATAATGCGCCCCGTTCCCAACGAGAAGGCAACTTACCGAAAGGAACAAACAATATGGAAATGGCTACGTAGCTCAGTTGGTTAGAGCACATCACTCATAATGATGGGGTCACAGGTTCGAATCCCGTCGTAGCCACCATTTCCTAAGCGCTTTTTCGAAAGTGTTCAGGAAATAAATGCGGAAGTGGCGGAATTGGTAGACGCACCAGATTTAGGTTCTGGCGCCGCAAGGTGTGAGAGTTCAAGTCTCTCCTTCCGCACCATATTGCAGACAGCAACTCTTTAGTGAGCTTGCCGTCAACCTGCAGGTCTATCGCCAAGCGGTAAGGCAACGGGTTTTGATCCCGTCATCCCCTGGTTCGAATCCAGGTAGACCTGCCACTATTTAGCAGCATTGATGATTAAACAATCACTCAGTACTGCTGGCAGTAAAAATCTTGAAAAAGAGTATGGAACTGCCCGCGAGATTGTATTATATTGTCTCGCTCCAAAAAGATGGCTACGTAGCTCAGTTGGTTAGAGCACATCACTCATAATGATGGGGTCACAGGTTCGAATCCCGTCGTAGCCACCATATTAAGCTCATCAGTCAAATGACTGGTAAGCCACAGAAAATTTGAGTCGCGGAAGTGGCGGAATTGGTAGACGCACCAGATTTAGGTTCTGGCGCCGCAAGGTGTGAGAGTTCAAGTCTCTCCTTCCGCACCATCTCAATTTTCTGTAACAATCTGAATTCATGCGGAAGTGGCGGAATTGGTAGACGCACCAGATTTAGGTTCTGGCGCCGCAAGGTGTGAGAGTTCAAGTCTCTCCTTCCGCACCATGAATTCAACCTGCAGGTCTATCGCCAAGCGGTAAGGCAACGGGTTTTGATCCCGTCATCCCCTGGTTCGAATCCAGGTAGACCTGCCACTATTTTGATAATCAGATTTATCTGGTTGTCCTGATAACCATTAAATGCGGTGGTGGCGGAATTGGTAGACGCGCTAGCTTCAGGTGCTAGTGTCCGCAAGGACGTGAGGGTTCAAGTCCCTCCCTCCGCACCAATGGTTACACAATCTGCAGGTCTATCGCCAAGCGGTAAGGCAACGGGTTTTGATCCCGTCATTCCCTGGTTCGAATCCAGGTAGACCTGCCATTACAACATCGATTCGGTTTTACCAATTACCGGGTTGATTACAGAATAAGTTGCGGAAGTGGCGGAATTGGTAGACGCACCAGATTTAGGTTCTGGCGCCGCAAGGTGTGAGAGTTCAAGTCTCTCCTTCCGCACCATTTATTCAGAGTGGCTACGTAGCTCAGTTGGTTAGAGCACATCACTCATAATGATGGGGTCACAGGTTCGAATCCCGTCGTAGCCACCATTTATTACATTCTTAAGCGACAGCATTATTGCGGTGGTGGCGGAATTGGTAGACGCGCTAGCTTCAGGTGCTAGTGTCCGAAAGGACGTGAGGGTTCAAGTCCCTCCCTCCGCACCAATATTGCTGAGTTTAAGAATACCTGCAGGTCTATCGCCAAGCGGTAAGGCAACGGGTTTTGATCCCGTCATTCCCTGGTTCGAATCCAGGTAGACCTGCCACTACAACGTTGATTCGATTTTACCAGTTATCGGGTTAACTAAAGATTATGTTGCGGAAGTGGCGGAATTGGTAGACGCACCAGATTTAGGTTCTGGCGCCGCAAGGTGTGAGAGTTCAAGTCTCTCCTTCCGCACCATTATTTAATGGCATTGTCAGTTTTAACTGACAGACCATTGATTATCTGTCAGCGATTTGCGGTGGTGGCGGAATTGGTAGACGCGCTAGCTTCAGGTGCTAGTGTCCGAAAGGACGTGAGGGTTCAAGTCCCTCCCTCCGCACCAAATCGTTCAGACAGAAAATCTGCAGGTCTATCGCCAAGCGGTAAGGCAACGGGTTTTGATCCCGTCATTCCCTGGTTCGAATCCAGGTAGACCTGCCATTACAACGTTGATTTGTCTCCACCAGACAGGTTAACCACAAATTGTGCGGTGGTGGCGGAATTGGTAGACGCGCTAGCTTCAGGTGCTAGTGTCCGCAAGGACGTGAGGGTTCAAGTCCCTCCCTCCGCACCAAAAAACATCAAACCCACCCTCGCGGTGGGTTTTGTGTTTTCTGGAGAAAGGCGCTGGGCTCTCGGCCCTGGGCACTAGGAAAAGCAAAGCGCCACACTGCCAACCATTAAGCTCACCCATAATTCAGGTCCAGACCCACGGAGTTATCAGCGCTTCCCCCGAGGACCTCGAACCCCGCAGCGAAGCGCCCCTCGCACCCTAAAGATCACAACCCCAGCGCATACTTCAACACTTTTTCTTTCAGCGGCCCGGCATTTTCAGCCAGTTTCAGTGCTGCGTTACGCACCAGTTTCAGTGGCAGCAGGTCGTTGCTGAATCCTTTGTAGAACACATCCATTCCGGTTTGCATTAACAGATTGTCCGGTTTACGTTTTCTCTGATAAGCCTGCAGCGCTTTGTCTGTGATGCCGTGTTTGTCCACCATCGCCAGCAATACGTCCGCGTCTTTAAAACCTAAGTTAACGCCCTGACCCGCCAGCGGGTTGATAGTATGGGCCGCATCACCGACCAGCACGCAGCCTTTGGCAAAGTAATCCTGTGCGTGACGTCTTGTCAGCGGGAAGCTGCCCCACTGCAGAACTTCGATGTCTCCCAGCTCTTTCGGGAAATTAGCCAGGATCTCCTCACGCAGTTTCTCTTTGGATAGCTGGCCCAGCTGACGAATGCGTTTTGGCGCGTCATACCACACCAGCGATCCCTGATGGCCACACAGCGGCAAAAATGAACGCGGACCGGATGGCAAAAACTGCTGCCAGGTAATATCCTGCTGAGCCAGTTCGGTTTTCACATTGATCAGCATGCAGTGCTGACGATAGTCCCAGGCCGTAATGCCAATACCTGCCAGCTGACGGACTCTGGAATTCGCACCATCTGCCCCGATCACCAATTTTGCCTTCAGGGTTTCACCGCTGGAAAGATGCAGTTCACTGCCCTCTTTATCTGCATTCAGAGACTCCAGCGTATCCGGACAGCGAAGCACCAGATTCGGGTAACCGGCGAACTCCTGCCACAACCCAAGCTGGATCAGACGGTTTTCGACGATAAAGCCTAACTGGTCGAGCTCCAGACTGTCCGCACTGAAACGGGTGCGGCATTCCTGATGCTCCCAGGTTTCCAGCCTGCGGTAGGGGCATACCCGCATAGATTTGGTATGTTGCCAGGCTCCCAGCCTGTCCAGCAACGCCACCGAAGTATGAGAGATCGCCGAAACGCGAATATCCATCGGCTGTCCGGAAGCAAAAGGTTCGGGTTTATGGCCTTCCACCACTACTACCTGCTTACCCTGTCTGGCGAAGCCGACCGCCAGCGCGGCGCCCACCATGCCGCCACCCACGATGGCAATATCAAAATAGGTCTCTGTCATAGGTTTATCACCATGATTTTATATCTGTTTTCTATTGTACGTCTGAAGGTGTTAAAAGCGAGTAAAACCCTTGCTGAATGTGGCACCAGAGGAATATTGGCTACCCTCTGGTCAGGCGGTATTTAAAGCAGTACAATACGCGGCTACCACCGGTATGGGGGTAGAACTGAATTAATAAATCCGTACAACGATTAGATTGACGAGCGATAGTGAGATGAGTAAGAAACTGCTAATTAAAACCTGGGGCTGCCAGATGAACGAG
This sequence comes from Vibrio sp. 9-16B-A1, assembly GCF_056726165.1. Lineage (NCBI taxonomy): Bacteria > Pseudomonadati > Pseudomonadota > Gammaproteobacteria > Vibrionales > Vibrionaceae > Vibrio > Vibrio sp. 9-16B-A1. The sequence goes on from NZ_JBSDZD010000006.1 coordinate 68,838, forward strand.
TACGATTCATCAAAAATGGCTGACCTGCTGAACGCGGCGAACGGTTACGAGCTGACTGAAGACCCAGACCAGGCAGATGTACTTCTACTTAACACCTGTTCGATCCGTGAAAAAGCGCAGGAAAAAGTGTTCCACCAGCTGGGCCGCTGGAAGACTCTGAAAGATACCCGTCCTGGCGTTGTGATCGGCGTGGGTGGCTGTGTAGCTACTCAGGAAGGTGACCATATCCGCGAACGTGCACCTTACGTTGACGTGATCTTTGGCCCACAGACTCTGCACCGCCTGCCTGAGATGATCAAACAGTCTCAGTCAGACGAAGTGCCGGTAATGGATATTTCCTTCCCGGAAATCGAAAAATTCGACCGCCTTCCTGAACCACGCGCAGAAGGCGCGACTGCGTTCGTTTCTATTATGGAAGGCTGTTCAAAATACTGTACTTACTGCGTGGTTCCATACACCCGCGGTGAAGAAGTCAGCCGCCCAATGGATGACGTACTGTTTGAAGTCGCTCAGCTGGCTGAGCAGGGCGTGCGTGAAGTGAACCTGCTGGGTCAGAACGTAAACGCCTACCGTGGTCCTACCCATGATGGCGAGATCTGCAGCTTCGCAGAACTGCTGCGTCTGGTCGCTTCTATCGACGGTATTGACCGCATCCGCTTTACGACCAGCCACCCGCTGGAGTTTACCGATGACATCATCGCAGTATACGAAGATACCCCTGAGCTGGTGAGCTTCCTGCACCTGCCGGTACAGAGCGGCTCAGACCGTGTTCTGACCATGATGAAACGTCCGCACACAGCGATCGAGTACAAGTCGATCATCCGTAAACTGCGTAAAGCACGTCCGGACATCCACATCAGCTCTGACTTTATCGTTGGCTTCCCGGGTGAAACCGATCAGGACTTCCAGGACACCATGAAGCTTATTCGTGATGTAGACTTTGATATGAGCTTCAGCTTTATCTTCTCACCACGTCCTGGTACGCCTGCGGCAGACTACCCTTGTGACCTGCCTGAGCAGACCAAAAAAGAGCGCCTGTACGAGCTGCAGCAGCAGGTCAACAGCCAGGCAATGCGTTACTCGCGCCAGATGCTGGACACCGTTCAGCGCGTACTGGTAGAAGGCCCATCGAAGAAGGATCTGATGGAGCTGCGTGCACGCACCGAGAACAACCGTGTGGTAAACTTTGAAGGTTCAGCGGATCTTATCGGTCAGTTTGTTGACGTGAAGATCGTTGACGTGTTCTCTAACTCACTGCGTGGTGAGCTGGTACGTACCGAGAAAGAGATGAACCTGCGTGTGGTGACCTCTCCTGCTGAAATGATGGAGAAGACCCGTAAAGAAGACGAACTGGGTGTCGCAACCTTTACGCCATAAGCGCACAATAAAGAATCCATTTAAAGCCCGGTCGTTATCGGGCTTTTTGCTAATGTGAGGCAAATTTGAGCAATAAAATTGTCACTCTGGAAATCAATCTGGAGCCGGAAGATAACCACCGTCTGTCGAGCCTGTGTGGCCCGTTTGACGACAATATCAAGCATTTAGAACGCCGTCTGGGCGTTGAAATCAACCACCGCGGTAACTTCTTTACCGTTGTCGGCAAACCTCATACTGCTGCAGCCGGCCTGGATATCCTCAAAACCCTGTATGTTGATACTGCGCCGGTACGTGGCCAAATCCCGGATATTGAACCCGAGCAGCTCCACCTGGCAATCAAAGAATCCGGCGTACTGGAGCAGAATGCTGAGTCTTCGATTGAGCACGGCAAAGAAGTATTCATCAAGACCAAGAAAGGCGTGATCAAGCCGCGTACCCCAAACCAGGGACAGTACCTGATGAACATGGTCACCCATGACATCAGCTTCGGTATTGGCCCGGCTGGTACCGGTAAAACCTACCTGGCGGTTGCTGCTGCAGTTGATGCGCTTGAGCGTCAGGAAATCCGCCGTATCCTGCTGACCCGCCCTGCGGTGGAAGCGGGTGAAAAACTGGGCTTCCTGCCTGGTGACCTTAGCCAGAAAGTAGACCCTTACCTGCGCCCTCTTTACGATGCCCTGTTTGAAATGCTGGGCTTTGAGCGCGTAGAGAAGCTGATTGAGCGTAACGTGATTGAAGTCGCCCCGCTTGCCTACATGCGTGGCCGTACCCTGAACGACGCCTTTATCATTCTCGATGAGAGTCAGAACACCACGGTCGAACAGATGAAAATGTTCCTGACCCGTATCGGCTTTAACTCACGCGCAGTTATCACGGGTGACGTAACCCAGATCGACCTGCCACGCGGCGCCCGCTCCGGTCTGCGCCACGCAATTGAAGTGCTGAGTGATGTCGATGAGATCAGCTTTAACTTCTTTGCTGCCGATGACGTCGTGCGCCACCCTGTGGTTGCCCGCATCGTTAACGCGTACGAGAAGTGGGAAGCCAAAGATCAGAAAGAGCGTAAAGAGCGTGAACGTCTTCGCCGTGAAGAGCGCGAAGCACTGCAGGCACAGCAAACCAACGGCGGTGAATCATGAGCATTGAACTGGACCTGCAAATTGCGGTCGAAAATCCTGAGGGCCTGCCGGCAGAAGCCGACCTTCACAAATGGCTGAGCACTACGGTCAGCCAGTTTCAGCCTCAGGCAGAAGTGACCATCCGCATTGTGGATGAAGAAGAGAGCCACCAGCTGAACCTGGAATACCGGGGAAAAGACAAGCCGACCAACGTGCTCTCTTTCCCGTTTGAAGTACCACCAGGTGTGGAGATCGACCTGCTGGGCGATCTGATCATTTGCCGCCAGGTTGTTGAATCTGAAGCAAAGGAGCAGAATAAGCCCCTGGATGCCCACTGGGCGCATATGGTTGTACATGGCAGTCTTCATCTGCTAGGTTATGATCATATCGAGGATGAGGAAGCCGAAGAGATGGAATCCCTCGAAACAGAAATCATGCAGTCTATGGGTTTTGAAGACCCCTATATTGCAGAGAAATAGGTTCAGATACGGGTAACGGGATACATGAAGCGGGACAACTCCTCGCTTTTTGTTCCTCTCGTAACCCGATTCTGCTCCCGTGAGCTGTCACACATCTGGCAGCGTTAACTTATGAGAACTCATGAACAACGAAGATAATTCGCCTCCGTCATCGGATGGTAAAAACGAAGGTCCGAGTAGAAAGTCCTTCTTTGAACGCCTGGGCCAGCTCTTTCAGGGCGACCCAAAAGACAAGCAGGAGCTTGTCGATGTGATCCGCGATTCTGAAATCAACGACCTTATCGACCACGACACCCGCGACATGCTCGAAGGTGTGATGGAGATTTCAGAGCAGAGAGTCCGGGATATTATGATCCCACGCTCTCAAATGGTAACCGTTGAACGTACCCACGTTCTCGATGACCTGGTCGCTCTCATCACCGATGCGCAGCACTCGCGCTACCCGGTTATCAGTGAAGACAAAGATCACGTAGAAGGCATTCTGTTAGCGAAGGACCTACTTAAGTATCTCGGCTCCAACAGCGAGCCATTTCAGATTGAACAAGTCATTCGTCCTGCGGTCGTCGTACCGGAGAGCAAGCGCGTTGACCGCCTGCTGAAAGAGTTCCGCGAAGAGCGCTATCACATGGCTATCGTCGTGGATGAGTTTGGCGGTGTTTCAGGTCTGGTCACTATCGAAGACATCCTTGAAGAAATCGTCGGAGAAATCGAAGACGAGTTCGACGATGAGGAAGAGACCGAAATCCGCAAACTGAGCAAGCACACCTTCTCTGTGCGGGCGCTGACGACGATTGAAGAGTTCAACGAGACCTTTGGTACCAGCTTCAGTGATGAAGAGGTGGATACCGTTGGCGGACTGGTGATGACCCGCTTTGGTCACCTGCCAACCCGCGGCGAGATCGTCGAACTGGATGGTTTCAGCTTTAAAGTAACCTCTGCGGATAACCGCCGCGTTATCCAGCTGCAGGTTACCATTCCGGATCAGGACAAACAGCCGGTTACCCAACCGGAAGAGTGATCCCGGGAGGCTGACTCCCTGCGTTGTTACAAAACTGCCCGGCCACCAGGCCGGGCTTTTTGATAAAGGCAAATAAAAACAAAATGGCACAACTCTGGTTATCCCGTCTTTTTCGTCCGCTGGCCGCTTTCTCTGCCGGCGCGGTTGCCACCCTGGGCTTCGCCCCTTATCAGCTCTGGCCTGCGGTGTTCGTCAGCCTGACGGCCCTGCTGCTGCTCATCCACAAGCAAAGCAACAAACGCGCTTTTGCCATCGGTTACAGCTGGGGACTGGGACAGTTCGCCACCGGGATAAGCTGGGTTCATATCAGTATCGATACCTTTGGCGGGATGCCGAAAATCGCCAGCGTGTTCCTGATGGTGCTGTTAATCGGCTACCTTGCGCTCTACCCGGCGCTGTTTTCTGTTGTGCTTAACCGCTGGTTTGGCAAAAACAACACCGTAAAACTGCTGCTGGCAGGCCCTGCGCTGTGGATGATCAACGAATGGCTGCGCGGATGGGTGATGACCGGCTTTCCGTGGCTCTGGCTCGGCTACAGCCAGATTGATGCACCATTTGCCTCTTTTGCACCGCTCGGCGGCGTAGACCTGATTTCTTATCTGATTGCGCTCAGCTGCGGAGCCCTAACCCTGGTACTGCTGACGCGCCGGTTCGCCTTTATCGCCCTGCCCGCGGCACTGTTTGCTCTTGCCGGCGCGCTGCAAACCGTTAACTGGGTTACCCCAAACCCGGACAGTAAAACCGAATTCGCCCTTATTCAGGGCAACATCCCTCAGGAACTGAAATGGGTGCCAAGCCAGCGCTGGCCAACCATCATGAAGTACACCGACCTGAGCCGGGAAAACTGGGATGCCGACGTGATCATCTGGCCGGAAGCGGCGATCCCGGCCTTTGAGCGTGAGCTGCCCTCTTTCCTGAATAATCTGGACTCGGCCGCCAGAATGAACGAGAGCGCGATCATCACCGGCGTGGTGACCATGCCGGAGCCAAGGGTGTACTACAACAGCATCGTCTCGCTGGGCAGTAACCAGCACGGCGAGTACAACTACGTCACCCAGCCGCGCTACAACAAGCACCACCTGCTGCCATTCGGCGAGTTTGTGCCGTTTGAAGATATCCTGCGCCCGCTGGCCCCTTTCTTTAACCTGCCGATGTCCTCGTTTAACCGCGGTGACTACGTTCAGCCAAATATCGAAGCCAACGGCCGCCATCTGGCACCGGCGCTCTGCTATGAGATCATCTTTAACGATCAGGTACGTCAGAACATCTACGATGATACAGACTTCATCCTGACCCTCTCCAACGACGCCTGGTTCGGTCACTCGATCGGCCCGCTGCAGCACATGGAGATCGCCCGCATGCGCGCACTGGAGCTGGGTAAACCGGTGATCCGCGCTACCAATAACGGCGTCACCGCCATCACCGACTACCAGGGCAAAATTACCTCCCGCGTCCCGCAGTTCGAGACCGAAGTGCTGCGCGCCTCAGTGGTTTCAACGAATGGAATGACGCCATACCGGAAGTTTGGGGTGTGGCCGCTTTATGGGTTGGTGTTGGTTAGTTTGGTTATTGGGTGGGGCAGAAGGAAAAGCAGGTCCTAGGTCCTGGGGCTCTGGGCTCTGGGCTCTGGGCTCTGGGCTCTGGGCTCTGGGCTCTGGGCTCTGGGCTCTGGGCTCTGGGCTCTGGGCTCTGGGCTCTGGGCTCTGGGCTCTGCAAGCAGGGGGGCTTATTCAAGTTTTACTGTCAACACGATAGCTCATCTTCCCACTTCACTTATCGCGAACTCCCCCAGGGCCTGGTACCCAGTGCCCAGCGCCTTTTCTACGGCTTCAACGACAACCGCGTAAACCCATTATGCCCGCACTCTTTACAAGGCTCGACCAGGGTTGGGTGGTTATAATAAGTCTTATGGCCGCACTTATCGCACACCAGGTAACCCAGGCCGATAATGTCCCCGGCCTGATACAGTCCTTTATGCTCCAGGTCCATAAACAGTTCGCGCCACTCGACCTGGGTGCGGTCGGTGATCTCTAACAGTCCCTCCCAGACAGAATTGGCGATCATCAGATAAAACGGGCTGCGGTCGCGGTCTTTCTGATAAGTATCCGCAAACTCCTTCAGATCTGAGCGGACGTAAGCTTTCACCAGCGCCATCTCATCTTTGGTCATATCACTGGCCGCAGACATCACCTCCGCAGAGGTATTGAGTACCTTTTCCAGCTCTTCAGGACTGTGTTTGAGAGTATCAACCACCTCGTCCAGCTTCTCTTCGTATCCGGCTTTGCGTTTTGGCATACAACACCTCCGTGGATTGGCTATTGTTGAGCGTCGCTCCTTTATGTATTCTATGCGGATCATTAAAAGTCTGATCTAACCGATCTCACAAATTCCAGGATAATCGGATGTCATCGATGCAAGACCAATACAACCCGCAAGATATTGAACAGAAAGTTCAAAAGCACTGGGACGACAGCAAGACCTTTGTTGTAAGTGAAGACCCAAATAAAGAAAAATTCTACTGTCTTTCTATGTTCCCGTACCCAAGTGGCCGACTTCACATGGGTCACGTACGCAACTACACCATCGGTGACGTAATTTCCCGCTTCCAGCGACTGCAGGGCAAAAATGTTATGCAGCCTATCGGCTGGGATGCATTCGGCCTGCCAGCTGAAAACGCGGCAGTGAAAAACAATACCGCTCCGGCGCCATGGACCTACGAAAACATCGAGTACATGAAGAACCAGCTGAAACTGCTGGGCTTCGGTTACGACTGGGACCGTGAGTTCGCAACCTGTACTCCTGAGTACTACCGCTGGGAGCAGGAATTCTTTACCAAACTGTACGGGAAAGGCCTGGTTTACAAGAAGACCTCTTCTGTTAACTGGTGTCCGAACGACCAGACCGTACTGGCGAACGAGCAGGTTGAAGACGGCTGCTGCTGGCGCTGTGATACGCCGGTAGAGCAAAAAGAGATCCCTCAGTGGTTCATCAAGATCACTGAATACGCTCAGGAACTGCTGGACGACCTGGATAACCTGGATGGCTGGCCTGAAATGGTTAAGACCATGCAGCGCAACTGGATCGGCCGCTCTGAAGGTGTTGAACTGAAGTTTGCGGTTAACGGTCACGACGATCTGGAAGTGTACACCACACGTCCTGATACCCTGATGGGCGTAACCTACGTAGGTATCGCAGCAGGTCACCCTCTGGCAGACATCGCTGCTCAGAACAACCCTGAGCTGGCTGCATTTATCGAAGAGTGCAAAAACACCAAGGTGGCTGAAGCTGAGCTGGCGACCATGGAGAAAAAAGGCATGGCTACCGGCCTGACCGCTGTTCACCCGCTGAACGGCCGTGAAGTACCGGTATTTGTGGCTAACTTCGTACTGATGGATTACGGCACAGGCGCAGTAATGGCAGTACCGGCTCACGACCAGCGTGACTACGAGTTCGCGACCAAATACGGTCTGGATATCGTACCGGTAATCAAACCTGCCGACGGCAGCGAGCTGAACATCTCTGAAGCGGCTTACACCGAGAAGGGCGTACTGTTCGATTCAGGCGAATTCGACGGTCTGGACTTCCAGGCAGCATTTGACGCAATCGCAGCCAAACTGGAAAGCGAAGGCAAAGGTGTTAAAACCGTTAACTTCCGTCTGCGTGACTGGGGTGTATCCCGTCAGCGTTACTGGGGCGCGCCAATCCCTATGGTGACCACCGAAGACGGTGAAGTCCATCCGGTACCGGCTGATCAACTGCCAGTTATCCTGCCTGAAGACGTGGTAATGGATGGCGTAACCAGCCCAATCAAAGCTGACAAAGAGTGGGCGAAAACCACCTTTAACGGCGAGCCGGCACTGCGTGAAACCGACACCTTTGATACCTTTATGGAATCTTCGTGGTACTACGCGCGCTACTGTTCACCAAAAGCAGAAGCGATTGTTGATTCAGAGCAGGCGAACTACTGGCTGCCGGTAGACCAGTACATCGGTGGTATCGAGCACGCCTGTATGCACCTGCTGTACTCACGCTTCTTCCACAAACTGCTGCGTGACGCAGGCTACGTGACTTCTGACGAGCCGTTCAAGCAGCTGCTGTGTCAGGGTATGGTTCTGGCTGATGCCTTCTACCACACTAACGACAAAGGCACCAAAGAGTGGATCGCACCAACTGACGTAACCGTTGAACGTGATGGCAAAGGCCGCATCGCCTCTGCAACTGACGAGCAGGGCCGCGCGGTTGAACACTCAGGCATGATCAAGATGTCCAAGTCGAAAAACAACGGCATCGACCCACAGGAAATGGTCGACAAGTACGGCGCAGATACCGTTCGTCTGTTTATGATGTTCGCATCACCGGCTGATATGACCCTGGAATGGCAGGAATCCGGCGTTGAAGGTGCTAACCGCTTCCTGAAACGTGTATGGAAACTGGTAAAAGAGCACACTGAGAAAGGCGAAGCTGTTGCTGTTGATACTGCAGCCCTGTCTTCTGATCAGAAAGCCCTGCGCCGCGACGTTCACAAGACCATCGCTAAAGTGACCGACGATATTGCCCGCCGTCAGACCTTCAACACCGCTATCGCCGCTGTGATGGAACTGATGAACAAGCTGGGTAAAGCGTCTCAGGAATCTGAGCAGGATCGTGCAATTCTGGATGAAGCACTGAAAGCAGTCGTTGCTATGCTGTACCCAATCACTCCGCACATCTGTTTTGAAATGTGGAAAGCACTGGGTGAGTCAGAGATCGACAACGCGGGCTGGCCTGCACACGACGAGAAAGCACTGGTTGAAGATGAGAAGCTGATCGTAGTTCAGGTAAACGGCAAACTGCGTGCGAAACTGACTGTTGCGGCTGACGCAACCAAAGAGCAGGTAGAAGAGCTGGGCCTGAATGACGAGCACGTCACCAAGCACACCGAAGGCAAAACTATCCGCAAAGTGATCTATGTCCCTGGTAAGCTGCTGAACATCGTAGCAAACTGATTGTCATAGTAATTAGCACTGCAAACAGGGCGCAATGCGCCCTGTTTGATTGTGTTTTGTTCAGGGCTTTCCCAAGCCTTTACCAAAGCTCAATCAAATTCGTAAAGGGAGTCTTTAGTGAGCCGTTTATCTACCTCTGTTACCCCCCGCCTGCTGGTTGTTCTGTTGCTTTCTCTGCTGACTACTGCGTGTGGTTTCCAGTTTCGCGGCAGCTACCTGATCCCGGAAGAAGTCTCTGCGCTCTCACTGACCAGTTTTGACCCCTACGGCAAGCTGACCCGCTTTGTTCAGAACGAACTGCACATGAACGGCGTGGATATGGTTCAGCCTGCGGCGAACATCCCTAACCTGCACCTCATCAGCGAAGCTGAGTCGCAACGCACCCTGTCACTGTACCAGAACAGCCGAGCGGCAGAATACGAGCTGACCTACACCGTCAACTACCGCGTGACCATCGCAGAAGTGGGCAGCCAGACCTTTACTACCACCGTAAACCGCAGCTACCTGGATAACCCGATGGCCGCACTGGCAAAATCGGAAGAGAAGGAAATGACCCTGGACGAAATGCGTCTTCAGGCCGCCCGTCAGATCCTGCGTCAGATGGCCCGTCTGAAAGCTAAACTTGAAAGAGCCGAACAGCTGACAGAAACCGAGCAGCTCGACGAAGGCGTAACTCAGACCACCACTACTGAATCGGTAAACTGAGCCCATGCGCGTCTACGCCGATAAACTGAGCGATCAGCTTAGCCGTCAGCTGCATCCGGTCTACCTGCTGACCGGCAGCGAACTGCTGCTGCTTCAGGAAAGCCGCGAAGCCATCGCCGCAGAGGCGGAAAAAGCCGGCTTTCTTGAGCGCCACCGTTTCGCTCTCGATGCCAGCATCGACTGGGATCAGGTGTTCGACTGCTGCCAGGCAATGAGCCTGTTCTCAGCCCGTCAGATCATTGAGCTGGAGATTGGTGAATCCGGCCTGCCGGCCAATGCCGGCAAAGAGCTGTTGGCGCTGTCTGACATACTCCACAGCGATATCGTACTGGTGCTTGTCGGCCAGAAGCTGACCCGCGCCCAGGAAAACACCAAATGGTTTAAAGCCCTGGCTGCGAATGGCTGCGTGGTGAGCTGCCTGACACCGGATATTTCCCGCCTGCCACAGTTTGTGATGCAGCGCTGCCGTAAACTCGGCCTGACGCCTGACCAGCCAACCACCCAGCTGCTGGCCCAGTGGCACGAAGGTAACCTGCTGGCGCTGGTTCAGAGCCTGGAAAAACTGGCCCTGCTCTACCCGGACGGTCAGCTGACCCTGCCCCGGGTCGAAGAAGCGCTCAGCCGCCACAACCATTACACCCCATTTCAGTGGGTGGATGCCCTGCTGGCCGGCAAAGCCAAACGCGCTCAGCGCATCCTGCGTCAGCTTCAGGCTGAAGGCGTCGAGGCCGTGATCCTGCTGCGCACGCTGCAAAAAGAGCTGATGCTGCTGCTGACGATGCGCCAGCAACTCAGCCAGCAGTCAATGGCCTCAGTATTTGAGTCACACCGGGTATGGCAGAACAAGCGTCCGCTCTATTCAGCAGCCCTGCAACGGCTGTCTGCGGCCCACCTGAGTCGTCTTATTCACCTGCTGACCCAGGCCGAGCTGGAGACCAAAACCCGCTTTGATACCCCTGTCTGGCCAACTCTTGCCCAATTATCGCTGGAGTGCTGTGCACCTGACAGCATGGTCAGCGGACTAAACTAAAAGCGTGCTATACTCGCCGCGACACAGACAAACCGATTTTTGAGGAAAAACACCTTGCTACGCGAAGAACTTCGAGATTTTCTGGCCGACAAAGCTGACGATATGAAAGCTCAGGACATTATCACCCTGGACGTACAGGGCAAGTCGAGCGTGACGGACTTTATGGTTATCTGCACCGGCACTTCCAAACGCCACGTTGCTTCCATTGCCGATCACGTTGCCAGCGAAGCCAAAAAAGCCGGTCTGGAACCATTGGGTACCGACGGCGAAACCGAAGGCGAATGGGTGGTGGTCGATATGGGTACCACCATGGTGCACATTCTTCAGGAAGAGCACCGCGAACTGTACCAACTTGAAAAGCTGTGGAGCTGACCGGTGAAAATTCAACTGATTGCCGTTGGCACCAAGATGCCCAAATGGGTCGAGACGGGCTTCGAGGAGTACCGCCGCCGTTTCCCGCATGATATGCCGCTGGAGCTGGTTGAGATCCCGGCGGGCAAACGCGGCAAAAATGCTGATATCGCACGCATTTTGCAAAAAGAAGGCGAAGCCATGCTGGCAGCAGTGCCAAAAGGCAACCGTATCGTGACCCTGGATATTCCAGGCAAACGCTGGGATACCCCACAGCTGGCTGACCAGCTGGAAGCATGGAAACTGGATGCCCGTGACGTATCCATTCTGATCGGTGGCCCGGAAGGCCTGGCTCCGGCGTGTAAAGCCGCCGCCGACCAGAGCTGGTCCCTGTCTCCCCTGACCCTGCCTCATCCGCTGGTACGCGTTGTCATGGCCGAAAGTCTGTACCGCGCGTGGAGTATTACCGCGAACCACCCATACCACAGAGAATAAGTTCGGATGAGACGCACACGCGCCCAGATTCGGGATTACCAGGCTGAAGCCGCCCTGTTCTCACGCAGGGCGATTGTGGCTTTTGTTGGCATTATTGCCCTGATGGGGGTTCTGCTACTCAACCTGTACAACATCCAGGTCAACCAGTACCAGGACTACAAAACCCGCTCTAACGATAACCGGATCAAGGTAGTTCCTATCGCCCCTAACCGGGGACTGATCTACGACAGAAACGGCATTTTGCTGGCCGAAAACCGCCCGGTTTTCAGCCTCGAACTCACCCCTGAGAAGATTAAAAACATCGATGAGACCATCGAAGGGCTGCAGACGTTTCTTGAGATCACGCCTGAGCGCGTTACTGCGTTTCACAAAGAACGCCGCCGCACCAGACGGTTTAAATCCGTTCCCCTGCTGACCCAGCTAAACCAGGAGCAGGTGGCCAAATTCGCCGTAAATCAGCATAAGTTTCCTGGTGTAGAGGTTACCGCGACCCTGAAGCGTTTCTATCCGTATGGTCCTGCTCTGACCCACGTACTCGGTTATGTATCACGTATCAACGACCGGGATTTACAGCGTCTGGAAGCAGAAGACAAAGCCGCCAACTATCAGGCAACCCGTGACATCGGTAAGCTGGGAATTGAGCGCTTCTACGAAGATGTATTACACGGCACCGCCGGTTATCAGGAAGTCGAGGTTAACAGCCGTGGCCGGATCATCCGTACCCTGAAGTATGTACCGCCGGTACCAGGCAAAGACCTGGTGCTGAACCTGGATATCGAACTGCAGGAATACATCTACAAGCTGCTTGATGGCCGCCGCGGTTCCACTATAGTGCTCGATCCGGAAGACAACGGCGTCCTGGCTATGGTATCGAGCCCGAGCTATGACCCGAATGCGTTTGTACACGGCATTTCCGGTAAAGCCTACCGCGAACTGCTGAACGATAAAAACCGTCCGCTGGTAAACCGTGCAACCCTTGGCATCTATCCGCCTGCTTCAACTGTTAAGCCGTTTATCGCGGTTGCCGCGTTACAGGAAAAAGTGGTCACCCCGTACACCACCCGTAATGACCCGGGTTACTGGAAGATCCCAAACTCCAAGACCAAACCATTCCGGGACTGGTTGCGCTGGGGCCACGGGAAAGTGGATATTACAAAATCTATTGAAGAGTCAGTGGACACCTTCTACTACCAGATCGCTTATGACATGGGCATCGACCGCATTTCCAGCTGGATGATGCTGTTTGGCTTTGGTGATTACACTGGCATCGACATCCATGAAGAGAGTAAAGCCAACATGCCAACCCGCGAATGGAAGATGGCGAGACACCGCCAGCCCTGGTATCAGGGGGACACCATTCCGGTCGGTATCGGCCAGGGTTACTGGACCGCTACCCCGATGCAGATCGCCAAGGCGACCTCTGTACTGGTAAACCGTGGTACGGTAATGGCGCCGCACCTGCTGCGCTCAACCATAGACAAGAGCCAACAGCCTTACCTGGAAACCATGGCACCGATTGAAACCTATCCGCCACTGCAGGGGATAAAACCTCAGTTTTGGGATATTGCCCTCAACGGGATGAAGCTGGTAAACCACGGTAAGAAAGGCACCGCCCGACGCGCCTTCTACGGCAGTAAGTACAAGACTGGCGGTAAGTCCGGTACCGCGCAGGTATTTGGTCTGGCAGAAGACGAAGAATACAATGCCGATGAAATTGCAGAGCACCTGCGTGACCACGCGCTCTACACCGGCTTTGCCCCATGGGAAAACCCGGAGGCTGTGGTCTCTATCGTGCTGGAAAACGCCGGTGGTGGTTCATCTCAGGGCGGTCCGGTGGCACGCCGTATCTTCGACCACATGTTGCTGGATAAGAAAAAGGAAACCAAATAACCATGAAATTTGACCCATCAACCGGACAAAACCGTGGTTTCTTCGAGCGCCTGCACATTGACCTGCCGATGCTGCTCGGCATTTTACTGCTGATGCTGTTTGGCCTGGTGATTATGTACAGCGCCAGCGGTCAGAGTCTTGCCATGATGGACCGTCAGGCCATGCGTATGGGCCTGTCACTGCTGGTAATGTTTGTACTGGCCCAAATCCCGCCACGAACCTACGAAGCCCTCGCTCCGCTGCTGTTTGTTGTCGGGGTATTGCTGCTGCTCGGAGTACTGTTTTTTGGTGAAGCCTCCAAGGGCGCCCAGCGCTGGCTCAACCTTGGATTTGTCCGCTTCCAGCCATCAGAGCTGCTCAAACTGGCGGTGCCTCTGATGGTCGCCCGCTATATTGGCCGCCAGGCGCTGCCGCCGACCATGAAGACCCTGATGGTTTCACTGCTGATGGTGTTTGTTCCGACCATTTTGATCGCCAAACAACCAGACCTGGGTACCTCTATTCTGATCGCTGCGTCCGGTATCTTTGTTATCTTCCTCGCCGGGATCAGCTGGAAGATCATCGCTGCTGCTGCGGTTGGCCTTGGCGCCTTTATCCCTGTACTTTGGTTTTTCCTGATGCGCGAATACCAGAAAGTGCGGGTACGCACCCTGTTTAACCCGGAGTCGGATCCGCTGGGCGCGGGCTATCACATCATTCAGAGCAAAATCGCGATCGGCTCCGGCGGCATGACCGGCAAAGGCTGGCTGCACGGCACCCAGTCTCAGCTTGAGTTTCTGCCAGAACGCCATACCGACTTTATCTTCGCGGTGATCGGTGAGGAATGGGGCATGCTGGGTGTTATTGTCCTGCTGTGTGTTTACCTGTTTATCATCGGCCGCGGTCTTCGTCTGGCAGCCAAAGCCCAGACAGCATTTGGCCGGATGATGGCAGGCAGTATCGTACTGAGCTTTTTCGTTTACGTGTTCGTAAACATTGGTATGGTAAGCGGCATTCTGCCGGTGGTGGGTGTTCCGCTGCCGCTTATCAGCTACGGCGGCACATCAATGGTGACCCTGATGGCCGGATTCGGTATCCTGATGTCCATCCATACCCACAGAAAGATGTTGTCCAAGGCAACCTGATGAAACTGAAGACTCAAACCCAGCACTGGCCCCTGTCCGGACTGATGATTGCCACCCTGCTGGCGGGCTGCACCAGTTCCGACTCCGGCCGCTACAGCCTGGAAGACGACGTAGCCCCTGATAGTCCGATCGATGTGGCGCATATCGAAGACGCCACCCCAAAATACGAACCGGTCAGCCTGGGGGGTAACAAAGACTACACTCTGCGCGGCGAGAACTACGAGATCGTCCGCGAACCGGACGGTTTTAAACAGCAGGGCATTGCCTCCTGGTATGGCAAGAAATTCCATGGCCACCTCACCTCCAACGGTGAGATCTATGACATGTACTCGATGAGCGCAGCCCATAAAACCCTGCCGCTGCCAGCCTATGTTAAAGTCACTAACAAAGACAATGGCAAAAGTACGGTAGTACGGGTGAATGACCGGGGGCCGTTTCACCCGGGCCGGATCATCGACCTGAGTTACGCGGCCGCTTACAAACTGGATGTGATCAAAACCGGCACCGCCAATGTTGAGATCGAATACATCACAGTGGATAAACCGGAAAACAGCGAACAAAAGCCACTTGGACACTACGTGATTCAGGTGGCAGCCTCCGGAGATAACGAGCGGGCAAAAAAACTGGCAGGGGAACTGAGTAAAACGTTGTCGGTCAAAAGCTTTACCCAGGATACCGGCAAAGTGCACCGTATATTTCTTGGCCCGTTTGATGACGCAGAATTGACAAACAAGCTCCTCGCTCAGGTACACTCGCAGGGCTACTCATCGGCATTTATTAAAGCGGCGCCCTGAAGCCGGTTAAACATTGCGTTTTCGTTGACAAGGAATGTGACACTTTTCCCGTCTAATTCACCGTATAACTCTGACGCAGCAGGATCATTCTGCTAAGATAGCGGAAGTTTGCCTGAAACAATCACTTATTTGAACAATGACTTTCATGAAAAAAACAGTTCTTAAAACGCTGCTGATTGCCTCAACCGCAGCGATTGCCTCAACCGGCCACGCGGCCCCTATCGTTGTTCCTGATGCTCCGGAAATCGCCGCCAAAGGCTTTGTCCTGATGGACTACAACTCCGGAAAAATTCTGGCAGAAAAGGAAGCCAACACCCAAATGCACCCGGCGAGTCTGACCAAAATGATGACCAGTTACGTCATCGGTCAGGAGCTTGAACGCGGCAACATCTCTCTGGATGACAAAGTCGTGATCAGTAAGAATGCCTGGGCAAAAAACTTCCCGGACTCTTCAAAGATGTTTATCGAAGTAGGCACCACTGTCAGCGTGGCAGACCTGAACCGCGGTATCATCATCCAGTCGGGTAACGATGCCTGTGTTGCCATGGCTGAACACGTTGCCGGCTCTGAAGACGCATTCGTAGACCTGATGAACGCGTGGGCCAAGTCCATCGGCATGGAAAACACCCACTTTGCCAACGTTCACGGCCTGGATAACGACGCACTGTTCTCGACTCCTTACGATATGGCGCTGCTGGGTCAGGCAATGATCCGCGACGTACCGGAAGAGTACCGTATCTACTCCGAGAAGAAATTCACCTACAACGGCATTACCCAGTACAACCGTAACGGCCTGCTGTGGGACAAGAGCATGAACGTGGACGGCATCAAAACCGGCCACACCAGCAAGGCAGGCTACAGTCTGGTGAGCTCAGCAACCCAGGGCAAAATGCGCCTGATCGCCGCGGTTATGGGCACCAAGAACGCCAATGCACGTAAAGCAGAAAGCAAGAAACTGCTGAACTACGGCTTCCGCTTCTTCGAAACCGTTTCTCCGCACAAAGCCGGTGAAACCTTCATCAACGAAAAAGTGTGGATGGGCGACAAAGACACCGTAGCGCTGGGCGTAGCAGAAGATACCTATGTCACCCTGCCACGTGGCCAGGCGAAAAACCTGAGCGCTAACTTTGTTCTGGACAAAGAGCTGCAGGCTCCGGTCAGCAAAGGTGACGTAGTAGGCCGCCTGTTCTACCAGGTAGATGGCGAAGACATCGCTGAATACCCGCTGATGGCGCTGGAAAACGTCGAAGAAGGCAGTCTGTTCAGCCGTCTGTGGGACTACATCGTGCTGCTGTTTAAGAGCCTGTTCTAAACCCCGCGTTTAAATCCTCCAAAGCCGCCTCATTCAGGCGGCTTTGTTATTCTTGAGATCCCGGTCAATAGCCTGTACTATTTCGCACCGCTTTAATGACTATATTTTTTGGAGTTCTCCGCAATGCTGAACATCAACTCTGACGCTAAACTGAAAGATCTTCTGGAGTTCCCGTGTAAGTTCACTTACAAGGTAATGGGCTACGCGAAGCCTGAACTGCCGGAAAAAGTGCTGGAAGTGATCCAGCGTCACGCGCCAGGTGACTACAGCCCTTCAGTAAAACCGAGCGGCAAAGGCACTTACAACTCAGTTTCGGTCACAATTACCGCAACTTCGATTGAGCAGGTAGAAACCCTGTACAAAGAACTGGGTGAGATTGATATCGTGCGCATGGTTCTGTAATTCAGACCACACCAGTACAAGCAGCGGCTCTGAGCCGCTGTTTTTGTATCTGCCACACAGCATTGATGCAAAAAGCGCATTAATCCACAGAAAAAAAGTCCGCTTTGGGCTATAGTGACTTGCTTAAAACAAGTTTATAATCTTTTTACTTTATTTATTCTGCATTACAGAGGTACGCCTTTTGTCTCTTGTCCAACATCAGTTAGTGGTAAAAAAACTGGGCCGTCAGGACTACGAGCCAGTATGGCAGGCGATGCACGCCTTTACTGACCAGCGCAACGACGACACCATCGATGAAGTATGGCTGGTTGAACATAACCCGGTCTTCACACAGGGTCAGGCCGGAAAGGCCGAACACCTGCTGAGTCCGGGCGATATACCGGTAGTGCAAAGCGACCGCGGCGGACAGGTGACCTATCACGGTCCCGGTCAGCTGGTTGCCTATTTTCTGATTAACCTGAGACGGAAGAAACTCGGGGTCAGGGATCTGGTCACTCAGATCGAAAACACAGTCATAAAAACATTAGAGCAATTTGGTATTCAGTCAGCCGCCCGTCCGGACGCCCCCGGCGTCTATGTAGACGGCAAAAAGATCTGTTCTCTTGGTCTGCGCATCCGTAAAGGCTGCTCTTTCCATGGCCTGGCACTGAACGTAGATATGGACCTCAGCCCGTTTCTGCGCATCAACCCGTGTGGCTATGAGGGAATGGAAATGGTGCAGGTTCACCAGCTGGCTCAGGGCGCGGATCTGTCCGCCGTTGAGCAGGCCCTGGTGGACGCACTGGCGTCTCTTCTTGACTACCAGCAAGTCGAATTCATCACAGAAAGCGAAGTATCATGAGCAAACCAATCCAGATGGAAAAAGGCGTCAAGTACCGTGATGCCGATAAAATGGCCCTTATCCCGGTCAAAAACATGCCAGCGGAACAAAAGGAAGTGCTGCGTAAGCCGGAATGGATGAAAATCAAGCTGCCTTCAGACAGCCAGCGCATTCAGGACATCAAAGCTGCGATGCGCAAAAACAAACTCCACTCGGTATGTGAAGAGGCTTCCTGCCCGAACCTTGCAGAGTGTTTTAACCACGGTACCGCGACCTTTATGATTCTGGGGGCTATCTGTACCCGCCGCTGTCCGTTCTGTGACGTGGCCCATGGCCGTCCGCTGCCACCAAGCGCCGAAGAACCAACACAGCTGGCCAAAACCATCTCAGATATGAAGTTAAAATACGTGGTAATCACCTCGGTTGACCGCGACGACCTGCGTGACGGCGGTGCTCAGCACTTTGCCGACTGTAACCGTGAGATCCGCGCCCTGAATCCGGAAATCCGCATCGAAACACTGGTACCTGACTTCCGCGGCCGGATGGAAACAGCGCTGGAGCTTCTGAAAGACAATCCGCCGGACGTGTTTAACCACAACCTGGAAACCGCGCCACGCCTGTACCGCAAAGCGCGCCCGGGAGCCAACTACAAGTGGTCTCTGGAACTGCTGAAGAAATTTGGCGAACAACACCCGGATGTTCCGACCAAATCCGGCCTGATGATGGGTCTTGGTGAAACCAAGGAAGAGATCATCGAAGTACTGAAAGACCTGCGTGCGCACGGTGTGACCATGCTGACCCTTGGCCAGTACCTGGCACCGAGCCGTCACCACCTGCCGGTAGAGCGTTACGTGCCGCCGGAAGAGTTTGATGAGCTTAAACAGGTCGCTCTGGACCTGGGCTTTACCCACGCAGCCTGCGGCCCGTTCGTGCGTTCATCCTACCACGCTGACCTTCAGGCCAAAGGCGTAGAAGTTAAATAAATCAATAAATTAGGCGTGTCTGATATTTAATAACAGACACGCTTTTCTCCTCCTGCAGTTTTACTCCCCGCCCTCTTTCCGCTACCATGTAAGATAATTAACAAAAACCTGATACAACATAAAACCAGAGAGTTTAACGTTGCATCAAAAAGGGAGTCTCCCTGTCACTCTTTTCACGTATACACTGTTTGGGATACACGTATGAAAAACATTTTAGCAGCGGGTCTGATGGCCATTACCCTGGCAGGTTGTGCTTCTGCACCTACGCAGCAGGACAACTACATGGACGCCTCTTTCGAGCTATGTAACACCGAAGTAAAAGTTTACTCAGTTAGTGATGACGGCCGCGTACGCATCGTATGTGCCGACGGCTCGAAGTTCGCGCTTAAAACAGAGCAAACCCTGGACGTAATGCGCGAAATCAACGCTGACTACTGCATGGGCGAAGGTCTGGCAAGCTTCAACGAAAGCACCCGCTACTACCAGTTCCGCTGTAAGTCAGGTGAGCTGCTGAGCATCAACAAGTAATGTTGGTGGGGTGAGCAAGGCGCTCACGGAAAGTTAAGTGGAAACGGTGGCTTTGAGCTGCCGTTTTTGTTTTTTGGGCGCTGGGCGCTGGGCGCTGGGCGCTGGGCGCTGGGCGCTGGGCGCTGGGCGCTGGGCGCTGGGCGCTGGGCGCTGGGCGCTGGGCGCTGCAAGATATTTCCCGGCCCTGAACCTGGCGTCAAGCCCCATTAGCCAGATGTATCAAAAGTAACTACCGCGATCTCCCCCAGGGCCCAGAGCCTTAATAAAAAACGCCCCCAGTCTCCTGAGGGCGCCTTAATCTCAACAAACGCTGAACCGGTTACGCATAAACCGGCAGGCGCTTACAGATTTCCAGCACTTTAGCTTTGGTTGCTTCGATAACGGACTCATCGTTGATGTTGTCCAGAACGTCACACATCCAGTTTGCCAGCTCTTTTGAGTCTGCTTCGGTGAAGCCGCGGCGGGTGATCGCCGGAGAGCCTACGCGGATACCAGAGGTCACGAACGGGCTGCGCGGGTCGTTTGGTACCGAGTTCTTGTTCACGGTGATGTTCGCTGCACCCAGCGCCGCGTCTGCTTCTTTACCTGTGATGTCTTTATCAATCAGGTCAACCAGGAACAGGTGGTTTTCAGTGCCGTTAGAAACAATCTTGTAACCGCGCTCCTGGAACTGAGCGACCATGGCTTTGGCGTTTTGCACCACACGCTGCTGGTACTCTTTGAACTCAGGCTCCATCGCTTCTTTAAACGCTACCGCTTTACCAGCGATTACGTGCATCAGAGGGCCACCCTGACCGCCAGGGAATACTGCTGAGTTCAGCTTCTTGTACATATCTTCACCCGCGTTAGACAGGATCAGACCACCGCGTGGGCCAGCAAGGGTTTTGTGCGTCGTGGTAGTCACAACATGCGCGTGAGGAACCGGAGTCGGGTACACGCCTGCAGCGATAAGACCGGCAACGTGTGCCATATCTACGAACAGCCAGGCGTCAACTTTGTCTGCGATTTCACGCATGCGCGCCCAGTCTACGATCTGTGAGTATGCAGAGA
The DNA here is from genome assembly GCF_056726165.1 of Vibrio sp. 9-16B-A1. NCBI lineage: Bacteria > Pseudomonadati > Pseudomonadota > Gammaproteobacteria > Vibrionales > Vibrionaceae > Vibrio > Vibrio sp. 9-16B-A1. Next base: position 89,299 of record NZ_JBSDZD010000006.1, read on the forward strand.
AGCCACCGATGATCATTTTCGGCTTGTGCTCCAGTGCCAGTTGCTCCATCTCGTCGTAATCGATCTGGCCGGCTTCGTCGATACCGTAAGGAATAACGTTGTAGTGCTTACCGGAGAAGTTTACCGGTGAGCCGTGAGTCAGGTGACCACCGTGCGCCAGGCTCATGCCCAAAACAGTATCGCCAGGGTTAAGCAGTGCCATGTATACAGCACTGTTTGCCTGCGAGCCTGAGTGTGGCTGAACGTTCGCGTACTCACAATCGAACAGCTGACACGCGCGGTCAATCGCCAGCGCTTCCGCTTTATCTACGTACTCACAACCACCGTAGTAACGCTTGCCAGGGTAACCTTCCGCGTACTTGTTGGTAAGTTGAGAACCCTGAGCTTCCATTACACGTGGGCTGGTGTAGTTTTCCGAAGCGATCAGCTCAATATGCTCTTCCTGACGAAGAGTTTCTTCCTGAATTGCTGCATATAGCTCAGCATCATAATCGGCGATATTCATATCACGCTTTAACATCTGTATCTCCTGACTCAGATAATTACAAAGTGGCAAAAAAACCACACAACGACCAAAAGCAAACGTTTTCGTCCCCGTTGAAGTTGACGACATTCTACATAAATTGATCCAGGTCATAAAGTGTTAAAAAACACTTTCATTGTGCAATTTCTTCATGATGACCATTAATCCCTGTCATCGGTGTGGTGAATATGATTAACTCCTGAGCCGCAGGTGTCAACCATCGCCTTTACAGGGTGTAAAGTGTCACTTACAACAGGTTACGACTATTAATTGCCTGAAGCTACCGAAAATTACACTTTTTTCTTACTATCCGCGCCAGTTATTCATGAGAAAACATGGTAAGTGATGGAAAAACACACAAAACGCGAAGACTGGATTGCGATTCTGACCGGCACTTTTGTCGTTGCTCAGGGGGTCTACTTTCTTCAGGCGGCAGAACTGCTGACCGGCGGCACCACCGGCCTGGCGCTGCTGATGACCCACTTTGTCCCGCTCAGCTTCGGTACCCTGTACTTTATCGCCAACTGCCCGTTTTACGCGCTGGCGTGGCTGCGCTTCGGCCCGCGCTTTGCGTTTACCAGCCTGATCTCCGGCGCACTGGTCTCGGTTATCACCGATCACCTGCCGTACGTACTGACCATAGAGAGCGTGAATCCGATTTACTGTGCCCTGATTGGCGGCCTGCTGATGGGACTGGGGATGCTGATCCTGTTCCGCCACCGCACCAGCCTGGGTGGGTTTAACGTACTGTGCCTGCTGATCCAGGACAAAACCGGTTTCTCTGTCGGCAAGAGCCAGATGATCATTGACTGCGGCATCCTGATCGCCTCTTTCTTCTTTGTTTCACCAGAGGTAATCGCGATTTCGGTTCTGGGTGCCTTTATGCTTAACGTGGTACTGGCAATGAACCATAAACCAACCCGCTACGTGGTGAGTTATACCGGTAAAGCGAAGTAACTTAAACCGCCATATCTCAGGGGCCGGTCACTGACATCAGGTTAAGTGCGTCAGGCCCCTCAAGCGTTCAATACCCCCCTGCTCCCGCTGCGCCCAGCCGTCCGACCCATCACCACATTTAGTTATCTTCTCCCTCAACAACTCCCACCGGGTCATCCTGAACTGGATTCAGGATCTGCTCAAAGCGCCGTATAAGTACGCGAACGCCTGTCACCGAGCTTGCCGCAACAATGAAGAGTCGCCACTGCGAGATAAGTTTTTCCCACGCTGAAAGCAGATCCTGAATCGCGCTTAACTTCCGCAGTGCGTGGCTGGTTAACGGGAGCGCGTTCAGGATGACCAGGGAGAGACCTGAAGATAAAGTTCCCTTCTCCACCCGCTTTTCAGAAAGGCCAATAAAAAAGAGCTTTGCAACGTTTCCGCTGCAAAGCCCTGGGCAACCGCCCGAACTCCCCAATTCTCTCCCGTTTAAAACTGAGGATGCATGGCCGGGGGTCAGCCGTGCTCTTTTAATATCACCCGGGTTTCGTACGGGCGAAGAGTCAGGTTCGCGCTGACCGGCGCGCCTTCCATATCACTGTAGTTACCCAGCAGGTAACGCGCTCCTTCCACATCACCGAGTTCAACCTGCGCCTCTTCTCCATAGTAGTTATTCAGGCAAATCAGCGTCTGGGAGTCACTGCGGCGGCGGTAGGCAAACACCTGTGGGTGCTCCGGCATCAGATCGGTGTAGTCACCCTCAGTTATTACCGCGATCTCTTTACGCAGCGCGATAAGACGCTGATAGAAGTAAAACACCGAGTCCGGATCGGCTACCGCCTGTTCGGCGTTTATCTGCGGGTAGTTTGCTGCCACTTCCAGCCATGGTGTACCTGACGTAAAGCCGGCATGTTCACTGTCATTCCACTGCATCGGCGTACGGGAGTTATCCCGTGACTTCTGCGCCAGAATCGCCATCATCTCATCGTGTGAAACGCCCTGCTCCTGAGTCATGATGCGGTACATATTGGTACTTTCCACATCGCGATACTGATCGATTGAAGTGTAACCCGGGTTAGTCATACCGATCTCTTCACCCTGATAGACATAAGGCGTCCCCTGCATCATATGTACCGATGCTGCCAGCATCTTGGCCGACTCTGCCCGGTAACGCTCATCGTTACCCAGACGGCTGACCACGCGTGGCTGGTCGTGGTTACACCAGAACAGTGCGCCCCAGCCTTTGCCGTTCAGACCGGTCTGCCAGTGATTGAAAATCTGTTTAAGCTGCTGGAAGTCAAATGGCGCTTTGGTCCACTTGTCACCGTTTGTATAATCCACTTTCAGGTGATGGAAGTTGAATACCATAGAGAGCTCTTTGCCACTCAGGTCTGAGTACTGCTGGCAGTGCTCCAGGGTAGTCGAAGACATCTCACCTACGGTCACGCTGCCGTATTTCTGAAATACCGCTTCGCTGATCTCCTGCAGGTACTCGTGTACGCGCGGACCATCAGTATAGAAACGACGACCGTCACCAACATGGTCATCAGCAAAGTCCTGCTGCTTGGAGATAAGGTTAATTACATCCAGGCGGAATCCATCGACCCCTTTCTCAGCCCAGAAGCTGATCACCTCTTTCACTTCACCGCGGACTTTCGGGTTTTCCCAGTTAAGGTCCGCCTGCTCTTTGGCAAACAGGTGCAGGTAGTACTGGCCGGTTTTCTCATCCATCGCCCAGGCGTTGCCACCAAACTTTGACTGCCAGTTATTTGGCTCGCGTCCGTCGACCGGGTCGCGCCAGATATAGTAGTCACGGTAAGGGCTCTCTTTATCGCCCAGAGCAGACTGGAACCAGTGGTGATCAGTTGAAGTATGGTTAACCACAATATCCATGATAATACGGATGCCGCGCTGGTGTGCTTCGGCAAGTAACTGCTCAAAATCAGCCATGGTGCCGAAATCAGGGTTGATCGCGTAATAGTCGGAAATATCGTAACCATTGTCGATCATTGGAGACTGGTAAACCGGGGTCAGCCAGATAGCGTCAACGCCGAGTTTGTGCAGGTAGTCCAGCTTAGAAATGATTCCCTGAATATCGCCGGTGCCGCGTCCTGCGCTGTCACAAAAGCTTTTCGGATAAATTTGATAAACGGTTGCCGTGCGCCACCAGTCGGCAGCCTGTCCGTCTTTAAGTACTGCAGTCATTTCTGAGCTCTCTCGTTATAAGACTTGATACGGGGGAAGGCGGGCCAAAGCCCGCCTTAAATGATGTTATGCACTAACCGGAGACAGTTCGCCTTTGCCCTGGGCGCGCTTGTAGAGGAACAGGGTCAGAGTGACCGGAACCGCGATAGCCACCAGCATTGCAATCAGGAAGATGGTCCAGTACTGAGGCTGAATCGACAGGATACCCGGCAGACCGCCAACACCGATGCCGTTTGCCATCACACCTGCGCTGCCACAGATAGCCGCTGCCAGTGCAGAGCCGATCATCGCGCTCAGCATAGGAAACTTGTATTTCAGGTTGATACCGTACATCGCCGGCTCAGTTACACCCAGGTAGGCTGAAATTGCTGCCGGTACTGAGATATCGCGCTCGCCTTCTTTGCGGCTGATCAGGATGATACCCACAACTGCTGACGCCTGAGCGATGTTAGACAGGGCAATCAGAGGCCAGATTGGCGTGCCGCCCAGTTCCTGCATCAGCTGCAGATCCACGGCGTTGGTAGTGTGGTGCACACCGGTAATCACCAGCGGAGCGTACAGGAAACCAAAGATCATAGAGCCCAGTACCGCAAAGTCACCAGTCATCGCCGCTTTCGCTGCCATTGCCACACCGTCACCCAGTACGCGGCCAAACGGACCGATCAGAGCGTGTGCCAGAATCACAGACAGGATGATAGAGACAAATGGCACCACAACCAGGTAGAGGTAAGCCGGTACAATGCGTTTCAGATTGGTCTCGATAAACGCCAGCGCTATACCTGCCAGCATCGCCGGGATCACCTGAGCCTGATAACCCACTTTCTCAATCACAAACAGACCGAAGTCCCACACTTCCGGAGCCTGCTTACCGATAAGGTAGGCGTTCATCAGCTGCGGAGAGACCAGGGTAACACCCAGGGTAATACCCAGGATTGGGGTACCGCCGAGTTTTTTCACCGTAGACCAGCACACACCAACCGGCAGGAAGAAGAAGATCGCTTCACCAATCAGCCACAGGAAGGAGTGAACCGTTGCCCAGAACTGACTGATTTCAGTCAGGGTCTGACCATCAAACATTCTGATGTCGCCAATCACATTACGGAAGCCAAGAATAAGACCACCGGTAATGATTGCAGGGAGCAGGGGAACAAAAATTTCAGCAAGATGGGAGATCCCACGCTCAAGAATGTTCATGTTCTGGCGTGCAGCCAGTTTGGCTTCGTCTTTCGATGCCGCCTGAGCGCCCGACTGGTCTACCAGCATCTTGTAGACTTCATCCACTTCCGTGCCGATCACGACCTGAAACTGACCAGCGTTAGTAAAGCAGCCTTTTACGATTGGCAGTGCTTCCAGACCGGCTTTGTCCGCTGCGTCTGTGTCGTTCAGTACGAAGCGAAGACGCGTCAGACAGTGGCTGACGCTGGCGATGTTATCGCTGCCGCCGACCAGCTCAATAAGACGCGTGATGTCCTGGCTCGCTATCTTACTCATAGTATTGTCCACCCTATTGGAGTTGTGTTCATATAATTTGGGACTGTTCCCATTTCTTGAGCTAATGGTGCCAAACAAAATTATAAATAAAAATGGGAACAGTCCCATTAATTGAACACGGTCACATAAAAAGTGTAGAAGAAACGATCAATGGGTGACAGGTTTCAGGGTGATATGTTCGACAGAAACCTGTTCTGAAAGCTGATTAATCAATAGCTTAGATGCGGTTTCACCGGCTGTGTGATAGCCGGGGTCGATACTGTAGGTATTGGGAAACAGAAATGAGAGCATGGGATTACCGCCCACACCAGTCACCCGAATGTCATGACGGCCCAGCTCCTGCAGGCGTTTGATGACGCCAAGGGCGAGCGTATCACTGGCACAGGCGATTGCCTGTGGCTCATGCTCAAGCAGCTGATCGACAAGGGAATAGGCACTCTCGTGGCTCAGCTCACCGGTCACAGCGCGCGGCTGGCGCTCCGCTCTTTGACACCAGCTTCGGTAAGCCTCAAGACGCATCAGACCCGTGGTCCGGTCAGACGGATCCACGCCAAGATAGGCTATATCGTCTATCCCCTGCCCGCTCAGATGCTCCAGCGCACTCTCGATCACCGCCTGGTTATCGTAGTTCACCGAGGATACATTGTCGGTATCCATGGCGATCACCACAATGCGGTGTTGCCAGGATTCCAGCGCAGCCACATCACAGCCGGTAAAACCAAACACGATCACCCCGTCAACGTTGCGCCGTTTGAGCACTTCAAGGTGTTCGTTGGTTTTATCCCGGTCAAACTGGCTCTCCATGATCACCACGTCGTATCCGGCCTGATAGAGGCAGGAAAGTATGGCACTGACCACCCGGTTCTCAGACGGTGAGTCGAGACGGGAGATGATCACCCCGATCACTTTCTGACTGCCACCGCGCATCGACTGGGCCGATTTGGACGGCACATAGCCGGACTCAGCGATCACCCGCTCCACCTTTTCACGGGTGGCCGGTTTCACTTTCGGGTCATTGGTCAGAACGCGGGATACAGTCGATTTGCCGACACCGGCCAGACGGGCAATATCCAGGATGGTCAGTTTCTTATTCATGGGATTACTCGCTGCTCAGCGGCTCCAGATTTTGATACGGCTGAGGCTGGGTACAGATCTGAATCGGATAACTTTTCCATTTCATGCTCATCTGCGCGCCTTTAAACCACAGTTGCAGCGACTGATCGGCAGACTGGTATTTCTCGCCCGAAGCGGCAGGCACGCGGGTCAGCAGAAAACGCTCATTGTTGATCTCTGCCTGAACTTCCTGGTCGCCAAAGCGGACCACACCCACTTCAAATTCGTTGGCACACTGATAAGTCAGATCTTCCGGCGGCGGCTCAGAAGCGCATCCACCCAGCGCCAGCGCGGCAATAAACAGTCCTTTTTTCATCCGGCGACTCCCGCGCTTATTTCTGACTCAGGTATTCAGGTACATCGGCAATACTGCCCAGTACCGCATCCGCCAGCGCTTCACCTTTTTCCGTCACCGGCTTACCGGTACGTACCAGCAGCTTACAACCAACGCCGGCTGCTTCTGCTGCCATCATATCTTCCGCTTTATCGCCCACCATCACCGAGCGGGCCATATCGATTTTGAGGAAGTCACGGGCAGAGATAAACATGCCAGGTTTTGGCTTGCGACATTCACAGTCCTGTTTGTAATCACCAATGCCGTGCTCAGCGTGGTGCGGACAATAATAGAAACCGTCAAACTCAACCCCATGATCGACAAAGTTCCAGTCCATCCACTGGGTCAGCGACAGAAAACGGTCTTCACTAAACTTACCCCGCGCGATGCCTGACTGATTGGTGACCAGCACCAGCAGATAGCCCATCTCTTTCAGCTTGCGGGTTGCTTCGAACACCCCGTCAATATACTCAAAATCGTGCTCATCATGGACATAGCCATGGTCCACATTAATCACACCATCTCGATCCAAAAACACGGCAGGTTTAGCCAAAATCACGTCCTCTTTAGGGTTAACTGGCCAAATTATTACACGCTTTATAACGCTTAGCACTAATGAATTCTTTTTTAGACGTCTAGACGTAAAAATATCTATTGACTCAGAAACACGAAACCCATAGCATCAACTAACATTAAGGCACAAAAATGAAATTATCTGCTGAACAGTTGCGACATGTTCAATATATTTCATTAACAAAGCCAGCACAGGATGAAAGATGATTGAGATAAAGGACGTTAACAAGATTTTCTATCAGGGCAGCAGGGAAATCCATGCACTGAAAGAAATCAATCTGACCGTGGCACCGGGCACCATCTTTGGTGTTATCGGCTCATCCGGTGCGGGGAAAAGTACCCTGATCCGCTGCGTCAACATGCTTGAGATCCCAACCTCAGGTTCAGTCATCGTAGATGGGACGGACCTGACCCAACTTTCCAAATCAGAGCTAAGCCAGGCGCGCCGCGACATTGGCATGATCTTCCAGCACTTTAACCTGCTCTCATCGCGCACCGTGTTTGACAACGTAGCGCTGCCTTTAGAACTGGCAGGCAAAGAGCGCGCTCATATTGAAACCAAAGTCAGCGAGCTGCTGACCCTGGTTGGCCTTGCCGACAAGCGTGACACTTACCCGTCAAACTTAAGTGGCGGCCAGAAGCAGCGCGTCGCGATTGCCCGCGCACTGGCAACCGACCCTAAAGTGCTGCTGTGTGACGAAGCCACCAGTGCGCTGGATCCGGCGACAACCCAGTCAATCCTCGAACTGTTAAAAGAGATCAACCGCAAACTCAACATCACCATACTGCTGATCACCCACGAAATGGACGTGGTAAAAAGCATCTGTCATGAAGTGGCGATCATCGGTGACGGTGAACTGGTTGAAAAAGGCAGCGTGGGCGAAATCTTTGCTCACCCGAAAACAGAGCTCGCACACCAGTTTATCCGCTCGACCCTGGACCTTTCGATTCCGGAAGATTACCAGCAGCGCCTCCAGACCACCCGAGTGGAAGGCAGCTACCCGCTGGTACGCCTGGAATTTACCGGCGCAACGGTTGATGCGCCGCTGATGACCCAGATCGCCCGTAAATACAACATCGATGTCAGTATTCTCAGCTCAGATTTGGATTACGCCGGTGGAGTGAAATTCGGCATGATGGTGGCGGAGCTGTTTGGCAGCGAAGCCGATGACAACGCAGCGATTGAGTTTCTGCGTGAGCACAATGTAAAAGTGGAGGTACTGGGTTATGTCCTTTAATACAGTTAGCGAATGGCTGAGCCTGAACAGTAACCTGCTGCTTGGTGCGACCTGGGAAACCCTGTATATGGTCGCGGTCGCCGGTATCGTCGGCTTTGCAGTCGGTATTCCGCTGGGCGTTATCCTGCATACCAGCAAAAAAGGCGGCCTGCTGGAAAACACCAAACTCAATGCGATTCTGGGGGCCATCGTCAATATTGGCCGATCAGTGCCTTTCCTGGTCCTGATGGTCGCCATTATCCCGGTAACCAAACTGCTGGTTGGCACCTTCATCGGCACGACCGCGGCCATCGTACCGCTGACCATCGGCGCAATACCGTTTGTAGCCCGCCTGATTGAGGGCGCGCTGCTGGAAGTGCCGACCGGCCTGGTAGAAGCGGCTCAGTCCATGGGCGCCACCCCGGTGCAGATCATCACCAAAGTGCTGCTTCCGGAAGCGATGCCAACCATCGTCAACTCAGTCACCATTACCCTGGTGACCCTGGTCAGCTACTCTGCAATGGCCGGTACGGTGGGTGGTGGCGGTCTGGGTGATGTAGCCATTCGCTATGGCTTCCACCGCTATGACGTAACCATCATGGCAGTTACTGTAGTGATGCTGATCGTGCTGGTACAAATCATCCAGTCCCTGGGCGATGCCGTAGTGCGCCGGGTGGACCACAGATAACCTGTATATACACAAATACCCCATAAATAATAAGCAACATAAGAATTGAGATTTTAGGAACAAGGAGAAAACAATGAAGTTTAGTCTTAAAGGTTTACTGGCGGTGGCAGCAGCGACCGTAGCTCTGACCGGTTGTGGCGAAAAAGCCGTCGATAACAGCAAAATCAAAGTTGGCGTAATGGCTGGCGCTGAAGCTCAGGTAGCAGAAGTGGCAGCGAAAGTAGCGAAAGAGAAATACGGCCTTGAAGTCGAACTGGTAACTTTCACTGATTACGTGACACCAAATGCTGCGCTGGATGACACTTCTATCGACGTAAACGCATTCCAGCACAAACCATACCTGGATCAGCAAATTGCAGACCGTGGCTACAAGCTGACTATCGCAGGCAACACTTTTGTATACCCAATCGCGGGTTACTCAAAGCAGGTAAAATCGGTTGACGAAATCCAGGACGGTGCACGTATCGCAGTACCAAATGACCCGACAAACCTGGGCCGTTCTCTGCTTCTGCTTCAGCAACAGGGCCTGATCAAACTGCGCGACAACGTTGGCCTGCTGGCAACCGTACGTGACATCACAGAGAACCCGAAAAACATCACCATCGTAGAACTGGATGCCGCTCAGCTTCCACGTTCTCTGGATGATGTTGCTCTGTCAGTGATCAACACCACTTACGCAAGCTCAATCAACCTGACTCCTGAAAAAGACGGCGTGTTCGTTGAAGACAAAGAGTCTCCTTATGTGAACATTATTGTATCCCGTGAAGAGAACCTGAACGCTGAAAACGTGCAGAACTTTGTAAAAGCATACCAGACGGAAGAAGTGTACAAAGCAGCACTGGACATCTTCCAGGGCGGCGTGGTGAAAGGCTGGTAATCTGACCTTCATCCCATAAAGCAACAGGGCTGACCTCAGGGTCAGCCTTTTTCTTGCCGGATAATTGTCCAAATCGTCTGAACTGACCAATACTTCACGCTACACCCAACCTGAATAAAGAGCAAAATTCGTACAGACTTCCGTTAACATACAAAGACAACACCAGATCACGGAAGATCGCCCATGGATTATCAAACACTTGCTGCACTGACCCTGTTCGCCATCGCCGCCACTTTTTCACCCGGCCCCAACAACATTATGCTACTCACATCCGGTGCCAATATCGGCTTTCACCGCACCGTGCCACACATGCTTGGAATTGTGTTCGGCTTCTTTGCCATGACGATGATTGTAGGAACCGGCCTGGTCTCCCTGCTCGAACAGTATCCGGTTGCGAACCAGGTACTGCAGGTCGCCTGCCTTGTCTATCTGGCCTGGCTGGCTTTCCGTATCGCGACCGCAAAACCTGAACTGGCGAAGCAGACCGGCTACCGCCCGATGACATTCCTCTCCGCCGCCTGGTTTCAGTGGATTAACCCCAAAGCCTGGTCGATGTCACTGACCGCACTCGGTGCTTATAACCTGTCAGGAGACTGGCACGGCGTGTTGCTGATTGGCTCTGTGTTTGCGCTGGTCACCCTGCCTTCTGTCGGCATCTGGACCCTCGCCGGCGGTCAGCTGAGCCGCTACCTGCACCGGCCAGAGCGCATGCGCGGATTTAACATCAGTATGGCCGCCCTGCTGGCAGGCTCAGCACTGATGATGCTCTGAATCTGTGCCAGAGTTCCTCTCTGGCACAAACTCTCAATTTGCGTGTAACTGACAAACCAAACGTTTGCATTAATCATCTGAGCGCTTATCATGCCCTCCCCTGTTCTATAAAAAAGGCAATATAAGATGAAACGTACCCTGCTGGCCGCTGCCCTTGGCAGCCTGGTGGCATTTGCTGCAAACAGTGCAGAAAAAGCGGATCTGATGATCACTGACGCTACCCTGCTGACCATGAACCAGGACAAGACCGTTTACCAAAACGGCACCGTGGTAGTAAAAGACAACAAGATCATCGCGGTAGGCGACGCCTCGCTGGCAGATAAATATCAGGCCGATACCCTGCTTGATGTGGATGGCGATATCGTTATGCCCGGCCTTATCAATACCCACACCCACGTCTCGATGACCGTGTTCCGTTCACTGGCTGATGATGTGCCGGACCGTCTGCACCGCTATATCTTCCCGCTGGAAGCCAAACTGGTATCGCGCGATATGGTGCGTATCGGTGCAAACCTGGGTAACGTTGAAATGGTCAAAGGCGGCGTAACCACCTACGCCGACATGTACTACTTCGAAGACGAAGTCGCCAAAACCGTAGATAAAATCGGTATGCGTGCCATTCTGGGTGAAAGCGTGATCAAGTTCCCGGTAGCCGACGCTGCCAACGCAGAAGAGGGGATCGCTTACGCGCTGAGATTTATCGAAGAGTATAAAGATCACCCGCGCATTACCCCTGCATTCGCTCCACATGCCCCTTACACCAACACCACCGAAGTGCTGCAGAAAATCGCCAAACTGTCGGTAGAAAAAGACGTGCCTGTGATGATCCACCTGGCTGAATCCCACCGTGAGCAGGAAAAACTGGCTGAACGTTCCGGCGGTCTGTCTCCGGTTGCTTACATGGACAGCATCGGCGCGCTGAACGACAAACTTATCGCCGCCCACATGATCCTGGTCGATGACAAAGATATCGAACTGGCCAAAAAAGCCGACGTGGGTATCGCCCACAACATGAGCGCCAACATTAAGTCGGCCAAAGGCGTATCCCCGGCGCTGAAGATGTACGATGAAGGCCTGCGGGTTGGTCTGGGTACCGATGGACCAATGTCCGGTAATACCCTGGGCATTATCGAAGAGTTCAACCAGGTGGCAAAAGTGCATAAACTGGTCAACAAAGACCGCGCTGCGATGCCACCGGTGAAAGTGATCGACATGGCGACCATGGGCGCCGCCCGTGCCCTGCACATGGAAGATAAACTCGGTTCTCTGGAAGCCGGTAAACTGGCCGATATCATCGTTATCGACACCAAAGCGCCAAACATGGTACCGGTTTACAACCCATACTCAGCGCTGGTTTACTCAGCCAACTCAGCGAACGTTCGTCATACCATTGTAGACGGTAAAATCCTGATGAAAGACCGCGAAATGCTGACGGTAGATGAAGATAAGATCCGCGAGGAAGCGCTTAAGTTTACCGATACGGTGCGCAAGACCGTGATTGAGTCCGGCGAAGTGGTTCAGTAATAAAGTAAGTGAATAAAAAGCAGAAAGCCGAAGCAATTGCTTCGGCTTTTTATTTACACGTATGCTTTCAGGGCATGGTTAAGGCGTGTAGTAAGTCGCCGAGCCAGGGCCAACCGGCAGGCCAAAGACGAATACCCACACGTAGAACATCAGACTCCAGCCCACCAGGAATACTATTGAGTACGGCAGCATGGTTGCAATCAGGGTACCGATACCCAGGTTCTTCATGTAACGGGTTGCCACCGCCAGGATCAGGCCGAAGTAGCTCATCATCGGGGTGATGATATTGGTGGTCGAGTCACCGATACGGTATGCCGCCTGAATGGTTTCCGGCGCGTAACCCACCAGCATCAGCATAGGTACGAAGATAGGCGCAGTAACCGCCCACTGTGCCGACGCTGAACCGATCATAAGGTTGATAAAGCCACACATCAGGATAAAGGCGAAGAACAGCACAGGACCGGTCAGGCCGATGGTCTGCAGGAAGTCCGCGCCGGCGACCGCAAATACCTGACCAAAGTTAGTCCACTTAAAGAAAGCCACGAACTGAGCGGCGAAGAACACCAGCACAATGTACATGCCCATTGAAGACATGGATTTGGCCATCGCATCAATCACGTCACGGTCGTTCTTCATGGTGCCGGTCACCTTGCCGTAAACAAAGCCCGGGATCGCAAAGAACACGAAGATAAACGCGACGATACTCTTCAGGAACGGAGAGCCCGCTACCGCGCCGGTCACCGGGTGACGCAGAATGCCATCAGCAGGAACAATGGTCCATGCCAGCAGTGCGCTCACCACAAGTACAGCCAGACCGGCCAGCTTCAGGCCTTTCTTCTCAGTTGCTGTCAGCTTGCCCATCGAATCATTGGACAGGTCTTCCGCCGCCTCTTCCTGATTGTATTTGCCCAGTTTAGGCTCAACGATTTTCTCAGTAACGTAGGCGCCAAGAATCGAGATAACGAAAGTCGAAACAAACATGAAATACCAGTTTGCTTCAGGACCGACAGAATAAGTCGGGTCAATCATCTGCGCGGCGGTTTCGGTAATACCTGACAGCAGAGGGTCAACGGTACCGATAAGCAGGTTTGCAGAGTAACCACCGGATACACCGGCAAATGCCGCAGCCAGACCAGCAAGCGGGTGACGGCCAAGCGAATGGAACAACATCGCAGCCAGTGGGATCAGTACTACATAACCCAGTTCAGACGCAGTGTTAGAAATGATACCGGCAAATACGACGGTGAAGGTCACCATACGTTTGGACGCGCCCATTACCATACCACGCATGGCCGCAGACAGCAGGCCGGAGTGCTCGGCAATCGCCACACCCAACATAGCAACCAGTACGGTACCCAGAGGGGCAAAACCAACGAAGTTTTTCACCAGGTTGGTCACGATAAGCTGCAGGCCATCGGCATTAAGCAGGCTGACGACGTGGATCATGCCATCCGCAGCGCGCCCTTTTGCCCCTTCAGGGCGGGGATCCATCACGGAGACTTCGAAATACCCGGCAACACCGGACAGAACCAGTATGGCGACACAAAAAATGGCAAAAAGAGTGATGGGATGTGGCAGCAGGTTACCCAGATACTCTACGCCGTCCAGAAAACGGGTAAAAATGGGTTTGCGGGGTGGCTGTTGTGTTTGTGAAGCAGATGAACTCACCTGATTCCCTCCTTGTTTAAATCCTTTCCTTGCCGCGAATTGCACTGAACTCGCCGCATTTCCTTTGATATTCCTATCAAAAACACCAGGAGATTACGTTATCCACCCGTACAGGGAAAGTAACAAATGTTACAAAAGGTAAATTTCAGTGCAACTTTACACCATAATTCACCCCAAAAACCGATAGTTAAACTGCCAGCAAAATATTAATCAGCATATACATTCACAACAGAAATGCCTTACCCATTTTTATCTCAGATTTTCTGTGGGCGAAAACCCGTCTCCCGCTATCCACAATCAGGCCTGCGGGAGACTGAGGAAAACCGGCAAGGCTGCAGGCAGAACCTGAACAGGCAAGCCAACGGTTTTTATGCTATTTTTCCGGCACAGATCACCACACCCTGACAGCAGACATGAACCACAGTATCGAGCCGGTTGGCTTTATTGAATCGCCTTATAAAGAGAAATTTGCCGTTCCCCGTCAGCCAAGGCTGGCACCAGCGGCCCGCTGCCGGGTGCGCCTTTGCGGCGATGCCAACGCTCCGGAAGCGGTAAGGGGCATTGAGCAGTTCAGCCATCTGTGGCTGCTGTTTCTGTTTGACCACAACCTGGAAGCCGGCTGGAAGCCAACCGTACGCCCGCCGCGCCTGGGCGGTAACGAACGTATCGGGGTATTTGCTTCACGCTCCACATTTCGTCCCAATGGGATCGGCATGTCAGCGGTTGAACTGCACGGCGTGACGATTGAAAATGGCCTGGTGTGGCTGGAGCTGGGCTCAACCGACCTGGTAGACGGCACGCCTGTGGTCGATATCAAACCCTATATCCCCTACTCCGATGCCATCCCGGATGCAAAAGGCGGCTATGCCCAGCAGGAACCTGAAGCTCTGGCCGTGGAGCTGAGTTCAGAAGCAGAACAAAGTCTTTCCGGTCATACACGTCAGGATGAGATCCGCGAAGTGATCTGCCAGGTGCTGGCTCAGGATCCACGCCCTGCGTATAAGAAAGGCAAGCCGGACGATAAAGAATATGCGGTAAATTTGTTCGATTTGAACGTCAGATTCCGGGTAAATGAGCAAAAGGTGCAGGTTACTGCCATTGAGCGCTTTTGAGATCGCGCCCGGACTGATATTATTAGCCGCTTAACTCAAATCTCCAACACAGGTTGGAGTGTTCTTTTTAACCATGATGAACGGATACCATAGATGCGTACCAGTAAATATCTTCTTTCTACTCTGAAGGAGACTCCAAACGACGCAGAAGTTGTGAGCCACCAGCTCATGCTACGTGCAGGTATGATCCGTAAGCTGGCTTCAGGTCTTTATACCTGGCTGCCTACCGGTCTGCGTGTACTGCGTAAAGTCGAAAATATTGTTCGCGAAGAGATGAACAATGCAGGCGCTGTTGAAACGCTGATGCCCGTGGTGCAACCCTCTGAGCTTTGGCAGGAAACCGGCCGCTGGGACAAATTTGGTCCCGAGCTGCTGCGCATTGCAGACCGCCACGATCGACCGTTTGTACTGGGCCCGACTCACGAAGAAGTGATCACCGATATGGTGCGTAACGAAGTGAAGTCTTACAAGCAGCTTCCGCTGAACCTGTACCAGATCCAGACCAAATTCCGTGACGAAGTTCGTCCGCGTTTTGGTGTAATGCGTTCACGCGAATTCATCATGAAAGATGCTTACTCTTTCCATCTGGACAAAGCCAGCCTGGAAGAGACCTACGCTGACATGCATCAGGCGTACTGCAACATCTTCTCCCGTATGGGCCTGGACTTCCGTCCGGTACTGGCTGACACCGGTTCTATCGGCGGCAGCGGCTCTCACGAGTTCCACGTTCTGGCTGAGAGCGGTGAAGACCTGATCGCCTTCTCTTCTGAGTCTGATTACGCAGCGAACATCGAGAAAGCAGAAGCGCTGGCTCCGGCTGTTGAAATGGCAGCACCAACTCAGGAAATGACCCTGGTTGATACGCCAAACGCGAAAACCATCGCAGAGCTGGTTGAGCAGCACGATATCGCTATCGAGAAAACCGTTAAGACCCTGTTTGTTAAAGCGTCTGACGAAATCGAAGCGCCAATCATCGGTCTTATCATCCGTGGTGACCACGAGCTGAACGAAATCAAAGCCGAGAACCTGGCGGAAGTGGCCTCTCCTCTGGAGATGGCGACAGAAGAAGAAATTCGTGCGCTTATCGGTGCAGGCCCTGGCTCACTGGGCCCGGTTGGTCTTGAACTGCCATTTATCGTTGACCGCTCAGTAGCGGTAATGAGCGACTTTGGCGCTGGCGCGAACGTTGATGACAAACACTACTTTGGCATCAACTGGGGCCGTGACGCTGAGCTGGGTAAAGTGGAAGACCTGCGTAACGTAGTTGAAGGCGACCCAAGCCCATGTGGCCAGGGTACCATCCTGCTGAAACGCGGTATCGAAGTCGGTCACATCTTCCAGCTGGGTAACAACTACTCGAAGTCAATGAACGCATCGGTTCTTGGTCCTGACGGCAAAAACCAGATCATGGAAATGGGCTGTTACGGCATCGGCTGTACCCGCGTGGTTGCAGCAGCTATCGAGCAGAACAACGACAAGTACGGCATCATCTGGCCTGACGCGATTGCGCCGTTCCAGGTGGCTATCGTTCCTATGAACATGCACAAGTCTGAGCGCGTGAAAGAAGCGGCTGAGAAACTGTACGCGGAACTGAGCGCAGCCGGTATCGAAGTACTGTTCGACGATCGTAAAGAGCGCCCGGGCGTAATGTTCTCTGATATCGAGCTGGTGGGTATTCCGCACACCATCGTTATCGGTGACCGCAGCATGGACGAAGGCAACTTCGAATACAAAAACCGTCGCAACGGCGAGAAAACGCCGGTTGCCATGGCGGACATCGTTGAGCACGTTAAGGCTCAGCTGGCATAAGCCACACCACAGTGAAAAGAGCAGCTCCGGCTGCTCTTTTTTTATACCTTAAATCCAGAAAAACAGTATTAATCTTCAATTCATCTTCACCCTGCTATGGTTATACAAAACTTTGGAGGTGAACATGGATCTTAAACAGCTTCTTAACCAGGCGCTCAGCTCAGATATCGTCAAACAAGGCAGTCAGAAAATCAGCCAGACCACTCAGGGCATCGATAAAAGCCAGCTGGCCACCTTAGGTACCGGTGCGGCGGCAGGCGGTATTCTCGGCCTGCTGATGGGCTCTAAAAAAGCCCGTAAGATAGGCAAGAAAATGGGAAAAACCGCGCTTGGCGTGGGTGGTGCAGCGGCTCTCGGTGCACTGGCATATAAAGTCTATAACGACTGGCAGGGCGGCAATAGAGCCCCTTCAGAGCCTCAGCCGGAAAACCCGGTACCAGCCACAAACGACGATCAGCACAGCATGATCATCCTGACAGCCATGATCGCTGCCGCCAAAGCCGATGGCCATATCGACCAGGACGAGCAGGCCCGCATTGAACAGGCAGTAGCGCAGCTTGGTGCCGGAGATGAAGTAAACCAGTTCGTCAGCTCTGAGCTGCAAAAGCCGCTCGACCCGGCAGAGATCGCCCGTCAGGCTGAAAACCCGCAACAGGCTTCTGAAATTTACCTCGCTTCCCTGCTGGTGGCCGATGAACAGAACTTTATGGAAAAAGCTTACCTTAAAGAGCTCGCCAGCCAGCTGGGACTGCAGCCGGATCTCGTCGCTCAGCTTGAGGCTCAGGTCAGCTAATCGCCGATAATTTCACCACCTGACCACCGGGTTTGCGCTAACGCAAGCCCGGCCTTTGTGTTTGGCTTTCACAACGGCTATATTGAGAGCCGTTATCATTTATAAGGAAGTCCGATATGAAAGTTTATGGCTGTTGTGATCTGGTACGTGAACTGTACGCTCAAATTGGCAGCGGCGACCAGGCTTATGTTCCTCAGGCGATCAGCTGCGCGGTAAAAGCACTTAACGACATTGCCGCTGACGAATCGCTGCCAAAGGAAGCACGTGAAAAAGCCGCTTTTGCTGCCGCTAACCTGCTGATATCCGATTTCGAGGATAAGTAATGAATCTGGCGAACTTTGAGAACATGGACCCTGTAATGCTGATGAGCATCGTCAACATGAAACTGCGCGATGATTTTGGCGGAGATCTGGATAAGCTGGTTCGCTTTTTCGACATTTCCCGCCCGGCACTGGAAGCCAGGCTGGCTCAGGCCGGGTTTGAGTTCCTGCCGGAGGCCGGACAGTTTCGCTGATTCTGTTGCGAATAATGCGGTGAAGTTTCTCTAAGCCAGTAAAACCCGTCTAGACTTAATTAAGTAATAGTTCAATAGGTTACATAATAAAGCAGACGGGTATGGCAGATTCCGCAAAGCGCCCTTCCAGGCAGCCGACAATCCAGAAGACCGTGCGGCGTGCATTCATGCGCGCGGCCCTGTTACCACTATTCTGCATCGAACTCTCATTTCTGCTGGTCTACTGGGCCACCATCTCCCTGAGTAACCAGCAATCGGTCGATATTGCCAAAAGCCACTCTTACCAGAACCTCCAGCTGCACACCAGCAAGATTGCCAGACAGGTCGAAACTCAGTTGCGCGCAGTCAGTATGCTGACCCGTACGTTTGCAGGCCAGGCTGCATACGTTTTCAATGATCACCAAAGCCCCCTTTCGCCACTGCCGGATAATCTTGGCCTGAGCAGTGACGGGGCCTATTACACCACCTATGACACAGGGGGCAGCGCGGTTTTCTACAGTGGCATTGTGCCCGTCGGGGAAGCGGAAAAAGATAAAGTCCGCCTCACCTCCAGGCTCGACCCGATAATGAAATCCATCTATCTGGCCAATCCGCTGATCTCCCAGGTCTACTTCAACACCTGGGACTCCTATAACCGGATCTACCCTTTTATCAATGTTCTGAAAAGCTACCAGCCCAAAATGAACATCCCGTCCTACAGTTTCTACTACCTGGCAGATCTTGAGCACAACCCGCTACGCGATGTTACCTGGACTGATGCCTACCTGGATCCGGCGGGTTCAGGCTGGATGATCTCCGCCATCGCGCCGGTCTACTCAAAACAGAAGCCCAATAAGCTCGAAGCCGTGGTCGGGCTCGATATTACCCTCGCTTCACTGGTCAGGGATCTGCTGACCAGCCATACCGGGCTGAAAGGCAGTGCAATGATCCTTAACCAGAACGGCAGCATCGTGGCCATGCCACGCAACGCTGAGGAGATGCTCGACCTGCAGGAGCTGACCGTTCACCACTACCAGAATGCCATCGCAGAAGACAACTTCAAACCGGATGAATTTAATATCCTCAACCGGGAAGACACCCGACAGGCGATCGCCAGCGTACTCAGTCAGGAATCCGGTGTCACTGAAGTTCACCTCGAGAGCAGCTATATGCTGAGCTGGTCAAAAATCGCGGAAACCAACTGGCATCTGCTCTACTGGGCCCCGATGTCCCAAATCGAGCAGCAGTACCTGCCCATCAAGACTCACATGACCCGGATTGGCTGGCTGATGGTTTCCGGGTTGGTGCTCTTCTATGCGCTGTTTTTCTGGTACCTGGACTATCAGGCCCGCCTGCTGGGCAACAACGGACAGCAGCAGCTGACCCGCATCAGCAACCTGGTCGAAAGCATCGGCCGCGGAAACTACCAGCAGCGGCTGCCGGAAGTCAAAATGCACGAAATGGAGCTGCTGGCGAGGCTGGTGATCCGTATGGGCCGCCGCCTGGGAGACGCCTACAACGCGGTCGCCAAAGCCGAATACCACGCTGGTCACGATAAGCTGACCACATTGCCCAACCGCTACCTGATGGAAGAACACCTTAACCACTCCATCGAACTGGCCAGGAGGGAGCATCAGCAACTGGCTGTACTGTTTGTTGACCTCAACCGCTTTAAAGCCATCAACGACACACTTGGCCATGCCGTGGGGGATATTGTGCTGAAAACCGTCGCCAGCCGGATCACTTCCAAACTGCGTCACTCGGATGTGGTGGCCAGGTTTGGCGGGGATGAGTTTGTGGTGATCTTAAATGACGTTCACCGCGAGCAGGATATTCAGGTGCTGGTGGATACCATCAAGCACACCATCAGCATTCCGGTAGAGTATCATCAGGGCTGTTGCCAGATCACCGCCAGTATCGGTTATGCCCTCTATCCGCGCCACGGCCAGGACAGCCAGAGCCTGATTATTTACGCTGATGCTGAGATGTATAAACAAAAGCCTGTCCAGGGGCTGGACAGGCTTGACTGAAGATAACGAAAGTTACGCCGGTTTAGCCGAATGACACCCAGATAACTGTCGCCACCAGTACCGGACAGACAAACTTCACATACAGCGGCCATACCCGGCCAAACAGTGACTGTTCAAAGTCAGGGCAGCCTTCCGTCAGCTCTTTCATCTTAGAACTGCGGCTCCATACCCAGCCACCAAACAGACAGAACATCAGCGCGGCGGTCGGCTGCAGGTACTGAGTTGCCACTTTTGCCACCAGGCCAAACATCGCGCCGAAGTTGTAGACGATAACCACACTGAACAGAGCAATCGCACCACCCAGTACCCAGCTGGTCAGGCTGCGGCGGGTATTAAAGCGTTCACTCACCAGCGCCACCGGACACTCCAGCATTGAAATAGAAGACGTCAGCGCCGCAATGGTCAGCAGCAGGAAGAACACCACTGCAAACAGCTGCCCCAGCAGACCCAGGCTGTCAAACATCAGCGGCAACACAGTAAACACCAGAGTGTCTGAACTCAGCAGCGAACCATCCTGAGCATAGATCTGCACGCCTTTTTGCATCGCGACAAACATCGCTGGCATCACTACCAGGCCAGCAATAAACGCCACCGCAGTATCGACCAGGGTCACGCTCATCGCCATCTTCGGCAGATTCTCTTTCTTGCTCAGGTAAGAGCCATAGATCAGCATTGAACAGCCACCAATCGTCAGGGAGAAGAAGCCCTGGCCCATCGCTGCCAGAATAAGTTTGCGGTCCCAGATCTTCTCAAAATCCGGTACCAGATAGTGTTTCAGACCTTCCATTGCCCCCTGCTGAGCCATGATGTAAACAAACAGCACACCAAACAGAACAAACAGTGCAGGCATCAGACGGGTCGACCATTTCTCAATGCCCTGTTTTACGCCGCCCTGAACAATCAGTACCGTCAGTACGTAAAACACCAGAGTACCAAACAGGTTACGCTCCACGCTGAAGCCTTTAAACCAGGCGGTCGCCGCATCCAGCCCCAGAATATCGGTAATCGCACCCAGCAGGAAACAGATCAGCCAGCCGCCCACAATGCTGTAGAAAGCCAGTACCGCACTCGGTACCGAAAGACCAATCCAGCCAACCAGGCCGCCGAGTCTCTTACCCAAAGGGTTACTGGTCAGTGAGCGCATACTGTCTACCGGGTTGGCCTGACCGTAGCGGCCAATCGCCATCTCCACTACCAGCATAGGGAATGCCACCACCAGGATCATTACCAGGTAAACCAGCAGAAAGGCGCCACCGCCGTTACTTGCTGCCTGAGTAGGGAAACCCCAGATGTTACCCAGCCCTACCGCTGCGCCTGCAGCCGCCAGAACAAAACCGAGCCGGGAACCAAAATTTTCGCGTGTGCTTGCCATGTTACTTCTATCGCCGCGTACTAGTTTGCTAGTACATTAATTAAAACCGGAGGTAAACTCAAGCTATAAAAGCATATCTTCCCGATATTTTGTAAATTCTCACAATACACCTCTGGTATTACACCACTTATACCATACAAGGTTCTGGGTATTAGCCCGGGTGTGAAGTGAGCCGAAAAGGTAATGCAAGCCGGATTACGCATGCAAAACAACTGTGATTCTGAGAGCAGGAACTGAAATAAGTCTCTATTTATACATGATTTTTCCCCAAACAACGACTAAACCAATAACACAGCCCGCACGGCAGCCGGTTTACCTCTCTCCGGAAGATGTCCGCGCTTTGGCTGAAATAACCAATTGAGGGAAATTCTATGCAACGGACAATACTTGGACTGGCAGTGTGCGCAGCATTGCCCGCCTGGGCAACGGACTGCAGCAGTCTGCCGGTATGGCAGGCGGATACCGCCTACTCATCGGGTACGCAGGTACAGCAGGAAAACAATGCCTACAAAGCCAACTGGTGGTCACAGGGCCACGCACCAAAAGACTATTCTGGACAATGGCAGGAGTGGACCCTGCTCGGCGCCTGTACCGGAGGCAACCAGCCACCGGAAGTAAACCTGACCTCCCCAGCTGAAGGCGCTCAACTGACCAGCGGCAGTGTAATCACCCTGTCAGCACTCGCCGATGATGCCGACGGCAGTGTTACCAGCGTAGAGTTCCTGTTGGGCTCCACTTCTCTGGGCGTTACTACCACCCCACCGTACCAGCTGGACTGGACTACCGTAAGCGGATCACATCAGATTATTGCCGTTGCTACAGATAACCATGGCGTTTCCAGCCAGGCTATTGCCAATATCACCGTCACCCCCGCTGGTGGAGAAGTACCGCCAGTGATCACCATGACTTCCCCAACCGGGAATGAACAACTCACCGAAGGTGAAACCCTGACACTCAGCGCTGATGCCAGCGACAGCGATGGCAGCGTCAGTAAGGTTGAGTTCTTTGTCGACAGCCAGCTGGTGGCCTCCGATACCAGTGCGCCATTCAGCTATGACTGGGTGGCCACAGCCGGCCCGCACAGCTTCAGCGCCAAAGTAACCGACAACGATAACCTCTCCACTCAGTCCGGCAGCGTCAGCCTGACAGTAGCAGCAATCAGCTCAGGCGGCTGTGCCGATGCAACGCCTTATGTGGCAGGCACCAGTTACGCGGCCGGTGCACTGGTTTCCAACCAAAATCAGAAATACCGCTGTGACGTGGCGGGCTGGTGTTCATCATCTTCAGCCTGGGCTTATGAGCCAGGCGTCGGCGAGTACTGGACGGACGCCTGGACCAGCCTTGGGGCCTGCGCCGCTGCGCCGGAAGTCACCCTGACCAGCCCGGCAGATAATTCGGTCATTCTGGCCGGAAACACCGTCACTATTGCCGCTGACGCCAGCGATGCCGATGGAAGTGTCACTCAGGTCGAGTTCTTCGCCGGAGCCACCAGCCTGGGTACCGACAGTCAGGCTCCGTACAGCGTGGAATGGCTGGCCAGCCAGACCGGCGCGGTAATCCTGAAAGCAGTGGCAACCGACAATGAAGGCGCGACCGGAGAAGCGACTCATGCGGTCACCGTCAGCGATCAGCCTGTGGTGACCCAAATCACCGCACCGGCTGCTGGCAGCAGCGTTGGCCTTGGCAAATCAGTCAACATTTCTGCCGATGCCACCAGCCTGACCGGCAGCATTACCTCGGTCGACTTCCTGGTGAACGGTAACGTCGTTGCCACCGATACCAGCGCGCCATACTCAGCGGCATGGACCCCGGCAGCGATCGGCAGTTACACCCTGACCACTGTCGCCAGCGACAGCCAGAACAACAGCGCCACCTCCCAGGGCATTGCGCTGCAGGTCGTCGAACAGGTGGCGAAAAACCACAAACTGATCGGCTACTGGCACAACTTTGTCAACGGCTCCGGCTGTCCTATTCGCCTGGCAGAAATGTCTGAGCGCTGGGATGTGATTGATATTGCTTTTGCCGATAACGATCCAAACAGTGACGGTACGGTGCACTTCAACCTCTACTCCGGTGATATGCACAGCAGCTGTCCGGCGATGGATCCTGCGCAGTTCAAACAGGATATGGCAGCCCTTCAGGCCAAAGGCAAAGTGTTTGTGCTGTCGCTTGGCGGCGCGGAAGGCACCATTACCCTGAACACAGACACCGATGAAGCCAACTTTGTCAGCAGCCTGACTGCAATTATCAAAGAGTGGGGCTTTGACGGGCTGGATGTGGATCTGGAAAGTGGTTCGAACCTGATGCATGGCACCCAAATCCAGGCCCGTCTGGGCCGTGCACTGAAGCAAATCGAAGCCAATACAGGTGGCGATATGTACCTGACCATGGCACCGGAACACCCGTATGTGCAGGGTGGCATGGTAGCCTACACAGGTATCTGGGGCGCTTACATCCCGGTTATCGACCAGGTGCGCGATACGCTGGATCTGCTCCACGTTCAGCTCTACAACAACGGTGGCCTGCCTAACCCGTATATGACCGGCGCAGCTCCTGAAGGCTCGGTGGATATGATGGTCGCTTCTGCGAAAATGCTGGTAGAAGGCTTCACTCTGGCAGACGGCAGCCAGTTTGCTCCGCTGCGTGATGACCAGGTAGCCATCGGCCTGCCATCAGGCCCGAGCTCGGCGAACTCGGGTCAGGCTCCAATCCAGAACATCCACAACGCGCTGGATTGTCTGGTATCGGGCACATCGTGTGAAACCGTGGTACCGGGTAAGCTCTACCCGAACTTTGGCGGCGTCATGACCTGGTCCATCAACTGGGACCAGCACGACGGCTTCAACTTCTCGGTTCCTGTGGGTGACAAGCTGGATCAGATGAACCGCTAAGCTATAACACTCAAAGCAAAGAGGGCCGGCAATAATGCCGGCCCTCTTATTTTCACTTAAATCAGACTCAGATAGTAAACACCCGGTAGTTTTTCAGCTCAGGTATTTTCTCGTGCAGTTTCTGCTCTTCAGTTGCCACGCCTTCCAGGTCTTCACAGTACTGTTCGGCCTGCTGCTTGATCTCTCCCGACTGGGACTTCACTTTGGCTTCCAGTGAGGCTTTCAGTTCAGCCATTTTGTCTTTCAGCTCGGTGAGGTTGATGCCGCCTTCGGTTTTCATTTTCTCTGACAGCGCGGTAAAAGCACTGGAGAAAAACTCGGCGTTGAAAGTTTCCATCGCCGCGTCAAAGTCCTCACGCCAGCGGTTCCAGGCATCGCTGAAGGCTTCTTCTTTCAACACGAACTCGCCGTCCTGGTAGTAGCGGGCTTCCATATCGGCATAGAACTGGTCGATGGCTGCTTTAACGTTATCAAACGCCTCGCTGTTATCGAAGCTGGCGCTGACGTCATCAACGATCTCTTTGGCCAGATCGATGCCGTCATCGGCGATCTGTTTGGCTTTCGGTACATAGTGGTTCATCTTCTCACGATAAGACTCCACCGCCTGTTGCTGCATCGCGTCCAGCTCCAGCTTTTCGCCATTGATGAACACGTTGTTGTCTGCGTCAATCAGTACTTTTGGCGTGCCTTTCTGATACACCTCGACCTGCTGACCATCCAGGTGGACTTCACTGGTCACATCCACCTGACACTGGCCAGCGGCTACCGCTGCCTGCGAAAGGAGCAGGCCCGTTGTCAGCCATATTGCTTTTTTCATCATTACATCACCTGCTCAATAAAGTAAGTAAGTGACTGCTCACCTAACGTAAGGGTCACTTCATCATCACACAGCTTACCCATAAGCTGCATTGCCAGAGGCGCATTGGGCGTCAGCAGGATGATACTCTGGCCCTGCCACTCCAGCTTTGTCCCGCCCGCTGCCGGACCGATGAAATACCATTGTGAGCACTCACTTTCATCAGTCAGTTCCACCAGTGCGCTCATTGCCACCGGCGAGTCAGCATCAAACTCTCTCAGCACCAGCTCACGATAGAGCAAAATATCCTGCTCACACTCCGCCAGCCGCTGCGCCTGCCCATGAGCCAGATAAGCGGCTTCCAGCGCCAGGGTATCGTATTTGTGCTCAGAGACCGTCTCTTCACTGGTCGCGGAGTCTATCGCGGTTTGGGTCGCCGCCACAGCTATCTGGCGGACGTCTTCAAGCCGCTCCAGTATCGCCTGGCGAAGTTGGGATTTATTCAATGCTGCACCTCTTTTTCGCATCAGGATACCCTGACATCCCGCTAAAAGATACTCAGTTGACGCAGCTGCTCGGCGGGCGTCAGAGCGACACTCAGCCCCAGCAGGCGAATTTCACGCCTTTTTTGTCGCTCCAGTACCTTTTTCAGCAGTGGCCGGAACTCTTCCAGGGAAAGCTCCGGCTGAATATGCTCAATGGTAGTGAGCTGAAAATCGGCAAACTTCATTTTAATCCCCTGCTTGCAGATACTGCGCTGCGGGCAGGCGCGTTCCAGCCTTCGGTCAAGCTCGGGATACAGCTTCTGCTCGATAACCTGCCAGCACTCATCAAAACTTTTGATGTTCTGGCTGAACGTGCGCTCCACACCGACGGACTTGCGCTCACGCTCGGTCACGACCGGCCGGTCATCAATGCCCTGACTGCGCTTCCACAGCGAACCACCAAGGCGGCCAAAGCGGCTCAGCAACTCACGGTAATCTCCCTCACGAATATCCAGACAGGTATAGAAACCGGCCTGATTGAGTTTCTCCAGGCTGACCTTGCCGACTCCCGGGATTTTGGACAGGTCGAGTTTATCTATCTCCTGCTGCATCTTCTCCGGTGGGATCACATACTGGCCGTTGGGTTTATTCAGATCAGAAGCGACTTTGGCGAGAAATTTAATTGGTGCCACGCCGGCAGAGGCGGTCAGCCCCAGCTCATTCCAGATTTCATCACGGATCGCCTGGGCAATATAAGTCGCGCTGCCCTGATGCTGGCTGCAGTCAGTCACATCCAGATAAGCCTCATCGAGGGAGAGTGGCTCTATCAGGTCGGTATAGCGCTCAAAAATAGCCCGGATTTGGCGGGAAATGTCTTTATATACCTGCATCCGGCCGGGGATCACTACCAGCGAGGGGCAAAGCTTAAGCGCCTGGCCGGTCGGCATGGCAGAACGCACACCGAACTTACGCGCCTGATAGTTACAGGTACTGATCACACCGCGCTGCTTTTCGCTGCCTCCAACCGCCAGCGGAACATCACGGTAAGCGGGGTTATCACGCATTTCTACCGCCGCGTAAAAGCAGTCCATATCGATATGAATGATTTTTCTCATCGCAAAAACTGTATGTATGACCAGTACCAGAATCATAGCAGTAATTGCCCGGCATGAACAATGACAGATCCAGGATCCCTGCTTAAACTTATAACTGTCACTAATCAAAAGATTACAAAAGCAGAAAGACTGAGGTTATTTTGCCAAAACGAATTTTGGTGGTAGAAGACAGCCGGACCTACCGAAACCTGCTCAACATGCAGCTTTCACATGCCGGATTTGAGGTCACCCTGGCTGCCTGTTACGCCGACGCACAAACCATACTGACTGAGACTACGGACTTCATGTGCGCCGTACTAGACTACTGCCTGCCCGATGCAGAAAACGGCGAGATTATTGACCTTGTTCTGGGAGAAGGCCTGAGAGCTATCGTGCTGACCGGTCAGTTCAGCGATGTGATACGGGAAAGCGTTATCGCTAAAGGCGTGCTCGATTACATCACCAAAGACAGTACAGCCTCTGTCTCCTACCTGCTGCCGCTGCTCAAACGCCTGGCGAACAATGACATTCACAAAGCCCTGGTAGTCGATGATTCATCCATGGTGCGCAAACACGTTCAGTTTCTTCTCGAACATCAATATATTAAAACCCTGCTGGCCAGCGATGGAAAGGAGGCGCTTCGGCTCCTCTCCGAAAATCCGGATATTTCACTGGTAATCACCGATCACGACATGCCCGAGAAAGATGGTATTACCCTCACCCGCGAGATACGTCAGCATCATGACCGCAACCACCTCGCGATCCTGGGACTTTCCGGTAACAGCAACCGGACCCTGACCGCCCGGTTTCTCAAAGCCGGGGCCAACGATTTTCTCTACAAGCCTTTTAACCAGGAAGAGTTCTACTGTCGGGTCCAGCATATTCTGGATATGAAAGATGCCACCGATGAGCTCTACCGCCTCGCCAATCAGGATCCGCTGACCAGCCTGTGGAACCGGCGCTATATCTTTGAGTTCAATGAAACCGAGGATATCCTGCAGCGCAACGTCGCCATGATCGACATCGACTTCTTTAAACGGGTTAATGATACCTGGGGGCATGAGTTTGGTGATGCGGTGATCGTTGAAGTCGCCAATCAGCTTCGTCAGCATTTCGAAAACGACCTGGTAGCCCGCTTTGGTGGCGAAGAATTTTATGTTCAGAACAATGGTAACTATGGCCGCTTTATAGGGGGGCTTGAACAGCTCAGGCAGGATGTTGAAAAACTGACAATGAAATATGACGGAGAAGAAGTCCGGGTCACCGTCAGCGTGGGGGCAGTTTGCGGCTCATGTGAAGATGAACTGAACCGGCAAATTCAGATAGCCGATGAGCGGCTCTATCAGGCTAAACAGAACGGCAGAAACCGTTTAGTTACCGGGTAGCCAAAAGCCTGCCACCCGGTTTCATCACTCAGGGATCAGATAATCTGATCCTTTTTCCACTTCGCCTGACGGGCAGCACGGGCTTCACGCCTTTTACGTGCATCACACGGTTCAGGACAGTTGCAGACCTTTTCGATCCCCACCGCCCCAAGGCCACCACAGCTGCCTTTGACCACTTTTTTCTGGAAGATATAACCCACAGCCATTGCCAGAATCACGGCCAGAAATACCCCGAAAGTGACTAAAAACGTCGTCATGCCTGGTCCTTACTTCTTCATAAAGGGTTTAAACGCCTCAGAGTACAGCTCTTTAAAGCCATCCTGAGTCTTAACAATAATCATAGCCGCGATTTGGTTCTCATTGGCCATTTTAAGGCCCTGCTCATCACCCATGACCATGATACCAGTAGCCAGGCCATCTGCAGTCATACACGACGGGTGCAGTACAGTAACCGAAACCACTTTGTGATTAATAGGCTTACCGGTCTGCGGGTTGATGATGTGAGAGTAACGTACACCATCCTGCTCGAAGTAGTTACGGTAATCGCCCGAAGTGGCAATCGCCATCTCGCCCGGCTCGATGATCTCCTGAATAGCCCGCTCTTCAACGTTCGGCTTTTCAATCGCGATACGCCATGGAACCTGTTTGCCGTTGACCCCTTTCAGGCGGATTTCACCACCGACTTCAACCATGTAGTCTTCAACACCCTGAGACTCCAGGTAATCCGCGACTACATCCACACCCCAGCCTTTGGCGATAGTAGACAGGTCAACATACAGCTCCGGCAGGGTTTTACTCAGGGTGTTACCCTCAACGCTCAGGTGAGTAATACCTGTCATCGCTTTACGCGCTGCCAGTTCTTCATCGGTTGGCACCACGTCCGGGCGGGCTTCCGGGCCAAATCCCCACAGGTTAACCAGCGGGCCAACGGTCACATCCAGCGCGCCCTGGGTCAGGTGATTGAGGCGAATCGCTTCTTTAACCACTACCGCAGTCTCTTTTGATACCTCAAAAGGGGCATCGCCACGGAACTGATTAAAACGGCTCAGCTCCGAAGTCTTGCGATAAGTCGACATCTGGTCGTTAACCTGCTCCAGCAGCTTATCCACGCCCGCCTGCAGGTCCTGAGACGACGGCGTACCCTCGCCCGGCAAATATTTAACGTTGTAGCTGGTCCCCATGGTCGGACCGGAAAAATGCACCTGCTCAGGCGCCTGGCTGCAAGCCGCAAGGGCAAAAAGAGAAGCGAATACAACAAGCCACTTTTTCACTTGTTTAACTCCTGTTGATTATTAATAGATAAAATAGGAATGAGGATGGGTACTGGGTACTGGGTACTGGGTACTGGGTACTGCAAGCAGGCTGAACTATACCAGTCTT
Organism: Vibrio sp. 9-16B-A1; assembly: GCF_056726165.1. NCBI lineage: Bacteria > Pseudomonadati > Pseudomonadota > Gammaproteobacteria > Vibrionales > Vibrionaceae > Vibrio > Vibrio sp. 9-16B-A1. Next base: position 118,859 of record NZ_JBSDZD010000006.1, read on the forward strand.
ACCATAAAGTCAGAGCTGTCAATTTTCGTGGCAGCTTCAGCAAGATCGCCCATAAACCCAGGACCTGTAAGCGAAGCGCCCCAGAATCCCCATTCTCATTCCTACTAAAAACAAATGGCTGACTCCGAAGAGCCAGCCATAGATTCAACTACTTACGCTGTGTTAGCCGCCGAAGTCATCCAGCAGGATGTTTTCGTCTTCTACACCCAGATCTTTCAGCATGCCGATAACAGCCGCGTTCATCATAGGTGGACCACACATGTAGTATTCACAGTCTTCAGGTGCTTCGTGATCTTTCAGATAGTTCTCGTAGATAACGTTGTGGATGAAGCCGGTGTAGCCATCCCAGTTATCTTCCGGAAGCGGATCAGAAAGCGCACAGTGCCATACAAAGTTGTCGTTTTCCGCCTGCAGCTTATCGAAATCTTCTACGTAGAACATTTCACGCTTCGAGCGGGCACCGTACCAGTAAGACATCTTACGCTTAGACTTCAGACGCAGCAGCTGGTCGAAGATATGTGAGCGCATTGGCGCCATACCTGCACCACCACCGATGAAGACCATTTCAGCGTCAGTGTCTTTCGCGAAGAACTCACCAAACGGACCAGAGATCGTACACTTATCACCTGCTTTCAGAGACCAGATGTAAGATGACATTACGCCCGGAGGCGCATCCGGCTTGTTCGGCGGCGGAGTCGCGATACGCACGTTCAGCTTGATCAGGCCTTTCTCTTCAGGGTATGAAGCCATTGAGTAAGCACGGATCGAAGGCTCATTTACGATTGACTCGTAACGGAACAGGTCAAACTTGTCCCAGTCCTCACGATACTCGTCAGGAATATCGAAGTCAGCGTATTTGATGTGATGCGGTTCAGCTTCAATCTGAATATAACCACCCGCGCGGAACGGAACTTCTTCACCCTCAGGGATCTTAAGCACCAGCTCTTTGATGAAGGTTGCTTCGTTGTCGTTAGAAAGAACTTCACATTCCCACTTCTTAACACCGAAGATCTCTTCAGGAAGTTCGATCTCCATGTCGGTTTTCACTGCAACCTGACACGCCAGACGCTCACCTTCACGGGCTTCACCTTTGGTTACGTGGTCAAGCTCAGTCGGCAGAATATCACCACCGCCCGCTTTTACTTTCACGCGGCACTGACCACATGAACCACCACCACCACAGGCAGAAGAAACGAAGATACCAGAACCAGCCAGGGCGCCAAGCAGTTTACCGCCAGGCTGGGTGACGATTGCCTTCTCAGGGTCGCCGTTTACAGAAATGGTGATGTCACCAGACGGTACCAGCTTGGATTTGGCGAACAGAATCACCAGCACCAGAGCCAGAACAATCAGTGTAAACATCACTACACCCAGAATAATGTCCATTGACTATTCCTTATACCTTACAGTTGCACACCGGAGAAGGACATAAAGCCCAGCGCCATCAGACCCGTGGTGATAAAGGTGATACCCAGACCACGCAGACCCGGAGGCACGTCCGAATACTTCATCTTCTCACGAATACCCGCAAGGGCAACGATAGCCAGCATCCAGCCCACACCTGAACCGAAGCCGTAAACCACAGACTCAGCAAAGTTGTAGTCACGCTGCACCATGAAAGATACACCACCAAAGATCGCACAGTTAACCGTGATCAGAGGCAGGAAGATACCCAGTGCGTTGTACAGCGGCGGGAAGAAGCGGTCCAGAACCATTTCCAGGATCTGTACCAGCGCCGCGATAACGCCGATAAAGGTGATGAAGTTAAGGAAACTCAGGTCAACACCTTCAACCAGCGCACTGTCTTTCAGTACCAGGTTGTACAGCAGGTTGTTCACCGGTACTGCAATAGTCAGTACCACGATAACCGCAACGCCCAGACCAAAAGAGGTCTTAACTTTCTTGGACACCGCCAGGAAGGTACACATACCCAGGAAGAAAGAAAGCGCCAGGTTTTCGATGAAAATCGATTTCACCAATAAGCTAATATAATGTTCCATAACGACCTTACTCCTTCGCTTCTACTTGTTCAGGTCTGATGGTCCGGATAATCCAGATCATGAAACCAATCAGGAAGAAGGCAGAAGGTGCCAACAGCATCATACCGTTTGGCTGGTACCAGCCACCGTTGCTTACCAGTGGCAGCACTTCCATACCAAACAGTTTGCCCGAGCCAAACAGCTCACGGAAGAAACCAACGGTGATCAGCACGAAGCCGTAACCCAGACCGTTGCCCACACCATCAATAAACGATGGCAGAGGAGCTGATTTCATCGCGTACGCTTCTGCGCGGCCCATTACGATACAGTTGGTAATGATCAGACCAACAAATACCGACAGCTGTTTGGAGATGTCGTACAGGAATGCTTTCAGAACCTGGTCAACCACGATTACCAGAGATGCGATGATCGCCATCTGAACGATGATACGCACGCTGTTTGGAATGTGGTGACGGATCAGGGAAACAAACAGGTTAGACAGAGCGGTTACAAAGATTACCGCCAGTGTCATAACAAACGCCGTTTCCAGCTTGGTTGTTACTGCCAGAGCAGAACACACACCCAGTACCTGCAGCGCGATCGGGTTGTTATCCACGATCGGTTCAAGCAGGTGCTTTTTCATGTCTTGTGTATTTGACATCAGTTCAGGCCTCCGTCGCGTACTTTAGCCAGGAATGGACCAAAGCCCATGTCGCCCAGCCAGAAATCGAATGTGTGCTGAACGCCGTTTGCAGTCAGTGTTGCGCCAGACAGGCCGTCAACACCGTGCTCAGAACCTTCAGGCGCACCGCCTTTCACGATCTTGATCGCTGGCTTGTGCTGCTCATCGAACAGTTTCTTGCCAACAAACTGAGCACGCCACGCCGGGTTCTCGATTTCACCACCCAGTCCAGGGGTTTCACCCTGCTGGTAGTAAACCAGACCAGACACAGTGTTACCGTCGGTTTCAACCGCAACGAACGCATACATCATAGACCACAGACCGTTACCGTGAACCGGCAGAATGATCTTGTCAGTGTTACCGTTGTCGTCTTTCACCAGGTAAACCACACCCTGATTGGCACGGCGAAGGATCTTCGCTTTGTCATCATCAGCAGTCAGTTTTACAGACAGGTTCTTGTCTTTGGCTGCTGCGCGCTGGTCGTAATCAGCCGCATCACCTTCAACAAAGTTACCGGTCGCAAAGTCCACCAGACGCGGTTCGATTTTCGCAGCGTAAAGCTCTTTCACTTCTTTATCGCTGTCCGCTTCGAAACCGGCTACTTCAACGATCTTGGACTGCTTGTCCAGAATCGCATTCGCAACCTGCATGTCTTTCAGGAATACCGCCGCGGTCGATACCACGATTGAGCACACCAGGCTCAATGAGATAACGACAGTCAGCGTCTTTTTAATACTATCGTTATTACTTGCCATAGCGCGCTTTTCTCCGCTTGATGTTCTTCTCAACCACGATGTGGTCAAACAGAGGTGCAAACAGGTTCGCGAACAGGATAGCCAGCATCATACCTTCAGGGTAAGCCGGGTTAGCCACACGAATCATCACACACATTGCACCGATCAAAATACCGTATGCCCACTTACCTTTGTCAGTAAAGGACGCCGATACCGGATCTGTCGCCATAAAGAACATACCGAATGCAAAACCACCCAGAACCAGGTGCCAGTGCCAGGCCATGTTGAACATTTGGTTAGTGTCAGAACCGATCACGTTAAACAGGAACGAGGTCGCGATCATACCGATCATTACACCGGCGATAATGCGCCAGGATGCGATGCCCATGTAAACGATCACTGCTGCACCGATCATCAGCGCCAGAGTAGAAACTTCACCAATTGAACCCGGGATGTTACCGATAAAGGCGTCCATCCAGGTGATGGTTTCACCGGTCACGTTGTTGATCAGAGCGCCTGCGCCGCCCTGTGCCCACTGGCTCAGTGCAGTTGCACCAGAGAAACCGTCAGCCGCTGTCCATACCACGTCACCGGAGATTTGCGCCGGGTAAGCGAAGAACAGGAATGCACGGCCTGCCAGAGCAGGGTTCAGGAAGTTACGGCCGGTACCACCGAAGATCTCTTTCGCAACAACAACACCGAAGGTAATACCCAGGGCTGCCTGCCACAGAGGAAGCGTTGGCGGAACAATCAGCGCGAACAGGATAGAAGTAACAAAGAAGCCTTCGTTCACTTCGTGCTTGCGCACCATACAGAACAGCACTTCCCAGAAACCACCTACAAGGAACACAGTCGCGTAGATTGGCAGGAAGTAGCTCGCACCCAGCAGCATTTTGCTGCCCCAGCCCGCATCAGCGCCCAGCGTACCGCCGACCAGCTCAGTCAGCCAGTAGTGCCAGTTGCCGGCGATAACGCCAGCCAGCTCAGCACCTGAGTACATGTGGTTAAGCGCAACAATCGCCTGATGACCCGCGTTGTACATACCCCAGAACATTGCCGGGAACACCGCGAACCATACCATGATCATGATACGTTTCAGGTCAACACTGTCACGAACGTGCAGCTTTTGCTTGGTTACAGTACCAGGCGTATAGAACAGAGTCGCAGTTGCTTCGTAAAGGGCAAACCACTTCTCATATTTGGCACCTGGCTCAAAATGATGCTCGATATCTTCAAGAAACTTTTTCAAGCCCATGACTTACCCTTCCTTCTCGATGGTATCCAGACATTCGCGAAGCATTTCGCCGAAGTCATACTTGCCCGGACATACGAAAGAGCACAGCGCCAGATCTTCTTCATCCAGCTCCAGTGCACCCAGCGTTTGCGCGCTGTCAGTATCACCGGCACACAGATCACGAAGCAGCAGAGTCGGCTCCATATCAAGCGGCATTACTTTCTCATAGTTACCAATTGGTACCATGGCGCGGTCACTACCGTTGGTAGTTGTCGTCATGTTAAACAGCTGACCCGGGAACAGGTGGCTCAGGAACGAACGGGTTACCGAGAACTTGTTCTTACCAGGCATCGCCCAGCCAAACAGCTCTTTCTCGTAACCTTCGCGCAGGGCAGACACCTGAGTGTGGTAGCGGCCAAGGTAAGCGTGAGGACCATTGGCGTTGGTACCACACAGTACCGAACCAGAGATGATACGCACGTCACCCGGCATCAGTTCGCTGTCAGCCAGCTCAGTAATGCAGGCACCGATAGAGGTGCGGATAAGACGTGGGTTGTTAACCACCGGACCCGCCAGAGAAATCACGCGGTCGGTGTACAGCTCACCAGTCAGGAACAGCTGACCAAATGCAATCACGTCCTGGTAGTTAATGCTCCAGGCTACGTGCTCCTGGTCTACCGGATACAGGAAGTGCATGTGTGTGCCGACAAGACCTGCTGGATGCGGGCCGTCAAACACATGTTCTTCGACGTTAGATTGAGTTGAGCGGGGCAGACTGTGCCCATTCTTACAAACCAGGACTTTACCGTCTGTCAGCTTTGACAGCAGGTCAAGACCAGCGACAAACGCTTCTGACTGCTCATTGATCACCACTTCCGGATCGGCAGCGAGCGGATTGGTATCTGTCGCGGTAACAAAAATGGCCTGAGTTGAAGACTCGATGGAAGGTACCTTGCTGAACGGACGAGTTCGCAGAGCGGTCCACATACCAGAATCAATCAGCTGAGTTTTGATCACTTCGCGATCAAGGTTTGCCAGTTGATCTGCAGTGAAGCTTTCGAAAGTTACCTGCTCGTTGCCCGCCACTTCAATCACTACAGACTGAAGGACACGCTTCGCGCCACGGTTTACTTCGATAACTTTACCACTTGCTGGTGCAGTGAATTTCACGCCAGGGTTCTTTTTGTCCACAAAAAGGACCTGACCTTTCTTCACTTCATCACCCACGCGGATATGCATTGTTGGACGCATGCCCACGTACTCTTCGCCAAGCAAGGCGACTTTGCTGATGGCTTTGCCATCACTAATCACCTGGGAGGGTCTGCCGGCAATCGGAAGATCCATACCCTTCTTTATTGTAATCATACGCACTTGCACTATTTTATCGGGAAAAAGATTCTTTTTTATTTGCGTAAACTACAGACACGACATTGCGCCCGTTCCCCAGTTGTTATGCCTGTTTGAAACACGACAATTGAGTGAAAAATCACAACGGGCTCTAGTGTCCGGTTCCGGCCGACACCCTGGCCAAAATCGCAACAATCCCTTAAATACCCCTTCACATAACATGGTTTCCGGGGTAATCAGGTGCGTTAGTCTAGCATCATTTAGCGATTGATTGCCATGACACAACACCCGTTAAAACGGATATTTGATGAATGTTGGTTAAAGAATGACTGGTCAAATACAAATACTTTGAACTGTCGCACAGTTGTTAAAAAACTTAAAAAGAGTACAGTCACGCATTCATAAACCGAAACAGGTTTTCTTATGTTTTCATCCTGTTCATAACCATTCACTACGCAAATATATAAAAAGCTCAAACTTGCACATTTATAAACAATGGCTCATACCAGCTTGCTGCCACCCATGCACATAGGACTGTCAGGAGCATTGCCCCTCACACTGTCCCATTCATCGGGCGTATAAGTATGGATGGAAAGAGCGTGAACATGGTTAGCCAGTTCATCGCTGAGGGTTTGATTTACCGCCCGGTGGCGGGTAATCAGGCGCTGAGACGTGAAAGATTCACTTACGATGACGACCTTAAAATGGCTCTCGGAGCCAGGCGGTACGTTATGCATGTAGCTTTCATTGATCACATCAAGGTGCTGCGGCTCAAAAGCCTGGTGCAGTCTGGTTTCAATCACAGCCTGAATCATGTTGCTTCCTTTAGGTTAATCCGGGTTCCGCCCACAATATATTGAGGGCGAAACAGTATCTGCTGACTTTGCACACTCTTGGTTGTGCTTTTGGTTGCATTTTAACGCCCTCTGTAACGACACTCCACCAAAGTTTTTAGTTCCCTGTTCAAAGTGCATTTGAGACAATACCCACATAGTTTCATCACCTGACCAAAATCATGAACACCAGCCTGACGCTGTTTGAGCGATCCCTGAACCTGCACCGCTACCCAAAACGTGCCAATGAAACCCTCCAGGCCTGGAGTGCCGGCGATGAGTACCTGATCCAACATGCAGAAGAGCAGCTTTCCCTGACAGAAGGCCAGCATATCCTGTTGCTTAACGACCACTTTGGCACCCTCGCCTGCTGGTTCTCTGAACGCTTTAACGTCACCAGCATGAGCGACTCCTTTATTGCTCAGCAGGCAGCGAAGCAAAACCTGCAGGAAAACGACTGTAATGACGTCACCTTCCTGCGCTCAACCGATGAGATCCCGGCCGGTATTGACCTGGTGCTGATGCAGTTGCCAAAGAGCAACCGCTACCTGAGCTGGCAGCTCAGCCAGCTGCGCCAGTTCCTGCCTGAAGGCTGCCCGGTGATTGGCGTAAACAAAGCCAAAGAAATCCATACCTCGACCCTGAAGCTGTTTGAAAAGCACCTTGGCACCACCACCACATCTCTGGCATGGAAAAAGCACCGGCTGGTGTTTGCCGGGCCGGACTGCCAGCCAGTCAACCCGGTTAGTCCTGTGACTGAATGGCAGGTGGAAGGACATTCCATAGAACTTAAGAACCTGGCCAATGTCTATTCCGGTGAAAGCCTCGACCTTGGCGCCCGCTTTATGCTGGAGCATATCCCGCAGGATCCGGAGCTGAAGCACATTGTTGATCTCGGCTGCGGTAATGGTGTCCTGTCGGTCAAAGCAGCCCGGCTTAACCCACAGGCCCGCATCACCAGTGTGGATGAAAGCTTTATGGCCGTGGCCTCAGCCGCCATGAACATGGAAGCCAATCTGGAGCATGCTGCGGAACATCAAACCGTTGCCAACAACTGTCTGGATGGCTTTGAAGCAGCCAGTGCAGACCTTGTGCTGTGTAACCCACCGTTTCATCAGCAACTGGCCATCACCGACCACATCGCGTGGCAGATGTTCTGTGATGCAAAGCATGTTCTGGAAACCGGCGGCAAGTTAATTGTTATTGGCAACCGCCACCTGGGCTACGATATGAAATTGAAGCGCTTATTTGGTAAAACCAATGTGAAGATCATTGCGTCGAATAAGAAATTTGTTATTTTACAAGCTACTAAATCTTAAAGCGCGCTGCGCACCGGATGAGACAACCAAAGGAAGAAATCCAATGAGAAAACTGATTTTAGCTGCATCGATTTTTATGCTGGCAGCCTGTGTTTCTCCACAAAAAGAACAACAGATCGACGTCAACCCTCAACCTGCCCTGTCCAGCACCAAGCTGGTCGATGGCATCACTTTTAAACTGAGCAGTAATGACTCACGTACCGCTCAGTACGTCGCCCTGGTTCAAAGCGGACGCAAGAGCACTCAGCCAATCCACGCCCGTCAGAACATGCGTGTGGCTATTGAAACCGCACTTTACGAGCAGCTGATTTCTCAGGGCTTCCAGATGATGGTCAGCAGCAACAATACCCTGACCGTCGACATCGAACAGGCGCTGGTGAACGTATCCAACACCCTGATGGACTACGAAATGGACGGTGAAGTCGTTCTGAAACTGACCGCTGAAACGCCAAAAGGCAAGTTCGTGAAAACCTACACTGGTACCGCGAAGAAAACCGGCTCTATGGCGGCTTCAGACGAGGAAATCGCAGAAGTGCTGAACGATGTGATCAACCTGGTACTGGCTGAAATCGCCAACGACCAGGAGCTGCTGGCATACATGAAGGAGCGCTTCTGATGCGCGGCCTTCTCCTGGCAACCCTGCTCGCAGCCAGCGTTCCGGCGCTGGCTCAGTCTGTGGTATTTGAAACCAGCCTTGGCAGTTTTACCGTTGAGCTGAACGAAGAGAAAGCACCGGTAACCGTTGAGAACTTCGTTCGCTACGTTAAAGACGGCAGCTATGACGGCAGTATTTTCCACCGCGTGATCCCGGGCTTTATGGCTCAGGGCGGTGGTTTTACTGAAAGCATGCAGCGCCTGCCAACCTATGCCCCAATTCGCAATGAAGCGGATAATGGTCTGGACAACGACACCGCGACCATCGCCATGGCCCGCACCGGCGACCCGCATTCAGCGACCCGTCAGTTCTTTATCAACTATAAAGACAACGGCTTTCTTAACTACGCCATTGGTAACCACGGTTATGCCGTGTTTGGCAAAGTCACCAGTGGTTTTGAGGTCGTGCAGGCCATGGCAGAAAAGCCAACAACTGTCAGAAAAGGGATGCGGGACGTACCCGTAACTCCAATCGTGATCAACAAGGTCACCCTGCAACAATAATCTGCTCAGCTGGCCGTTCTGGCCAGCTTTCTTTTGCGCAACAAGGAGCGTGCCATGACATCTCAAACGTCCTGGGCTGAAACTTTCCGCAGCTATCTTGATAAACGTCTTCTCTGGGTCTTCATGCTGGGTTGTTCCAGTGGTTTTCCCTGGGTTCTGATTGGCTCCAATATGTCCGGCTGGCTGAAAGACGCCGGTTTAACCCGTGCCGCTATCGGCTACTTTGGCTCAGTGTTCGCCGTTTATGCTATCAACTTTCTCTGGGCACCACTGGTAGACCGGGTAAAACTGCCACTACTGCACCGCTTTCTCGGTCAGCGCCGCAGCTGGGTTCTGCTATGTCAGTTTGTAGTCCTGATCTGTACCCTGGCCATTGCCGGTGTGAACCCGGCCAACAACCTGATGTTCACCTCTATGCTGGCGCTGGGCATTGCCATCGCGTCCGCGACCCAGGACATCGCCATTGATGCCTACCGTATCGATACTTTCCCTAAATCAGAATCCAGCAAACTGCCTCAGGCTTCAGCCATGGCCGTGATCGGCTGGTGGACCGGTTACTCTCTGCCTGGCTATCTGGCGTTTATCAACGCAGACAGCATCGGCTGGAACGGGGTGTATTACGGGATGGCGGCAATTGTCGGCGTTCTGATGCTGTTCACCCTGCTGGTGGGTGAGCCGGTTACTGCCCGTGACCGCCTGCAGCATCTGGCAGAACAACGTCACGCAGAAGTCACCGGTTCACGCGTTGTCGCCTGGCTGACCGTTACTGTAGTGGAGCCTTTCCTCGACTTCTTCAAGCGCAATGGCGTACGCGTTGCCCTGACCCTGCTGCTGTTTGTGTTCCTGTTTAAGATCGGTGAAGCTTTCCTTGGCCGGATGTCGATTACCTTCTACAAGGAAGTGGGCTTCTCTAACGAACAAATTGGCTATTACTCGAAGCTGCTGGGCTGGGGGATCACCATCTTCTTTACCCTTGTTGGCAGTATGTTCAATGTCCGCTTTGGTATCGTTCGCGGTCTGATGATCGGTGGTATCGCGATGGCGAGCAGTAATCTGATGTTCTCCTGGATAGCCCAGGTGGGCCCAAGTGAGCCCCTGTTCCTGGCAACCCTTATCGTGGATAACTTCACCTCTGCGTTCTCAACCGTGGCCTTTGTCTCCTTCCTGACGGTACTGACAGGCCAGGCCTTCTCGGCAACCCAGTATGCGCTTCTGGCCTCGCTGGGTAACTTTGGCCGTACCACCCTGGCCTCGTTCAGTGGTGAACTGGCGGACTACCTCAACGACTGGTCGCTGTTCTTTATCCTGACCGCTGTGATGGTGATCCCAAGTTTGCTGATGCTCTGGTCTCTTCGTCACTACTTTACCGAGTTGCTGGACAAAGCCCACCAGCGTCACCAGGAAGAAGAGAAAGAACAGCAAGCAGACGCGGTTAACTGACATTTCTCTTTTCAAAACAACACATAGCCGACCTGAATAGGTCGGCTTTTTCATATCAAACCACCAGCTCAACCTGTTGCATTTCAGTTTTTACTGATATTGGTGAAAACAAGACCGAAAACGATTGTTTTTTATAAACCGACTTGTGAAGCGCCAGATCCCGTCTACTATTGCAGCTGTTCGACAAAGTTCCATAAATTAAATAAATATGAGATCTACGTCACGTAACCGTTTGCCTTTTTGCAATGCTACGACTTCCAATTTTGATTCCGGTCGATAAAATAGCCAGCAAAGGATAGCAGTGACGATGGATCGACGGCTGATACATTCATTTTTTGAAAGAGTAGACATCTTATGCGTAAATCAATTTTAGCTCTAAGCCTGGTTGCTGCTGCTGCAGCTGTCCCAGCACAAGCAGAATACCTGTTTGGTTTCGGTGGCATGTACCTGGATCACCAGGCATGGGATAACGGCATCGAAAATGACCACGGCTACCGTAACAAAGCTGTACTGGGTATCGAAGGCGGCGCTGTATTTGACTGGGGTCAGATGTACGGCTTCTACGACTACGAAGGCGTAGACAAAGCTCAGGATAACCGCGGTGCATCACTGAAAGGTTCTATCCACTACAATCTGGGCGACACTGGTGCATCTCTGTACGCACAGGTTTACAACACTGATGGTGACGCTTTTGCTTTCCACGAGCAGAACCGTGTTGTTGGTTTTGGTTACACTGGCCTGAGCGGTGATGGTTGGGGCTTTACTCCATTTATCGGTGTTCATCAGGTAAACACGTCTAAGACCAACAAAGACAAGTCTGTATCTGCAGTAAATGGCGCAAACGGCGGCATGGCTGGTTGGGTTGGTTTCTACAACACAGATATCGCTGGTCAAAGCTTCACGTTCTCTACCTGGGGTGAGTATGAATTTGGTCGCAGCGACGAATACGCAGAACTTCAGGGCGGCAAGCAAGGTCTGAACGGCAGCCTGAATGCAATGTGGAACTTCCACAAAGACTGGTCTACCGGCGTACTGTACCGCTTTACCCACAACAAACTGGGTATCAAAGACTACAACGACCTGGTTATCTACCGTATCAACTACAAGTTCTGATTTCAGAACTTACAGATACTGAAAATGGCGCTCCCGGAGCGCCATTTTTTATACCTGCGACTTGGCTTAACGCCCCCTCCCCGCTATCCTTTGCCCCATCATTTCCAGTCCGGATAACAGATTGAATATTACCGTATTAGGCCCCGGTGCCATTGGCTCGCTGTGGGCAGTTAAACTGGCCCTGGCCGGGCATAATGTGATGCTGTGGCAGCGCCGCACGGCTGACAAAGCTGAACTTCAGCTTGATGACGACAAAGCCCTGGAGTTTCCGGTCAATCAGAAAGAGCAGCTAAATGAATGCGACCTGCTGCTGGTAACGGTAAAAGCCTGGCAGGTGGAGCAGGCCCTGTTACCCCTGCTGCCTGAGCTTGCCCCGGAAACGATTATCGTCCTGATGCACAACGGCATGGGCGCAGTGGACACACTGGCGAACCAGTTGGGTGACTTTCCGGTAGTACTGGCGACCACCACCCAGGCTGCGCTGAAAACTGCATCAGATAAAGTCAGACACACTGGAAATGGCACAACTCAGCTTGGCGGCTGGAATGAAGCCGGAAAGCGCTGCGATTTTCTGGCGGACGTGTTTAACCACGCCCTTGATCAGGCCATCTGGAACCCGGATATAAACCAGGCCCTGTGGCAAAAGCTGGTGATCAACTGCGCTATTAACCCGCTGACCGCGATTCATCAGTGCCCAAATGGCGATCTGGCCCTGGAGCAGTACCATCCGGCAGTAAAAAAACTGGTTGAAGAAACCTGTCAGGTAATGAACGCCGAAGGCATGAGCGCCAACAACAAAGAAATGCTCGCGCTGGTGAATCAGGTAATCACTGCCACTGCGGCCAACCTGTCATCCATGAATCAGGATATCGCCCATAACAGGCCAACTGAGATAGACTTTATTAACGGCTACGTTGTAAAGTGCGCCCGCAGGCACGCACTGCCTGTACCCGCCAACCAGCAGATGGTTGATGAAGTAAAACAAATTGAACAGACCCGGAGCTGACCCTATGAGCCATAAAATTCTTATCCCCATCGCTGCCGGCAGCGAGGAAATGGAAGCGGTTACCATCATCGATATTATGGTGCGTGCCGGTTATGAAGTCGTGGTCGCCAGCGCCGAGTCAGACGGCAGCCTGACCATGAAAGCCTCCCGTGGCGTCACCCTTACCGCAGACTGTCGCCTGGTGGATGTGGCTGATGATGAGTTTGATGCCATTTTACTGCCTGGCGGTGTGGGTGGCAGCGAAGCCTTCCGTAACAGCATTCTGCTGACAGAGATGATCCGCCAGCACATGTATGACGGCCGCCTGCTGGGCGCTATCTGCGCCGCCCCTGCAGTCGTCCTTCAGGAAAACGGTCTCTATACCGATGCCCTGATGACCTGCCACCCGGCGTTCGCAGAGCGTATTCCGGCGGACAAGTACCGGGTCAAGCGCGTGTTTATGGACGTAAACCATAACCTGATTACCAGTCAGGGGCCGGGCAGTGCACTGGAGTTTGCCATGGAAGTGGTGATCCGCCTGTCAGGCAAAGCGCATGCATGGAGCATTGCCGAGCCGATGGTGACCCTGCCTAACCTTAACTATCACGATCTGGGCCAGTAAGATGCAAAACGTCCGCTCTCAGTTTCCGTCGATCACCGGCAGTGACCTGGTCTATCTCGACAGCGCTGCCACCACCCAAAAACCTCAGGTGGTGCTCGATACGCTGCAACAGTATTACGCCAGCCAGAACGCCAACGTTCACCGCGGCAGTCACAGCCTGACAGCCAAAGCCACCAGCGCATTTGAAGACGCCCGGGAAACCGTACGCAGCTTTCTGAATGCCGCCAGCAGCAAGGAGATAATCTGGACCCGCGGCGCTACAGAAGCAGTAAACCTGGTCGCCCAGACCTGGGCACGCAGCACACTTAAACCCGGTGATGAGATCCTGGTGGGTGAAATGGAACACCACGCCAACATCGTGCCATGGCAGATGGTGGCGGGTCAGACCGGCGCTAAGGTAGTGAAGATCCCCATGACCCCCACCGGGGAACTGGACATGGATACCTTTGAGGCCCTGCTAAGTGACAAAACCGCGCTGGTTGCAGTCGCCCATATCACCAATGTGACCGGTTACCGCCAGCCAATCGAAACCATTATTGAGAAAGCACACGCCAAAGGCGCAATCGTGGTGGTCGATGGCGCGCAGGGTATTGTTCACGAGAAGGTAGACGTACAGACTCTGGGCGCCGACTTCTACCTGTTTTCCGGCCACAAGCTCTATGCCCCAACCGGTATCGGCGCGCTTTATGGAAAACAATCCCTGCTTGAGCAGATGCCCCCGTGGCACGGCGGCGGAAAAATGGTGGAAAAGGTCACCTTTGAACAGACCACCTTCTCCGGCCTGCCAGGCAAATTCGAAGCCGGCACCCCAAACATCGCCGGAGCCATCGCCATGGCGGCTGCGATTAAGTGGTACAACAGCTTTGACCGCAGTGAAATAGAAGCCCACCTGCATAAACTGCAGCAAACCGCAGCGCAAAAGCTCCAGGCACTGGACGATGACCTGCGCCTGCTCGGCTACCAGCAAGACGCCAGCGTGCTGACTTTCGTGATCGATGGTATCCACCACCAGGACATCGCTACCCTGCTCGACCAGCAAAACATCGCCGTACGCGCAGGCCACCATTGTGCCCACCCACTGATGGACGCTTTCGGTGTCAGCGGCACCGTCAGGGTGTCATTTGGGATCTACAATACGATGGAAGATGTGGAGAAGCTGGTGGCGGGAGTTGAGAAAGCGCTGGAGCTGCTATAGGCAGAAATAAAAGAGGGAATATCAGGTTCTATGGTTCTATGGTTCTATGGTTCTATGGTTCTATGGTAACAATCCACAGGGCCATAGCACCACAGAACCACAGTACCGCTAGTCGTCCTGAACAAGCTGCTGAATCTCTTCCACAATCGCCTTCAGCCCGTTCCCTCTCGATGGACTCAGGTGAGCGATCAGGCCGGTGGCTTCAAAATAGGCATCAATATCAAAACCGCGGATTTGCTCTGCGGTTTTTTCGTTATAAGCCGCCATCACCAGTGCGATCAGGCCGCGAACGATACGGGCGTCAGAATCGGCGCAGAAGTGCCACACGCCATCAACACACTCACTCACCAGCCAGACCTGGCTTTCACAGCCTGCGACTGTCACCTGCTCGGACTTCAGCTCATCGGGCATCTTCGGCAGTTTTTTCCCCCACTGGATCACCTGACGATAGCGGTCTTCCCAGCCTTTAAAAGACTGCATGGTAGTCCGGACTTGCTCAGCGGTGATTTCGGAGCCGAAAGGGGATGGGGGTAAAGTTGTCATAGTTTGTTCTGTTTTGGTAGTGGAGGTTGCGGTACTGGGTACTGGGTACTGGGTACTGGGTACTGGGTACTGGGTACTGGGTACTGGGTACTGCAAGTATGAGAAAAAAAACTCTCAGGTCAACCCGAATTAAACAGAGTTTCTCCGTTATAACAACGCGCTTCCCCCAGGATCCAGGACCTGAAAACCCAGGACCTCTATTTCCTCGTCAGCTTTTCAACTATCCGCGATACCGCAACAAACCCAAACGTCGCAGTAACAACGGTCGCTGCTCCAAACCCGCTGGCGCAGTCCATGCGTTTCGGGCCTTCGGCGCTGGATTTGGCGGCACAGACGCTGCCGTCTGCCTGTGGGTATTTCAGCTGCTCTGTAGAGAACACGCAGTCGATACCGAACTTACGCTGAGGATTCTTGCTGAAATTATAGAAGCGGCGCAGGTTGTCTTTGATTTTCTTCGCCAGCGGGTCCTGAATAGTGCGGGCCAGGTCAGCGACTTTAATCTGAGTCGGGTCTACCTGACCACCGGCACCACCGGTCGTGATGATTTTGATCTTATTGCGCTTACAGTAAGCCAGCAGAGCAGCCTTGGCTTTTACGCTGTCGATAGCATCAAGCACATAGTCGAACTCTTTGGTGATGTACTCTGGCAGGTTGTCCGGTGAGATAAAGTCATCAATCAGGTTAACTTTACACTCCGGGTTGATCAGCTTCACCCGCTCAGCCATCACTTCAATTTTACTCTGACCGACGGTGCCGTTCATGGCGTGGATCTGACGGTTAATATTGGTCACACACACGTCATCCATGTCGATCAGCGTCAGCTCACCGATACCGGTACGCGCCAGCGCTTCCACCGCCCAGGAGCCAACACCGCCAATGCCCACCACACAAACATGGGATGCCCTCAGCACTTCCACCTGATCATGGCCATACAGACGGCGCGTGCCGCCAAAGCGCTGGTCATAGTTTTCGGAGGCTGGAGTTGTCAGTTCACGCATGAGGCTAACCCTGGATTCAATAAAACAAAAGAGTGCGTTTTATACGCACTCTTTGTAAAAATGTCTACTGCTGTTTTTCCGGTGGCATCGCCCAGGGAGCCTGTGTTGGCGTGCTCTGCAGCCCCAGCTTCCATACCCGGCCAAAATGCTTGTAGTGCCCGGCCTGGGTTCCGGCAAATGCGCCCATGCCATGGTAGAGGTCCAGATGGTTCTCTTTCACCGCACCACCGGTATCAAGCACCAGCAGCAGTCGCAGTTCATGAGCACCGCTCCAGCTGCCATCAGCATTCAGCAGCGGTACTTCGGCCAGCAGAGGTGTGCCCATAGGGAACAGGGAACGGTCACCGGCTACCGAAGCCATCGGCAGCAACGGAATACCTGCTGTGCCCGTCACCGGCGCGGCTGAGCGCGGCTCAAAGAAGACATAAGAGGTGTTATGCTCCAGAAGCTCACGTACCGTCGCTTCGTCCTGGGCCATCACCCACTCTTTAATCGCTTTCAGTGACATCTTTTCACGCGGCACTTCACCACGCTCAATCAGCACCTTACCAATACTCACATAAGCGTGGCCGTTCTTGCCACCGTAAGCGAAATACTCAAGGGTGTCATCATCGCCAAAGTGAACAAAGCCACTGCCCTGCACTTCCATGATAAACGGGTCGATCATGTTCGCGGCGTAGCCCAGCTCCAGCCCCTGCCCCTCCAGCGCACCGTCATTTATTTCGGCGCGGGTCGGGCATCGCTCGCCACACTCCGGCATACGGTACACCGGGTAACGAAACTCTGCGTCCGGCTGGTGTTTCAGTTCAATCACTGGCGAGAAGTAGCCGGTAAACAGTACGTTACCTTTTTTGTCGCCACCGCCAAGCTGGGCCAGCTGAATACCATAGTTCGCCAGTTCATCCGGGTTACCGCTCTGCTGCGCCCAGACTTCCAGCTGCTCATACAGGGGCTGATAAATCTGAGCCATAGACGGAGAACGGCTCACTACTTCATGCGCCTGGCGGCTGAACTTGGTGAAATTACGCGGAACGTTGGACTCAATGGTCTCCGCTTTATTCAGATTTCTGGAAAACTCGCCGTCCTGGTACTGCTGACCACGATCAGTCGGTTGTGCACAGCCAGCCAGCGTCACAATGACGCCGAGAGAGAGGATTTTCTTGATCACGAAATGACTTCCCTTTGTTGATTCTGTTCAGGATGACAAAGGGATTTCACGCGCGCAAGCAGAGGTTTGTAAATAATTAAGATTTACCGGCTGACTGGGCAGCCGGTAACCAGATGAACTACCACCCTGCGTCCATCACCTCCAGCGGTGGTGGCGGGCTGGTGTTGATAAATACAGATTCATAGTGCGCCGGTGCGGTACGCTTGAGCTTGGTCATCGCCGCATTCACCACTTCAAAACGGTGTATCTGACCACCAACCGAAAACTCCAGCGTCACACCATCAAAGTCATATTTCGAAGAAACCTGCCGCTCTTCGATAAAAACGCCTTCCGGGGTAATGGTAAAGCTGTCTGCGGCATACCCAGCGACATTTTGCTCCACCCAGGTGCCATACACCTGCTTACTGTAAACTTTTGCCACCTTTTGCTGATCGAGGTAGAGCTTTGCCCCTCCGTACCCGAGGCCCATAAAGATGATCGCGACCAGAAACCACACCCGAAATGAGTAGAACATGGAGCGTGGCTGCTGTTTTTTTGCTGGCTGTTTCATAATTTGACTAACAGATGAACGCATAATTTAAGAGTAATACAGACCGTCAGCCCGTGGGCTGAAAAATTGAACAAATCTCTGATTCAGGGTTGCATGTCAGTGAATTTATAGTCATTATTATCGCATAAATAAACAAGGATGCTGCCCGTGAAAATCAGAAGTACCGCCCTGGTGAAAGGCTTTCGCCAGTCCGCTCCATACGTTACCGCACACCGTGGAAAAATCATGGTGATTATGCTCGGCGGCGAAGCGTATCAGGACCAGAATTTCAACAATATTATCAGTGACATTGCGCTGCTGCATAGTTTAGGGGTCAAAATCGTACTGGTTCATGGAGCAAGGCCACAAATCAGCCACCGCCTGGCCCAGCACGGTATCGAAACGCCTTACCACAAAGGGATCCGGGTCACAGATGCAGAGGCACTGGTACTGGCGATGCAGGCAGCCGGGCAAATGCAGCTCGATATTACCGCCAGGCTCTCGATGAGCATGAACAATACCCCAATGGCCGGAGCCCAGCTCAACGTGGTAAGCGGCAACTTTATCGTTGCTCAGCCGCTGGGGATCGATGACGGAACCGACTACTGCCACAGCGGCCGTATTCGCCGTATCGACAGCGACGGCATCAACCGTATGCTCGACCAGGGCTCCATTGTGCTGCTTGGCCCGCTTGGCAGCTCTGTAACCGGCGAGAGTTTTAACCTGCTCTCCGAAGAGGTCGCGACTCAGGTGGCGATAAAGCTCAGAGCCGACAAACTGATCGGCTTTTGCTCTGAACACGGCATCCTGGATGAAAACGGAGAAGTACTGGCTGAACTCTTCCCTCACGAAGCCCAGGTGATCCTGGCAAGAATGCAGTCTGGTGAGAGTGATTCCGGTTCAGTCCGCTTTCTTCGCGGGGCGATTGCCGCGTGCCGGGCCGGCGTCCCGCGCAGTCACCTGGTCAGCTATAAAGCCGACGGTGCGCTGATTCAGGAACTGTTCTCTCTGGACGGTATCGGCACCCAGGTGGTGATGGCCAGTGCAGAGCAGATCCGCCAGGCGGGGATTGATGATATTGGCGGTATTCTGGATCTTATCCGCCCGCTGGAGCAGCAGGGCGTACTGGTCCGCCGCTCAAGGGAGCAGCTGGAACAGGAAATTCACCACTTCACCATTATCGAGAAGGATGGCCTGATCATTGGTTGCGCCGCGCTCTACCCCTACCCGGAAGATGCTTCAGCGGAGATGGCCTGCGTTGCTATTCATCCCGATTACCGGGATGGTAACCGCGGGGTTCACCTGCTCAAACACATCCATCAGCGGGCCAAAGAGCTGTCACTCAAAAACCTGTTCGTACTGACCACCCGAAGCCTGCACTGGTTTCTGGAGCAGGGCTTCACCGAAGTGAACATTGAGTCCCTGCCTAAGGGAAAACAGGGGCTGTACAACTTCCAGAGACGCTCAAAAGTACTCAGGCTGGTGGTTTAACTGAGAATTTACAAAATCCAACTCTATGATAATTAAGAGATTGGTAAAATAGTACTGATATGCTGCTAATTGCGGGTGTTTTTTAACCAAACCGCTGGTACAATCTGCGCCCGCAGCTGGGGAGTGACCACTCTCCTGCTGCCTGTCACACGGAGGTTACTCATTTTCGAGAAAATGCCAGGACGCGGGTAATAAACACGTGCGAGCATAACTGACATAATGAAAACCGTGATTTGCAACTCTCCCCAGAGCTTCTGGGATATGGCGGACAACCAGTTTCTGGAAGGAATGGACGTGCACTGCGTTTTTCCTGCAGACAAAAGCATGCAGCGCTTTATTTTGTCCTACCAACAACGCTGCAATATTAAAAACATCTCTTTTTCTGAAATTTTTGAACGCCCTGCTGCCGGCCAGACTTCCCAAAAAAAGGAAAGCCAGGCCAGCTAACCGATAATACCAGGGATGGTATTTTGCTCTCTCCCCTTCTTATACCAATCTGGATAAATATCTGGTCAGTCATTGCGCAGGAAAATTCGTTGTTTTCAAGGCGGAGATTGCAGTAACTAGTGGCGCTAATTACAAAATCTCCAACGCGGAAAACGGCGAATTTAACCAGCAAGGGCGACCTGATACTTATGTAGATTGGTATTACCCCAGCTTCTCAGCCAGTCCGCTGCTTCGCCTTGTACGAATTTTCACGCCCCGGTTCAAAACCATCTCAGAACAAAACAGATCCAGCTTCTTCTTCGCCCGGGTCAGTCCGGTATAAATCAGCTCGCGGGTCAGAAGCGGAGAAAAGTCCGCTGGCAACACCATAATGGTGTGCTCAAACTCACTGCCCTGAGATTTGTGAATCGTCATCGCCCAGGCGGTTTCATGCTGGGGAACCCGGCTTGGCAATACGCTTTTCAGCGTGCCGTCCGGCAGTTCAAAGTACACTCTCAGCCTTGGTTCATCACCGCTTTCATCGAGCAGACACAGGCCGATATCACCGTTAAACAGCCCGAGGCCAGGATCGTTTCGGGTCACCATGACAGGACGCCCCGCGTACCACATCTCCTCGGTCTTCGGGATAAGGTTCGCCCGTTTCAGGCTCTGCTCAATCCTCTGATTCAGCCCGGCAATACCAAATTCTCCTTCGCGCAGGGCGCACAGCACCCGGCAGCGGGCAAACTCAGACAGTGCTGTACGGGCCAGCGCTTCATCGGTTTTCCCTGCGTGAATGGTTTCAAGACAGCTGCGGTAGCCCTCTCTGGCCATGGCGATCATCGCACGGTAGCTTTCCACCGACATCGGGTGCAGGGCGATATCCTCAAATCCCTGGTTCCAGACCGCTGCCAGGCGCGACGGGTCTCCGGCGTTGACCGCTTTGGCCAGCTGGCCAATACCGGAGCGGGCGTCAAAACGGTAGCTCTTTTGCAGCATACACAAACAGTCTGCCAGCGGTGCATTGTGTGTGGCCGCGTGCTGTTCCAGCCACTGATAGCCGGTAAGGCCACTCAGTTGCTGACTGTGTACCTGGCTGTAACCCATGCTGAGATAAGAGCAGATATCCCCCAGTACGGCACCGGCTTCCACCGACGCCAGCTGATCTTTATCCCCCAGCAGAATTAGCCGCGCATGCGGCGGCAGCGCCTGGGTCAGCTTATACATCATTGGCAGGTCCACCATTGAGGCCTCATCGACCACCAGCACATCCAGATGCAGCGGATTACTGCGGTTATGACGAAACTCCGCACTGCCTGCCACTGCGCCCAGCAGTCGGTGAATGGTTCCTGCCGTACGGGGAATCGCATCACGCAGTTCCGGTTCAACCGGCAACTGATCAATCGCCGCGCCGATGGACTCGGTAAGTCTCGCCGCCGCTTTACCGGTTGGCGCCACCAGACGAATGACCGGCGTCTCTTCACCAGCCTGTTTAACCAGCGCCGCAAGCAATTTGGTTACGGTTGTCGTTTTACCTGTACCCGGTCCACCAGAAATCACTGCAAAGCGGCGGGTCAGCGCGGTCGCGGCCGCTACTTTCTGCCAGTTGAGGCAAACAGAGAGCGGTATCAGCCCGGACAGGGCCTCAAGATCTGCCGAACTGCGTGCACCGGTCAGTATCTGGTCGATGGCCTGCCAGTTCAGGGAATCCGGGGCAACCACGTCCAGCATATCGCACACCAGTTGCTGTCTTTGCACCTGATTGCTGCCGGTCTGTGCTTTGAGCGCATGAAACAGAAATCCGTACTGAGGAGCAAACAGCTGACTGAGCAGTTGCTGCATCTCTGCAAACTGTGTGCTGCCCAGTTCCACCGGGCTCGCCAGGCTGCGCAGGTGTTCCGCCAGCGCTGACTCGTACTGCCAGTAACGGTGCAGGTACAGCTTGTCTTCCTGCAGGACCAGCGGCGTAGCGGTACTTCCGTCACCAGTACATCGCGCCTTTTCCAGCGCCAGTTGCCAGCCGCTGCTGTTGAGTTTCGCCTGCAGCCGCTCCGCACTTTCGCCATACAGCCCCAGTTTTTCGCTCAGGTCGAGTCCGCCAAGTTCGAGACATATATGCCCGCGGCCAAGTTCATAGCTCGCCAGCGCGGCGATAAAGCCCACCAGTTCGCCCTGCTCTTCTTCCAGAGAAGAGATAAAGCGGCCAAACTGATAATCCAGCTGACGGATCACACCCGCATCGCACCACTCTTTGAGGATATTAAGCATTTTCCACCTCACCATCGATCAGCCGGTCAAATTGTTCAATAAACGCCTGTGGCGGCCTGGCAGAGAAGACGCCGTGGCCACTCTCCCCGTCCATACCGCGTAAAAAGACATAGTAAACCCCGCCAAAATGGCGCTCAAAGTCGTAATCTGCCAGACGGGATTTAAGGAAACGGTGCAGCGCCAGCGCGTAAATCTGATACTGCAGATCATAGCGGTGATCCGCCATCGCCTCACGCAGTGCCTGACCGTGATAATCGGTAACGCTGTCGCCCAGATAGTTCGACTTCCAGTCCAGCACGTAAAAGCGTCCTTCGTGCTCAAACACCAGGTCGATAAAGCCTTTCAGCATGCCGCGCACGGTGTAGAAACCGAGCTCTCCGGCAGCTTTAGACAACTCATCGTAGCTGTGTGCCAGCTGGTTAAACAGCGGCGCAGAGAGCACTTTGATCGGCAGCAGAAACTCCATCTCCACCAGCCGCTGAGCCGGCGGGACCTGATTGAGTTTAAGCTCACCACCGTCAAGCGGTGTGCTCAGTACCCTGTCTGCCATTTCCGTCAGTACCGGCAGCCACTCACTGTCAAACTGCTCTTTTTCCAGCAGTTCTTCAATCGTCTGCTGCGTTGCCTCACAGCCTGCCGGGTCGGTATATTCGATCTCTTCAAAAAGGGTGTGCAAAAACGTACCCGGGCGTGCGCCGCGCGGGAAAGTAAAGATGCTGCGCTCCGGCTCAACAGAGGGAGCCTGATTCTCCTTCGAATCACTGTCCCCTTCGGTCAGCGACACTTCAAAGCCACTCTCTTTGCCATGGCTGCCCTGACGGGCCAGACCGGAATAACTGCTGATCCGCCAGTCGCGTTCAATCTGACCGCCAAACTCACGCGCGGCCAGCATTTCGCTCTGCTCCTGTGGCGGCTGATAGCGGGAGTCTTCTGTCTCAGGCATGGTCACCCAGGCCATACCGCTGTGACTTTCGGCCAGGGCGGTCAGCCTGCCTGCAAGCTCTGCCGCGGCCAGTGATTCAGCATTTTGCACCAGGTAGCCCATCGCACTCTGATCCACCCCGCTCGGGTCTTTGGATGAGCGGCCTTTGCGGATAGGCGTCATACCCACATAACTGCCATAGACTGCACGGGTCAGGGCGACATAGATCAGACGCAGATCTTCGGCGAGACGTTCTTTGTCTGCCGCTGCCAGTGCGTCATCCCCCAGCAAAAGGTCTACCACTGTCTTTCCGCTCTGCTCGTCGTGATAACGCGCTTCCTGAGCCGGACGACTGGCACAGACAAACGGCAGGAACACCAGGTCATACTCCAGACCTTTGGACTTATGGATGGTGACGATCTGCACCAGGTTGCGTTCAGATTCGAGGCGCTGGATCTGCTCATCCGCAGCACCAGCCAGCCCCTGAGTTACATCGGCGATGGTCTCAGCCAGCCAGCGCACCAGGCCGTGGTCGCTGTCGACTTCCTGAGCGGTCTGCTGCAGCAGTTCGCCAAGGTGCAAAAGGTCAGTCAGCTGACGTTCACCTTCACCGTCCTGAAGCATTCGCTCGGCGATCTCATTTTTCACCATCACTGCGCGGATCATCGGCATCACGCCGCGCTGCTGCCAGAGCTGGCGGTAGGTACGAAACTCATTCAGGGTGTTTTCCCACACGGTTTCATCCTGATTCAGTCTGTCCAGCGTTTCGGCGGTCATGGCAAACAGGGAAGAGGCCAGGCATGCGCGCAGGTTACGGTCATCTTCCGGGTTCAGTACCGCCTGGAGCAAACGCAGCACGTCCTGAGCCAGCGGGCTCTGAAACACGCTGTCGCGGTTGGAGAGATAGACGCTGGCGATACCGCGCTCAAACAGCGCCTGTTTGACCATCCGGCCCTCATGACCGGTGCGCACCAGTACCGCGATATTCCCGGCTTTAAGCGGCGCTTTTTTCCCGCTTTTTTCCAGCCAGGCTCTATCCTGATCGGCGCAGGTCAGGATATGACAGATCTGCTCTGCGGTGGCTTCCGACATCCGCTCCAGATAGTCACCTTTGGTAACCGGCTTGCCATCTTCACTCTCGTGCAGCCAGAAATTCAGTGCAGCCTGCTCCTGCCCGTCACACACCCACTTGCGTCCATCGGCACCGGGGGAGGATTTGACCGGCAGAAACGGAATGTCCTGGTCATAGATAAACGGGCTGTCAGCGGCTTCAAACACCCGGTTCACCGCACCGACCATCTCAGCAGAAGAACGCCAGTTAGTCCCAAGGGTGTAGTGATCGGTCACTTCATTACGGGCGCGGATATAAGTAAAAATGTCCGCGCCGCGAAACGCATAAATCGCCTGCTTGGGGTCACCAATCATAAACAGGCCGCACTGCGGCTCAGGCAGATAGATACGACTGAAGATGCTGTACTGCTGCGGGTCGGTATCCTGAAATTCATCGATCATCGCGACCGGATAAAGCGAGCGGATCCGGCTGGTCAGCACGCCGCTTTCATCCTGCTCCACCGCGCTGCCGAGCTGGGTCAGCAGATCATCAAACGACAGCCAGTTCTTTTCCCGCTTAGCCTGAGCCAGCATAGCGCGGCACTCCAGCACCGCGTGTGCCAGCAACGGCTCTTTAAGGCTGGAAGACTCAGACAAAAACTGATCGATAGCGACAAACACCGGGTGTTCCGGTGGCTCGCCTTTTGGCGTTTTGCTGTTCAGTTCCTGCTGGCCAAAGCGGTAAAGGTTCTCCGGGAACCGCCCTGAACTGGTTTCGCTCAGCGCCCAGGCGGAGACCTGCTCAATCCAGTTTGGCAGGGATTTTTTGGTGTAGCTGCGTTTGTTAATACCGGAGTTTGCAATCAGATCATGGATATCCGGCTGCGCGTCGCGCCACAGTGCCTTCAGCTCACCAATACGCTCAAGATTTTGCTGGTACGCCTCTGCAAGAGAGCCGTCCAGCGGCGGAGTGGTAAAGCAAAGTTCACCACCACTCAGATACGGGGCGACCTGGCCCAGCAGGGCCTGCGGGGTAGCCCAGAACTCTCGCACCTGACCAGAAAGCTCGCGGGACAAGGGATAGAAATGACGACGCCAGTAGTCCGCTACCACCTGAGCTTTGAGCTTGCTTTCATCGGTCACAAACTCGTTGTTAAACCGGCTGCCGGACTCAAACGCATTCTGGGTCAGCATCCGCTGACAGAAACCATGGATGGTGTAAACCGCCGCTTCATCCATCTGCCGCTCGGCTGCCAGCAACAACTGCTGGGCGTAGCTGTGATCAACAGTTGCCTCCAGCAGAGGGGCTATTACCGGGTCGCTGCTTTCACCACGGGCAAAAGCCAGCCGGGCATCATGGATTCGGGCGCGGATGCGGTCACGCAGTTCAGCGGTAGCGGCCTCGGTAAAGGTCACTACCAGGATCTTATCTACCGTCAGCGGCTCGCTGTGACGGGTTTGCTCATCGCCATGCCCCAGCAGCAGGCGCAGGTACAGTCCGGCAATGGTAAAGGTTTTACCGGTACCCGCCGAGGCCTCAATCAAACGGGCGCCGTGCAGCGGGAAAGTCATGGTATCAAGCTGATTTACTGATCCTGTTGTCGTTGTCATATCGCATACTTTTGTGTGATCAAACACTGAAAAATTAAAACCATTGGTGCATTGGCAGCAGATTATCCGCTCCGGTGAGATCTGTCTCACGGCATGCAGATAAAAGTGTCGTTACTATCCCTGCCATCGAATTTGGGTACCTCTGACCCTGTGGTCGCACAGCAAACACCCTACATAAAATAATGAGTTGCTGGCGACCACCCTACTCCTCTTCCCGTATCTCCATAACCATCAATGCCGCCTGAAGAACCAGAGCGCTGTTTTGCCATACCTGCTCTGCAAGCTCTTCACTCCACTGCGGCCAGATGCGGCGGATATACTCATCACTGCCCTCACCCGGGAAGAAGCCATCTTCAAACGCTCCGGCCATTTTCTTCAGCGCGTCTTCTTTCTTGTCATCCAGCCACTCGCCCTCTTTGATGCAGGCATCCAGACCGGCTTTGGCGGTTTTCGGGAAATAAGCCAGCGGCACGTTCAGCCCCTGGTGATACAGGCGCACCAGTTCTGTCAGTGCAGCGCGGGCCTGTCCCGGTTCAACCGGGGCAAAACGGCAGTGCACGGTACCGGCTTTTTTGTCATATCCAATCAGGTTCGCCGGGGTACTTTCCCCCATAGACGCAAGACTCAGGTGGTCAATCCAGGTCGCCAGAATATCCTGCGGACGGACAGCGCCCACCCGGTAGCGCAGCAGGCCGGACTGATAGCGCTGCTTCAGCCAGCCGTTTAACTGCCACTCACGACCATCAATGGTCAGGCTGAGGCGGACTTCTTTATCCTCCAGCGGGGCGCCAGTCAGCGGGATCAGAGCGTTGAACAGGGCTTCGGTCTGGCCATGGATCTGGGCAAACTCCAGCTCACCAAACGCGCCAAACGGCAGACGCCCCTGTGCGCGCTGTTGGGTTACATAAGCTTCCACCGCCTGGTCCGGATTGCCCGCGTTCGCCAGCATGGTTTCCAGCAGGCCGTCGCGCAACTGGTATCCTTCCAGTCCGCCAAGCGCGAATGGCTCATCATCTTCCACTCCGCCCTGTGGCGGATTAAAAAACACTTTCAGGCGGCGGTTAAAGAAGTACTGAACCGGAGAGCGCCAGAAACGCTGCAGTTCAGCCAGCTCCAGCTCTACTGGCACCTCCGGTGAAAACTCTGCCAGCGCATCGCCCAGCGGGGTAATAAACGCCTGCGCGGCCTGACCATCACGATTGGCTACCGGCAGCCACTCACGTGCATAACTGGCTGAATCGCCACAGAATGCCTGCGGGCTGAACGGGGTCATGGAATGATGATGTGTCAATTCTGCCAGCAGTCTGTCACCGGAAACATCCACTTCCAGCCCCTCATCACCGGTAAAGCAGTAGTTCTGATGGCAGTACTCCATCAGCTCAGAGACCAGTACCGACGGTACTTTCTCGCTGTTGTCCTGAATCGAACGGCCCACATAACTGATATAGAGCTGCTGACCGGCAGAGAGCAGGGCTTCGAGGAACAGATAGCGGTCATCATCCCGGCGGGAACGGTCACCTGCCCGGGTACGGCCAACCATAAGGTCAAAACCCTCCGGCGGCACGCTGCGCGGATAGGCATCATCATTCATTCCAAGCAGACACACGACTTTAAACGGAATCGAGCGCATCGGCATCAGGGTACAGAAGTTCACCTGACCGGCCAGGAAACGCTGGCTGACCCGGCTGCCGGACAACCGGTTAGTCAGGTAATCACGCATCACTACCGGGCTGATTTGCTGCTCAAAACAGGCGTCACTGAGCTGTTCGGCCAGCTGGCTGAGCGCATCGCGGATGTTTTTCAGCGCCGCTTCATCCTGCTCTGTGCCAGTAAAGAAATCATCCAGCAGGGCATAAATTGTCTCATGCCAGGTTCTGGCATCGGCCGGGGTATCGAGTTTGGTGCGATAGTCAATCAGGGTCTGAACATAGTGAGCCAGCTTACCGGCCAGTTCAGCGTCCATACCCTGCACTTCTCCATACGGCGCGATCGCGTCTTCCCCGTCACCAAACAGGCCCGCCTGGTCAGACATAGCGTAACCAAGCAGCGCACGGCGGATACCAAACAACCAGGTGTTATGGGTCAGCTGTGGCAGCTCCAGGTTTTCTGCAGTGCTGCCGTCGAGTCCCCAGCGCACGCCCATATCCTCAATCCAGCTTCTGGCCTGTTCAAACTGCATTGCATCAAGGCCAAAGCGGGCCGAAATCGCAGGGACTTCCAGAAGCTCTAAAAGCTGCGACGCCTGACAGCGGCTTTGTGGCAGGGCCAGCAACTGCAGGAATGCGCTCAGCAGCGGACTTTCCTGGGTGGCGCTGCGGTCAGAGACCGAAAACGGGATATAGCGGTCACCCGGCGCGTTGCCAAACACTGCCTGAATCGCCGGGCTGTAGGTGTTAATGTCCGCCACCATTACAATCACATCGCGGGGATTGAGCGTTGGATCAGCCTCAAACATCTCCAGCAGTCTGTCGTGCAGCACTTCCACTTCCCGCATCGGACTGTGGCAGACGTTAAGCTGCAATGAGCGGTCTCCGGCGCTGACCGGCTGCTTATGCAGGCTGTCAGTCAGTTTGTTATCGTCCTGGTGCTCTTCAAGGTTGAGGATATCGGCCTGGATATGGTGCAGCAGACTGTCCCGGGGCTGGTCGACAAAGGCTTCCACCTCGTGAGCTTCCAGCTGAGAGAGCAGATAATGGTTATCCCGCCCAAGCTTGCCCATCGACGCCAGCAGACCGTTACCCACCTCGATAACGTGCAGGTTCTCATCCAGCGAGCCTTTAAGCTGCTCACTCTCACCGGCCTGCTCAAGCCTTCCACCGCGCCACTCCATATGCTGGCGGGCGCGTGCGGCAAGCCGGGCCAGATACTTACGGTCACGCACTTCACCCCAGTAGTAACGGCATGGGTTGGTAAACATCAGGTGAACATCAGTATGCTCACCGATGGCTTTAAGCGCATCCATATACCGCGGCGGCAGTGAGGAGATACCGAACACAAACAGCCTTTTCGGCAACTGCCCCGGTTTGGCCTTCGCCAGCTGTTCAATAAAGTGCTGGTACATGTTGGCCCGGTGATAATGGGACTGACCCAGCTCCCGGGTATGCTGATAGAGCGAGCGCCACAGCACCGGCTGCCACGGATGCTCACCCTCAAGCTCCGCGACCTCTTCACCTGCTTCCCACGCAGCAATCCATTCCGGACGATACACCAGATAGCCATCAAAAATATCGGCGATTTTCTCTGCCAGCTGATAGAGCTTATCGCCGTCACTGTCGCCTTCAAGATAGCGCTGAAGCGGGGCAAAGCTCTCCTCATCAAGATGACCGGGCAGCAGTGACATCAGCTTCCAGGTCATGGCTTCTTTATTGAATGCACTGCGCTCAGGCACACCGGGAAGCACCCGGGTAAACATATCCCAGATAAAGGTCGCCGGAAGGGGGAATTCCACGTTGGCAGCAATGCCCAGTTCGTCGGCCAGGGCCATTTTCAGCCACTGGGACATACCCGGGCTCTGAACCAGAATTTGCTCGGCCTGGAACGGGTGATCCAGCGGATCGCGGCGGATCAGTTCCACCAGCAGGGATTTAAGCAGATCGACTTGATTGGAGTGATAAACGGTAAACACGGGGCGCTCATTCTGAAGGCGAATATCAATTCGCACAGAGTAGCACAGCAGGGGCGAAAAGGTTGACAAAACAAGCTTGTAAAACGGTGAAAACCAGCCTGTTCCGGCTGGTCTTTTCAGTGATTAAGCAGGCTGGTTTTCCGGAGCTGCGGGTAACAGATAGTGACCAAGGTAACGCAGGGACACATAACTCACTACCAGGGTTGCCACAATAAGCTCAAACAGCGCAAGAGTATGTATCTGGCTGACATAGCGGGCCGCCACACCTGTGCTTTCCAGCCATTGCGCCATCTTAAACAGGGCGGTCGCTCCGATCACCATCGGGAAGGTGAACGCCGCGTAGCCAGGGCTGAAAGGCAGACGCATCAGATGAGTAAACGCCAGATAGATAACGAAAGTCATCAGAACCGCAATACCAAACAGCAGTGCAACCAGTACCGGTGAAGGCTCAGCTGTCACGGTAAGATAACCGGCCAGTGACAGGCTGGCTGGCGCTGCCAGAATCGCGATGGTCGGTTTGGCAGCGTCCGGCACCTGCTCACCAAATACAAGACGGTAAATCATCACCGGCAGCAAAATAGCGTAACTCACCAGCCCAAACATCAGTACGGCATTGGCGACCGGAGCCAGAGCCTGTGTGCCTGAAAAGGATACATCTGCAACGATAAGGCCTACCGGTGGCACAAACCAGCCCGGAACCATGTGATGAAGCTCAAACTCTTTAGCGCGATGCCAGACAAAACTTATCAGGAAGGCGACATGCAGCCCCACCGCCAAAAGCCACAGACTGTCTCCAAGAACAGGAATAAACTGACCGGCTGAGTGAGAAACCACCATCAGCGCCATTGCAAACGTCGGCACCACGCTGCCAACCACCGGGTGAGCCAGATCCTGACGCAGCAGGTGACGATGAAACAGAAACTTCACCGCAAGGATCACCAGCAGAACAGAGGCAACCGCAGCACCTGCCCACTGCCCTATTCCGTGCAACGACGCCGCGTTTTCCCAGCACCAGCCAAGGCTGGCAATACCCAACGCCAGACCAGCCATTGGAGTCGGCGCGCCCATTGTTTTTCTTGCAACAGTTCGGATCATGTTTTCATCCTCAGTTCTTTAGCCTGAATAAATTGTAATCTGCGCCGTTCATTAATAATATCTGAATATATTTAATGTATCGTTAAGTCAGGTTGAACATATGTCAGTCTCTTTAAAACAGCTGAGTGTCTTTGTCACCATCGCCCGGGAAAAAACCATCACAGCCGCGGCAGAGAAGTTATTTCTGACCAAAGCGGCGGTCAGTATGGCACTCTCCGAGCTGGAAAAACAGCTGGGGCAGAACCTGTTTGACCGGGTAAATAACCGTCTGGTGCTGAACGTACAGGGTAAACAGATGCTGCCACTTGCCGATGAACTGCTGCACCGTTCACAGGACATCAGTCAGCTGTTTGCCGATGACCAGCCTCTCACCGGGGAACTGCACCTTGGGGCCAGCGATACCATCGGCAACCAGGTCGTGCCTTATCTGCTGAGAGATTTTCGCGCAGAAACCGGTCACCGCAACCAGAGCCTGTTTATCTCCAACACCGCACAAATTTGCCAGAAGCTGCTCGACTACGAGCTTGATGTCGGCCTTATCGAAGGTAAAACCCAGCACCCGCTGCTCACAGCAACCCCCTGGCACTTCGACCGGATGAGCGTGATAGCCGCCCCGGACCATCCTTTGGCCGCAGAGGAAACCGTACCGGTCGAAGCGCTGGAGCAGAGTGAATGGATACTGCGCGAGCCCGGCTCCGGCAGCCGGGAGTTTTTCCTCCAGCGTATCGCGCCACGCATCGACAGCTGGCACGAAGCGTTTGAGCTCAATACCACCGAAGCGATTATTAACGCCGCCGGAGCCGGACTGGGTCTGGCCTGCCTCTCCCACCGCTCCGCCAGATGGGCTATTGAAGACGGCCGGGTAACCGAACTCAGCCTGCCACTGGATATGCAGCGCCGCTTTTGGTTACTGCATCATAAGGAGCGGTATCAGAGTCCGTTGATTGAGGCGTTTGTGGGGTTTTGCGCGGAGTGGGAGTAAACGGTTCTGGGTTCTGGGTTCTGGGTTCTGGGTTCTGGGTTCTGGGTTCTGGGTTCTGGGTTCTGGGAATATTTTCACCACCCCAGCTTGACCCGTCTACTGGTGAAGGGCTGATACTGGATTCTGGTGACAGGTAATAACTAAAAGGTAACGCTATGCTGACCGTCAGCCAACTGGCGAAAGAACTGAATATCTCCCGGACTACGGTGCTCTATTACGAACGGGCCGGGCTGCTGGAGCCTGCGCTGCGGGCAGAAAATGGCTATCGCTGGTACGGGGAGAAAGAGCTGAAACGTCTGCAGGATATTCTGGCTTACCGCTCCTATGGCGTGCCGGTCAGTGAGATTGCCACATTGCTTGCCACCCACGATAACCAGACCCAGGAGCAGGTGCTTAAAGCACAGTTCAACGCCCTGGAAGGTGAAATCCAGAAACTACGTCAGCAGCAAAAAGCCATCGTACTGCTGCTCGAACAAACGACGCTACAGGAGCTGAATATGGTAAACAAAGACCGTTGGGTGGAAATCATGCGCGCCGCCGGCCTGACCGACCAGGACATGAAAAACTGGCACACCCAGTTTGAGAAAATGGAGCCGGAATCTCATCAGGAATTCCTGGAATCACTGGATATCCCGGCTGATGAGATTAAGCGGATTCGGGAGTGGGCAAAAAGTTAATCCTCACCAACTCTTCATCGTTACCACGCTCCGGCGTGGTAATGCATACCGGAGTCAAAATTACACATCATCTTCCGTCAGGATCTGACGACAATTACGCACTGTCAGAATTCGTATTTCATTGCTGATACTGTAAATAATTCGATAGTGACCAAAGATGATCTCGCGGTAGTTCGTATGTGCCAGCTCCGGTACAAACCGCCCCATTTCAGGCGCACTTCCCAGGAGCTCCGCTTTATCAAACACTTCATTTACCCACTTTTCTGCAGCAGAAGGATTATCCAGCGAGATAAACTCTGCAGCATCGCCAAGTTTTTGAAGTGCCAGCGGAGACCAGATAACTTTCATTTCCGGATGCGCCCTAACACCTGAGCACGCGCATCTTCATTCGAAACACCCTGGCCAGCAGCCAACTGTGCCTCAGCCGTCCGCATTTCCTCAAGCAACTCAATCTTCTCCTGCATTGCTTCATACTCCGCAACATCAAGAACAACGGCAACACCTTTACCCCGCTGAGTAATCACCAATGGGCGGCGGGTCTCGTTGATCTGCTTAATGTATGAGGCAACACCAGCACGAAACTCAGACAGAGGCTGAATATCCTGGTCAAATCGAATACGGGTCATACTGAACTCTCAACGGTACAAAATAATGTACAAATAATAGTCCAACAACAGATTTTCAGCAATTACTTCCTCTTCGCCAGCCACCGGTCCAGATGATTGGCAAAATTCTGCTTATCCGCCTGGCTGAGCGGAGCCGGGCCGCCGGTCTGAATGCCGCTGCTGCGCATGGTTTCCAGAAAGTCACGCATGTTGAGGCGGGATTTGATGTTCTCAGTTGTGAACAGCTCGCCGCGTGAGCTCAGTGCCAGCGCGCCTTTGTCGATCACTTCCGATGCCAGCGGGATGTCACTGGTGATCACCAGATCATCTTTCTCTGCCAGCTTAACGATCTCGTTATCCGCCACATCAAAGCCTTTTTCTACCTGACGCATGGTCACATAGGGTGACTGAGGCAGGCGGATAAACTGGTTGGCGACAAATACCGCCTGGGTCTGGGTACGGTGAGCAGCACGCACTATGGTTTCCCGGACACTTACCGGGCAGGCGTCTGCGTCTACATATATTTTCATGGTTACCTCCACAGCGGAGTGTGGCACAAACCGCCGCAGGAAAACAGAACGGCTTTCGACCGCCCTCCCACTTCTCCCGGCGCAACTGGACATACCGGCCCCAAATCTGTATAAATGCCCAGTAATTCGCGACAGAAAATTTAAGAGGATAAACCATGGCTGTAATCGTCAAGTACGTGGTGGAGCGCAACGGAGAAGAAAAGATGACTTTTACCTCTAAGGCAGAAGCCGACGCTTATGACAAAATGCTGGATATGGCAGATGAGCTGTTCTCTCTGCTGAGTGAAAGCAATCTGATTGAAGACGAAGAGAAACAGGAAGAGCTGTCTCTGTACCTGGCTAAGCACAAAGAAGACGTGCTGGTTGCTCTGGGCGCCAAAAAGCGCAAAGCGGCACCTAAGAAGCCAAAAGCAGTTGAAACTGCTGAAGAAGATTCAGAGCAGGAAGACGCGGCTTAATCCGGCCCGGTCCGCTTTGAGAGCCACTGCTTATAAATAGCCAGCCATCGCTGGCTATTTTTCTTTCCAGCGATATTATATCGCTAATCGGACAGCCCATATCTATCGGCAGACTCAGCGCCGAAATGCCCTTTTCGGATTGGATTTGGGTCTTTATGATGCTTTTAACAATTTTATGATTGCCGGTGTGAAGGGATACGGCTTCCGGCAAGCTCAACACAATTTAAGGAGATCAATTCATGGCTCATTTTTCACTGGCCTTTGGCACCGCGACCAAAAACCGCGACGGCAAAATCATCGAAGCTTTCTTCCCTGCTCCGGTACTGAATCCTTCTGAAGCACTGGTTAACGCAGTCGCTGAAGTACTGGACTACCAGGGCGGCAACGAAGCGATTGAAGTATCTGCGGCGCAGTGCGAAGCGCTGGCAGCAGCATTTGCAGCTAACGACCAGGCAGTCAACGCGGCGTTTGCCACCAAAGCAGCCAGCTCTGAGCAGCCACTGGTAGCGGTTATTCTTGAAAGCGATGAAAAACCACAATCTGTGGCAGAAGGCTTCCTGAAACTGCAACTGATCTCTCACCGTCTGGTGAAGCCTCACGGCACCGTACTGGACGGCATCTTCGGCCTGCTGCACAACATCGCGTGGACCAGCCAAGGCCCAATCGACCTGCCTGAACTGGCAGAGCGCCAGATGGAAGCGCGCCTTGCAGGTGAAACCCTGAGCGTGGATTGTGTCGACAAATTCCCGAAAATGGTGGACTACATTGTTCCGACCGGCACCCGTATCGCCGATACTTCACGCGTTCGCCTGGGTGCGCACGTGGGTGAAGGCACCACCGTTATGCACGAAGGTTTCATTAACTTCAACGCAGGTACTACCGGTGTGAGCATGGTTGAAGGCCGTATTTCTGCTGGTGTTGTAGTAGGCGATGGCTCTGACATCGGCGGCGGCGCATCTATCATGGGTACTCTGTCTGGTGGCGGTAAAGTCGTAGTTTCTATCGGTGAAAACTCACTGCTGGGTGCAAACGCTGGTCTTGGTTTCCCTATGGGTGACCGCTGTACTATCGAGTCAGGTCTGTATGTGACCGCAGGCTCTAAAGTACAAATGCTGGATAACAGCGGTAAGCCGGTTGAAACCGTGAAAGCACGTGACCTGGCAGGCGTTCCTGATCTGCTGTTCCGCCGCAACTCAATGACCGGCCAGATCGAGTGTCTGACCAACAAGAGCGCAGTTGAACTGAACCACGAGCTGCACAGCAACAACTAAGCTAATGCCATTGGTATAAATGCTATTTTTAACGCCAGCCTCCGGGCTGGCGTTTTTGTTTGTGATCCCGATCGTTGACTGTGAAGAAATTCGGGAGACAATGCCCCTTTCTTCCGCTTAATAAGATCTGCCATGAGAATTGTCGCTGTTACCGCCTGCCCTACCGGCATCGCTCACACCTATATGGCCGCTGATGCGCTCAACAAAGCCGCACACAAAGCCGCTATAACCATCAAAGTTGAAACCCAGGGCGCGATGGGCATCGAGAATCAGCTCAGCACTCAGGATATTGCCCGTGCAGATCTGGTACTGATCGCTTCTGATATAGAAATCGAACAGCGGGCCCGCTTCAGCGGCAACAAAATTCACTGCGTGACGATAGAAGAAGTGCTGACGGATGTGGACTCCGTACTGGAGCGTTGCCGCCAGTTATGATTGAACGCCGGATCACTTTTGTCCTGCCAGAAGATGGCTTTGCAAGCTGGAAGCTTAACCGGCTGAAAGTGCTGGGAGGCATGTTTCGCTCGGTGATCATGCTGGTTAACGTGACCCGGCAGAAAATGGTCAACGCTGAGCAGAGCCTGCAGGTCATGGCGCTTGGCGGCCAGCAGCACGACCTGTGTCAGCTGCATATCGAAGGCAGTGATGCCGAGCTGGCCTGCATGGTAATGACCGATTTTGTCTCTGAACAATTTACCCTGGTCAATACCGCTCATAAGAGTAACGCCAAAACCAATATCGCCCTGCTGCGTCAGCTGCCAACATTCAGCCTGCCGTTTACCCTGCACTATCATTACGAAAAGCTGAGCCACCACTTTGACCATAAGATAGAGCTGCTGGCAGAGGTCGCCAAACAGGTTAAACCGGATGGCTGCGATGCCCTGCTTGATGAACTGGTCACAAGGGAAAAGGTTTCTTCAACCGCCATCGGCCACGGTATCGCCCTGCCTCATCTGATCACAGACCAGGTCACCCAGCCTGAACTGGTGGTCTATAAACTCCCGGAGCCACTGGACTGGCAGTCAAAACTAGGCAAAACAGAACTGGTCATCGCCCTGCTGCTTCCCAAGCCACCACAAAGGGATATGCTGATAAGCATCACCAGCCTGACCCGCTGGCTGCTCAACCCCGAATACTGCCACCTGCTCACCAGCAGCCGCGAACCGGAAGCGATCAAAGCGCTGCTCATTCACCGGCTGGCACAGGGGCACTGGCAAACTAACTAACAGATTTCTCTCTGCTAATTCCGGCTTTGATATCTATTCGATGATCCGATACTCGCTGGGCGTATGCCCGGTCCGGCTCTTAAATACCCTGAAGAAGTAGTTCACATCCTGAAAACCGCAGCGCAACGCAACTTCTGCCAGGCGGAAATCGTATTTACGCAGCATAAATTTGGCCCGGTCGATACGGACCCAGGTGATGTAATCGGCCAGGGTCATGTGGCCCTGCTGGCGGAACAGGCGTGACAGGTGGTTGGGAGAGATACAAAAGCGCTTCGCGATACTGGCGCGGCTTATTGAGCGGTGGAAGTTCTCCTGAATATAGATACAGATCCCCTGATAGAGGTCTTCACTGCGCTTTTTGGCTGAGGTATCCGGCACGCTCAGCATCTGCTGGCTGTAAGTCAGCAGCGCGGCCAGCAGGTGTTCATCCATCGGGGCACGCACCGGCTCACGGGCCAGGGCGTTAAGGGCAGCAAGGATGTGGTCGATAGCATGGCCGGTACGGGTCTGGATACTGTGCTTCTGCACATCCACAAAACCACTTTCGCCTTTGCGTTTACTCACCAGACTCAGACCCAGCTGACGGCGGCCAAACAGAAAACTCACCACCGAGCAGTCCCCTTCCCAGTTGGGCTTGTTCCAGCAGTTCGGCGGTATATAGAGCGCATCACCGGAGAGTACTTTAATCGTCGAAATACCCTGCTCTCCATCCTCT
The DNA here is from genome assembly GCF_056726165.1 of Vibrio sp. 9-16B-A1. Taxonomy (NCBI): domain Bacteria; kingdom Pseudomonadati; phylum Pseudomonadota; class Gammaproteobacteria; order Vibrionales; family Vibrionaceae; genus Vibrio; species Vibrio sp. 9-16B-A1. Next base: position 155,690 of record NZ_JBSDZD010000006.1, read on the forward strand.
ATCTCGTTCTCATATTCTCCGCTGACCACCAGTTCCAGGCGGGGAAAGTTCACCTGATAGCTGAAAGGGGGCGGCGTATGCTGATCAGAGGCAAACCAGATACGGTTGAAATGCTCCCGTTCAGACAGCAGGGTGTCGAGAAGATCGCGAAAAACCTGACTCATTTCGGCTCCGGTTGTGCAGTGTTCTGAGGTTAATCAGGGGAAAAACGTGATTCAAATCACCAAAAATGACAACGGATCACAGGGTACTTATATCTAGTCAGTGCAGTTCTGGCAATTAATAAAATCCATTTACAGCATCGCAAAATACAGTTTAATCACTTCAACCTAATGATATTAAATGAATTTTGAGCAGTTTATATATTGAGCAGCCACAAACCTGGAGTTTGACCCGGATCACACCAGAGGCAGCATGTTACAATAATCCAGTAAATGCCTTTCTGGTGCACTAACAAAATCCCTTGCGCTCACCGACAATAATCCCATAAACAAAGAGACAAACTGAACTGGGGTATCACATGATTACGGACTTAATCAACCAACGGCTAATATGCCTGGATTTGAAAGCCACCAACAAGGACGACGTTTTTGCTGAAATGATAGAAATGCTGGATAAAGACGCCCGCATCAGCGACAAAGCACAATTTCTGGCAGACATTTACGCCCGTGAAGAGATCGGTAATACCGGTTTTGAAGACGGCGTTGCCATCCCACACGCTAAAAGCGCAGCGGTCAGCCAGCCAGCAGTCGCCATCGGCATCAGCCGCCAGGGCATCGACTACGGCGCGGAAGACGGCCAGCCTTCAAAACTCTTCTTTATGATCGCTTCGCCTGACGGCGGTGCAGACCACCATATCGAAGTGCTGGCAGAACTCTCTTCCAAGCTGATTGAAGAAGGCTTTATCGAAGCTTTCCTGAACGCACAAACCGAAGAGCAGGCACTGGAACTGCTGCTGGCGAAAAGCGAAGCGGCCGATGTACCGGAAGCCGACCAGGGCTTTATTATCGGTGTAACCGGTTGTCCTGCCGGTGTGGCGCATACTTACCTTGCCGCTGAAGCGCTGGAAAAAGGCGCGGCAGAGCTGGGCTACGAAGTCAAAGTAGAAACCAACGGCTCTATCGGGGTGAAAAACAGCCCGACAGCTGAAGAGATCGCCCGTGCCGATGCGATTGTGGTGGCATGTGACAAGCAGGTGGACATGACCCGCTTTGCCGGTAAACGCGTAATTGAGACCGGTGTAAAAGCGGCTATCAAAGATGCACCGGGTCTGATTAAACAGGCGCTGAATGCCCCTGAGTACGTGGCGGACCAGAAAGCAGCAAAATCCGAAAGCACCAGCAGCGCCCGCTCAGACCTCTACCGCTACCTGATGAACGGTGTATCTCACATGATCCCATTCGTGGTGACCGGTGGTCTGCTTATCGCACTGGCACTGGCTGTCGGCGGTGAACCAAGCGCGGCAGGCATGGCGATTCCTGAAGGCAGCATGTGGCAGAAAGTACTGGATGTGGGTGTGGTCTCCTTTACCCTGATGATCCCGATTCTGGCCGGCTATATCGCTTACGCTATCGCTGACCGTCCGGGACTTGCTCCGGGCCTGATCGGTGGCTGGATTGCCAACAACGGTTCTTTCTACGGCGCAGAAGCTGGTACTGGTTTTATCGGCGCGATTATCGCCGGTCTTCTGGTGGGTTACTTTGTCAGATGGCTGACCAGCATAAACTACCATAAGTTTATTCAGCCGCTGGTGCCGATCATGATCGCTCCTATCGCCGGTTCGCTGTTTATTTCCAGCTTGTTTATCTTTGTTATCGGCGCGCCTATCGCGAGCCTGATGGAAGGCCTGAATGCCATGCTGACCAGCATGAGTACCGGCAACGTGATTCTGCTGGGTATCGTACTCGGTGGTATGGCCGGCTTCGATATGGGCGGTCCGTTTAACAAAGTGGCATTCCTGTTCTCAGTCGGCATGATCGCCAGCGGCCAGACTCAGTTTATGGGCGCCATGGCGTGTGCTATCCCGGTAGCGCCTCTGGGTATGGGCCTTGCAACAGTACTGGGCCGCAAACTGAACCTGTTCGAAGAGTCTGAACTGGAAGCCGGTAAAGCCGCAGGCGCTATGGGTCTTGTAGGTATCTCTGAAGGTGCGATTCCATTTGCAGCGCAGGATCCTATGTCGGTTATCCCGGCCAACGTACTGGGCTCTATGGTTGCAGCTGTAATGGCATTCTCATTCGGCATCACCAACAGCGTTGCACACGGCGGCCCGGTTGTGGCTCTGCTGGGCGCAATGAACTCACCACTGCTGGCACTGGTCTGCATGGCAGCCGGTACTGTGGTAACCGCTCTGGTTTGTCTGTCACTGAAGAAGATGCGCAAATCAAAAGCGGAGCTGGCGGTAGCTTAAGCCCACCAGCAAACCCAAAGCTTTTTATTCTGTCAAAAGTGCCCCCTATGCACTGATAAACCAAAGCCCCCCGAGATGCTCCTGGGGGGCTTTTTTTGTTAGGCGCTGGGCGCTGGGCGCTGGGCGCTGGGCGCTGGGCGCTGGGCGCTGGGCGCTGGGCGCTGGGCGCTGGGCGCTGGGCGCTGGGCGCTGGGCGCTGGGCGCTGGGCGCTGGGCGCTGGGCGCTGGGCGCTGCAAGATGTTTGTTGGTGGCTAAGCTGTCGTCAAGACACTAACTTAAAAAAGAGCATCATCATCAAAGCGCTCCCCCCCAGGGCCCAGGAGCGAAGCGCCCCAGAGCCCAGGGCCTTTATCATTCCCACCTCTTAGTCTCAATATTCGAAATACACACCCCGTCCTTAAACAGATGACAGTCCACCGGGTTGAAGCTCAGCGTCAGGGATTCGCCGCGTTCTACCCGTTTGTCGCCCTGGATATGGACCTTGTAGTTGCTGTGGCCGCCGACGGCGCCGAACAGATAGGTGCTGTTGCCTAGGCGCTCTACCGCTTCCACATTCAGCTTCAGGTGCAGTTCGCCCTGGCCGTCGACACTCAGGTGCTCAGGGCGCAGGCCGAAGGTGACTTTATCGCCGACCACGGTTTTGCGCTCATCAGCCGGTACGGTGACCACCTGGTCATCGGGCATACGGATGGTCACAGTACGGTTGCCTACATCCACCACTTCGCCTGGCAGCATGTTCATTTTTGGTGAGCCGATAAAGCCGGCCACAAACTCATTCGCCGGGCAGTTATACAGCTCCAGCGGTGAACCGACCTGCTCTACCCTGCCGTCGCGCAGCACCACGATCTTATCGGCCAGAGTCATCGCTTCAACCTGATCGTGGGTTACGTAGATCATGGTAGTCGCAAGCTCACGGTGCAGGCTTGCTATCTGCAGGCGCATATCCACCCTGAGCTCCGCGTCCAGATTGGACAGGGGCTCATCGAACAGGAAGACTTTCGGGTCACGGACAATGGCGCGGCCTATGGCAACCCGCTGTCGCTGACCGCCGGAAAGCGCTTTGGGTTTGCGGTCCATCAGATGGTCAAGCTGGAGCGCTTTGGCAGCGCGATCAACTTTGCTGTTGATTTCATCTTTCGGAAAGCCGTTCATCTTCATGCCAAACGCCATGTTTTCCCGCACACTCAGGTGTGGGTACAGGGCATATGACTGGAACACCATCGCGATACCGCGCTCTGCCGGGTCTACGTGGTTGACCATCCGGTTGTCGATTTCCAGCTCACCGTCGCTGATCTCTTCCAGACCGGCAATCAGGCGCAGCAGGGTGGATTTACCACAGCCCGACGGGCCGACGAACACCACAAACTCGCCGTGTTTAATATCCAGATCCACACCGTGGATCACCGTAGCATCGCCATAACGTTTCACGATGTTGGTCAGTTTAATATCTGCCATTTTTAATTCCTTATTTACTGCGCCGGGGTAAGGGTAAGCTGATAGCGGTACAGACCCCGTTCGAGTCTGAATTCGTCATGCACACTCGGTGTCCATGAGTCATCACCACCTACGCCCATGTGGTATCCGTCGAGACGAACAAACAGGCAGTCGCTCATCTCCAGTTCATTGGTGTGTCTGGCCTGCGCCAGGTTCTGCTGGCTGTAACGGCTGACGGCAAACTGGAAGTCACCGGTCACCTTAATACCGCCCACGCAGAGCTCGCGTACGTCGCAGCGCAGTCCGCTGTCACTGGGATAGATATAATCCGTGTGCATCTGCTCAGGCGCGGCACTGTAGCGGCCAATATGAGCGGACAGCTTACGGTCCGGGTAGTTTTCATGCGGGCCACGGCCAAACCATTCCACCGGTTTCTCACTCAGCGGCAGGGCCAGCTCCAGGCCAACCCGTGGCAGCGACGGCAGCCCGGGAGCCACGCGGACTTCCACATCCAGGCTGATTTCCCCGTCATGGTTAATCCGGTAGTGCCACTCTGACTCAAACAGTGCCCTTCCTTCAAAGCGGTGGGTAAAGCAGGAGGTGATTTGCACCAGGTGGCGGAGACGGTCCGCTTCCACCCGGCTGCATTCCACTTCCAGATCATTAAGACCACAGGCTGCCCAGCGGGCTACCCAGGTGTTGGGGTCAACCCTGTCCACTTCACTGGTACCGATATCGTTATCCAGTGGTGCACGGAAGAAGTTATCTTTCGGCGTCGTCACCAGCAGACTCACCCCGTTTACCTGCCAGTCGGTCATACAGCCGGTTTCGGTATTGAACTCGCACATAAAGTCTTTGCCTGCCACCTGGATAAGGTGGGCCTGCTCAACCATCTGCGGCGCATCATCACGGCGCTGCTCACGCAGGGCAAGGCTGCTTATGCCAGGCAGGCTTAACTGCTCAGCCGCCGTGCTATGCCCCGCCTCACACCAGGCGGTGGCTCGGGTGCGCACCACTTCCAGGTTAAGGTGATACTCACAGCCCGGCTTGCGCTCAGGCAGCAGGTTGCACAGGCTTATCTGCGCGCTCTGCTCCGGCCCGAGCACCAGTGGCAGCAGCCCCTGCTCAATCACCCGGCCGTCTTCGGTGATGTTCCACTCAAGCTGCTCGTTTTCACTGACGGTAAACAGGTTCTCGCTGCGCGCTTCGATAACCAGCGGCTCGGTGCTCTGCAGGCTGAACTGATAAAACTGCTGCGCTTTTTTTACTTCCAGCAGGGTTGGGTGAACCGTGCGGTCCGGGAAAATCAGGCCATTGATACAGAACTGGCGGTCATTAATGGTGTCACCAAAATCGCCGCCATAGGCCCAGTACTGTTGCCCTTTGTCATCGGTTTTGGTCAGCCCCTGGTCTACCCAGTCCCAGATAAAGCCGCCCTGCAGGCGCGGATACTGGCGGAATGCCTGCCAGTACTTGTCAAAGCTGCCGAGACTGTTACCCATGGCGTGAGCGTATTCACACAAGATGAGCGGACGTTCTTCGCCCGGCATACCAATCCATTTTTTGATCGCGTATTTCGGCGTCACCGACGGGTCTTCATGGTGAACCTGATCGTTCTCCACCCGCGAGTACATAGGGCAGATAATGTCGGTGGCTTCGGTGTTGGAACCGCCGCCCTCATACTGCACCGGACGGGACGGGTCACGGCGTTTGATCCACTGATACATGGCGTGATGGTTACCACCGATACCGGACTCGTTCCCCAGCGACCAGATGATCACCGAAGGGTGGTTCTTATCACGCTCAACCAAACGCGAGATACGGCGCATGTAGGCGGTCAGCCAACTGGTGTCATCTGAGATACGACACATAGGGAACTGACCATGGGTTTCGATATTGGCTTCGTCCACCAGATAGAGGCCGTACTCATCACACAGCTCATACCAGCGCGGATGATTCGGATAGTGTGCGGTACGCACGGCGTTGAAGTTGTGCTGTTTGAGCAGGCGAATATCTTCGAGCATGCTCTCTTCTGTCATGGTATGGCCGAGCTCAGGGTGGTGCTCGTGGCGGTTGACCCCACGGAGCAATACCGCTTTACCATTGACCGTCAGCAGGCCATTTTTTATCTCCACCTGGCGGAAACCCACCTGGCAGGCTTCGCAGTCAGCCAGCTCACCGTTTTCATCCAGAAGGCTCACCACCAGCCGGTAAAGGTACGGCGACTCGGCGCTCCATTTGTGCGGATTTTCCAGCTTAATACAGGCGGTGGTGCGCTCACTCCAGGCACCTTTTTCATCCACAACCCTTCTGCCCAGTTCATCGCTGACAAGGCAGGCTACCCGCAGGCGGTTTGCATCAAACAGTTCCAGCTGAAGCGAGTAACCATCAGGGGCCGGAGCATTAAGATCACTGGTGACCCAAAGCTCACCGTCCTGGTAACAGGCATCGAGTTCTGTACGCACACACAGGTCTTCAATCGCCAGTTTCGGCTTGGCCAGCAGGGTCACATCACGGAAAATACCGCTCAGCCACCACATGTCCTGATCTTCAAGGTAAGAGCCGTCACTCCAGCGCAGTACCATCACCGCCAGCTGGTTGGTTCCCGGCTCCAGAAACTCACTCAAATCGAACTCAGCCGGCAGGCGGCTGTCCTGGGAGTAACCCACCCAGCGGCCGTTACACCAGAGGTGAAACGCGGAATTCACCCCGTCAAAGTTCAGCCGCAGGCTTTTATCTTCAAACGCCTGTGGCAGCTCAAACGCAAGCCGGTACAGCCCGGTCGGGTTCTCCTGCGGCACATACGGCGCGTTATCCGCAAACGGGTATTTCACGTTGGTGTAGATGGGTTTGTCATGGCCCTGAGTCTGCCAGTTACCCGGCACGGTGATCATCTCCCAGCCCGAGTCATCGAAATCGCGGCTGACCATCTGTTCTTCAAGCAACTCTGGCTTATCCAGCAGCTTAAAGCGCCACAGGCCATTCAGGCAGAGCTGATTGCCGGAAGGCCTGCCTGCCAGCGCTTCATCGCGGCTGGCATAGCCTTTGAGCGGCGCGTGGGCCGGCAGGGTGTTGTGATGGACCACATGCTGATTCTCCCATTCGCGGGCAGCGAGGATCTGTTGCGTGGTTCTCAGGTGTTCGGTTCGCATGTTTTACTCCTTATTTCACCGAACCGGTCATACCGGCCACAAATTGTTTCTGCATCAGGAAGAACACCGCCAGGGTTGGGATGGTTGCCACCACAGTTCCCACCATAATGATGCTGAAGTCCGGGAAGTACGCCGAAGAGAGCGAGGAAAGCACCAGGTTGATGGTTTTCAGCTCCGGCGACTGCAGCACGATAAGAGGCCACAGGAAAGCATTCCAAGAGGTCATAAACACGATGATAAACGCCGCCGCATAGGTGGTTTTCATCACCGGCATGTAGATGTACAGATAGATTTTCCAGTCCTTAACTCCGTCTACCCGGGCCGCATCAATCAGCTCCGACGGAAACGACTTGGTGCACTGACGGAAATAGAACACGATAAACACAGAGGCGATGGTTGGCAGGATCACCGCGATATGGGTATCGAGCAGCTGCATTTTCGCCATCAGGGTAAACAGCGGGATCATCAGCGCGGCAAACGGGATCATCATGGTCAGCAGCATGGCACCGTAGACCCGGTCACGCACCCGGCTTTTGTACACCTCAAAGCCATACCCGGCCATGGAGGAGATCAGCAGGGTTACCAGGGTACTGACGACGGCGATCTTGGAGGTGTTCCAGAAAATCAGCCACAGGTCGACCTGCTCATTGAGCCTGGCGATGTTAACCAGCAACTGATCACCAAAAGTAAATTTACCCGTGTTGATCTGAGTGGTGGTATTGGTACTGGAAACAATCATCCAGTAAAACGGAAACAGCGACGCCAGTGATACCAGGCTGAGAAACAGATACATCAGGGCGCGCAGGAACTTATTCTTACTGCTCATGATTATTTATCCTTAGCAATCCGGAACTGCAGCAGCGCCAGAATGGCGGCAAAGAACACGATGACGTAAGAGACCGTCGCAGCGTAACCAAAGTTAGGCACAAACTTGAACGACAGGTTGTAGATGTACATCGACAGAGTCAGGGTCTCATTGGCCGGTCCGCCGAGGGTAATGTTCATCACCTCATCAAACAGCTGCAGGGTACCGATAGTCGACATCACGGTGGTAAACAGAATCACCGGTTTGAGCAGCGGCACTGTAATAAAGAAGAACTGCTTCACCGGACTGACGCCCTCAATACGCGCCGCCTCGTAGATCGACTTATCGATATTCTGCATTGCAGAGAGGAAGAAGATCATGTTGTAACCGGTCCAGCGCCAGGTAATGGCGATGATAATCGTCACCTTGGCCCAGAAAGGGTCTGCCATCCAGGGGATGGGATCAGACACAATCCCGCTCCACATCAGAAATGAGTTCACGATGCCGTCGTAAGCAAACATACTCTTGAACAGAATCGAGTATGCCACCAGTGAAGTCACACACGGCAGGAAGATCGCCAGGCGGAACAGGCCGCGGAACTTAAGGTTCGGCGAGTTCAGGCACGATGACAGCATCAGTGACAGGAAGATCATGATCGGCACCTGGACGATCAGGAAAATAAAGGTGTTCGACAGGGCTTTGAGAAATACCGGGTCGTGAAACAGACGCTCGATATTGCCAAAACCAACAAACTCCATGATCACTCCGCGACCGGAGTGCATTGAGATCCACAATGAATTGAGGATCGGGTAAATCATAAACAGGGCAACCAGGCCAACCGCAGGCAATACAAATGCCCAGCCGTTGATGTCATAAAAGCGCTGGAATGAGTTTTTATTGCTTTTATGCTCTCTGGATTTTTCTGCTGCTAATTCCATATCGGCCTCACCAGATTTGCAAACGAAGGGTCAGCCGGGCGCACGGCCCGGCTTGTGTCGGAGGTTATTGGATTTGGTATTTCAGTTGCTGCTCAACACTGGCGAGCACTTTATTGATAGGTGCGCCCTGAATGATGGATGGCATCTGCGCAGCCAGCGCCGCATCCACTTCATAGGTGAACATACCGTAGTTCACCGCCGGGATCTCGGTCGCCCATTTGTTGAACTTGGCGTAGATACGCTGATTGTTAAAGAAAGCATCTTCATACTGGTAAGCCGGGGTCTGGCCTGCCGGAATAAATGAACCTACCGCACCCTGCTTCTTCAGGATTTCCTGGTAGAAGTCCACGTCAGAACCAAAGGTCTCTTTCAGGAAGTTGATCGCCTGCTCTTTCTCTTTGGAAGTGCTCATGACATACCAGCTTGAACCGCCCAGGTTTGAGCTGTTCACACCACCTTTGATGTCGATACGCGGCGTTGGTGCCAGCATCCACTTGCCCTGCTGGTTTTCACCGGCTTTGACCGATGCGGTGATCCACACGCCGGTGGTAATTGAAGCTACGGAACCGTTGTTAGCGCTGCCCACCCACTCAGACCAGCCAACAGTTGGCAGAACGATACCTGCAGTATGCAGGTCACGGTAAACGCGAAGGGACTCAGACAGGCCAGGGTTGTCTGAAATGTTCAGGCTGCCGTCTGGCTTAAAGTACCACTGGCCGGTGGACTGAAGCATGACGCGCAGCAGGCCAAGGTCAGACGGGTTGTTACCCAGCATATACTTGCCGGTTTTAGCTTTGACCGCTTTACCGATCTCGATGAACTTATCCCAGGTGATGTTCTCAAGATCTTTTTCGCTGTAACCGGCCTCTTTCAGCAGGTCACTGCGGTAGTACATACCGGTTACACCCGTATCAAACGGCAGGCCATAAACTTCGCCATTCACCGTCATTACGTCCACTTTATACGGGGCAAATTTGCTGTAATCAACAGCGCTGGTCATCGGGGCAAATGAACCAGGGTAAGAGAGCAGATATTTCTGCGCGTTGTAGTCTTCGATGAGAACCACATCCGGCAGCGAGGAGGTCACGCCTGAAGCGAGCATAGTGTGCAACTTCTTCTCGATGTCATCTTTCGCGAAATCGACCACTTTGATGTCTACACTAGGATGCGCTGCTTCGTAGCGGGCAGCCGCTTCTTCCATGATGGCAACATTGAAGTTTGGATCCCATGCCCAAACCGTTACTTCCTCTGCAGCCTGTGCGTAGCAAGCGAAGCCCACAGATGCAGCAATCATTCCTTGTAGCAATGCTTTTTTCATATTGTTATCTCTTTTATGTATAGGGTTTTACGTAGTGGAAACGTTTACATAAAAGAGGTTACCATTCAGCCAGCGGAGAAAACTTGAGTTTCTGCACATTTTTCAGCCGACAAAGTTATCAGGAAGTGAAAAGTGTCTAAAGGATCACCAAAACAACAGTCATTCACATGATGAATGACTGCCATTTTGATGAAAACAATTACATTCAGGAGGGAGTTTCTGCGAGATCCCTTAGCGCTTCTACCAGAGTTTCCACCGGCTGAAGACCACTGATCAGGTGCTGCTGGTTAACGACCAGCGCAGGAACGGCATGCACACCAAGCGATAACCACTGCAGTTCAGCCTCGTGGACTTTCTCTGTCCATTGCGGGCTTTCAAGCACCTCTTCTGCCTCTGTTGCCGGCAGGCCTGCGTTTGCGGCGCACTCCAGCAATACCGGAGTTTCATCCAGCGCCTGACCGCGGACAAAATAGGCTTCAAACAGAGCCTGCTTCAGTGCGGTTTGCTGCCCGCTCTCTGCTGCCCGGAGCAGCAGCTTGTGCGCAGCGCGGGTATTATAGATACGTGACTGGTGATTAAGATTCATCGCAAGGCCAGCAGCTGTGGCCTGTGCAGCCAGGCCGGCGTACTGCTGCTCAATAGCCGCTTCATCCATGCCATAACGTTTGGCCAGAAACAGATCCAGCGGAACACCCTGCTCAGGCAGGTCGAGGTTGATCTCAAACGGGTGCCAGCTGAGCTGGTAACTGATTTCGCCGGACAGTTGCTCCAGTGCGGATTTAAGATGACCAAATCCGATATAGCACCACGGGCAGGTAACATCAGCGATAAATTCCAGTTCAACGCGGGGCATGGGATCTCCTCGGGCAGCAGCAAAAAAATAATCTGCCCACTACTCTACCCCATTCTTACTATGATTAAGAATAATAAAGAAAAAAAAGGGATCCTGCGCCAGAAATGCCTGGCGGCAGGTTACCGGGCCAGGCTTAACAGGAAACACTGACAGGCATGGCGCATGAATCGGTGGAGATCTGATACATCTCATGCCCCAGCTCAGAGATTAGCGCAAATATATGCCTGTCGAGCTGCCCTCTGGTGACCATCTCTTCCATGATCGCAAGCATTTCATCAAGGCTCATCCTGCCCCGATACGGCCTGTCCTGAGAGAGCGCCTGAAAGACATCCGCCATCGCCACTATCCGTGACGGCACATCCAGTTCACTGTGAGTTTTGCGGTTAGGGTAACCCGAACCATCGAGGCGCTCGTGATGATTGGATGCCCATTCGCAGATTTTACTGTTTGGGAACACCTTGTTCAGTGCCAGCTCGGTATCTATGGTGTGACGTTTGATCCGTACATACTCACTTTCATCCAGTTTGCCGGGTTTGTGCAGGATCTCATCGGGGGTTTTCAGCTTGCCAATATCGTGTACCAGTCCGGCGATAAAGATCATCTTCTGCTCAAGCAGTGGCAGATCAAGTTTGTCGGCGATATAGCGCGACAACTCAGCCACTTTAAGTGAGTGCTGATAGGTAAAAGGACTTTTGGCATCAACAATACGCGCCAGAAAAATACCCAAATGGATCAGGTCATCCACCGACAAAACCTGATCGAGCCAGAACCGGCTTTCAAACCGCAGGCCAATTTCTTCAATGTTGTCTGAGTCCATGGCAAACCAGAAACCATCGGTACAGATAAGGTCGCACATTGCCAAAGCCATCTCAGGCTGGAACAGGCTGCCGGAATAAGCCATCACGTTTTCAGCTATCATCTCCTCGTGCAGGGTCACCATGTCGGCGTGGCAGTCAGAGATATAGCGGGCACGGAGGAAGTCTACCCGGTCAGCAAGAAAGACAAGCGCGGCCAGATCTCTGTCATCCTGACTCAGATCCAGATTCTGGAGCTCATCCCAGTGGGTGTGGTGATACCGGACAACCGTTGCAAAACGTCTCAGTACCGGGCAGCTGCGCAGGGATTTATACCCCCGGATACAGTGCGCCTCTGCATTTTGCGGGGTCATATCTTTAATAAGCCGGAGGTGCTCGCGGGATTCGGACACCCCACAATCGTGGATCAGGCCACCAAAAAACGCCTGCTGGGTTTTCTCTTCCGGCCAGCCCAGACGCCGCGCGCACTGGTAAGCTATATACGCGACGCGGTGCGAATGATAGACGTCATCCACTCCCACGTAATCCAGCGCCCTGGCGACCCAAATCAGGCCATGGCGCAAATCTACCCTGAAGGTAGCCAGATGTTCACGGTTTAATGCGTCCATCTTCTCTCCTAACCCTGTCACGTTGCTGCGGCCTCACTGCGTTGTTTTTTATAACATTATTATCAGTGCAGTCAGTTTTATATTTTAAGTATAGTTCAGCAACAGGCTCTGCCAGGAAATTAGTTACAATTTTGTTACTAACTTATCCTTTTGAGGCAGAGCAAGTTTCAGCCACCAATTTTTTCAACCAGTTATGCTTATCCTTTGTGCCATTTTGCCTGCGCCAGACCAGACTTATTTCGAAATCTGGCACCGGAACTGGTGGACGGGTACAGCTTAGGCCATCAGCAAAGTCCAGCCGTGCCATTCGTGCTGGTACCACCGCCAGCATAGAGCGGGAAGTCAGCAGCCTGCGAACAGTGAAAAAATGCCCGGCAGCTACCCTGACCTGACGCTCCGTACCCAGCGCACTTAACAGCCCGTCGACACCGGAGACCAGGCTGCCATCGGCACTGACCAGTGCATGCGGATAACGGGTGTACTCTTCAAGCGTCACCGGGCTGGAGAAGGAGACTTTTTGCGGGTCATACAGACAAACATGTTGCTCGGTATAGAGGGGCTGCAGTTCAAATCTTGGGTCGAGCTGGTCAAAGCTGCCGATGATCAGGTCCAGCTTCTCCTTTTCAGCGCGCTGCAGGTAATTACTGCGGTTTACGTTGATAAACGACACCTGACAGCCAGGCGCTTCACGGCTGATACGGTCAAAGATCTCAGGGGCAAAAATAAACTCGGCGTAATCACTCAGCCCTATCCGGCACACCCCGGTGTAATGCTGTGGGTCAAACTCCCGTCCGGCAGAGAGCTCATTACTGATCTGATCCAGCACGCTTTGCGCCATCTTAGCCAGCTCATGCGCCCGCTCGGTCGGTTCCATCACATTCCCCTGGCGCTCAAACAGCGGATCATCAAACAACTGCCGAAGCCGGCCAAGACTGTGACTCATCGCCGACTGGCTGACAAACGTCTTCTCCGCCGCCAGCGTCACACTGCGGCATTCATAAAGAGCAGCAAAAGCGACCAGCAGATTCAGGTCGACAGATTTCCAGGGAACAGAAGCGGGGAGCATGGGGAACCTCATACTAATGATGGTTTGAGAACCGAGAACCGAGAACCGAGAACCGAGAACCGAGAACCGAGAACCGAGAACCGAGAACCGAGAACCGAGAACCGAGAACCGAATTATTTTAATTCATAGCCCCAATCAAATCTATCAATTTGAGTAATTCTCACCTCCCTTTTAAAGTGCTCTCAAACCCTAATTGAGAATGAGTTCATGTGGTCAGTTTTTAAAATCTTCTTTGCCCTTGGCTGGGTCAGTTTTGGCGGGCCGGCGGCGCATATCGGGTATTTTCGTAAAGCATTTGTGGAGCAGCGGGGCTGGCTGAGTGATGAGGAATACGCTCAGCTTGTAGCGCTGAGCCAGTTTTTGCCCGGCCCGGGCTCAAGCCAGGTGGGGTTTGCACTTGGGTATAAGCGCGGCGGCCTGACCGGGGCTGTTGCGGCATTTGCCGGGTTTACCCTGCCATCTGTACTGATGATGCTGACACTGGCACTGGTCAGCAGCCAGGTAACGGACACGCCCCTGTTTATCAGTATCATTCATGGCCTGAAACTGCTGGCTGTGGTGGTGGTCGCGGATGCGGTAATAGGGATGTATAAAAACTTCTGCCAGACTCAGCTCAGAGTCGCCCTCTGCCTGCTGACCGCTTCAGCCCTGCTGATCGCCCCGGGACTAATTACGCAGATCCTGGTGCTAATCGCAGCGGCTCTCGCTGGTCTGAAATGGCTACAAAGTGAGTCAGAGAGTAAAACACAGCCTTTCCGCTTCCACTGGCTTCCGCTTGGCCTGTTTGCTGCTCTGCTATTCGGACTGCCACTTATCGCAGGTCAGAACGGACCGCTGGCTCTGTTCAGCGACTTCTTTCAGGCCGGCAGCCTGGTGTTTGGTGGTGGCCATGTAGTTCTGCCTCTGCTGCAAAATATCGTGGGTGACCAACTCACTCAGGACCAGTTCCTGACCGGTTATGCCGCCGCACAGGCCGTGCCAGGTCCTATGTTTACTTTTGCCACCTACATCGGCTTTCACCTTCTGCCTGGCAGCCCTGTTGCTGGTGCTGTGATAGCCACCCTGGCAGTATTTCTGCCGGGTTTCCTGCTGCTGCTTGGCGTTTTAAACAACTGGCAGGCGCTGGCAGCCAAACCGGGTCTGGCGGGAGCAGTATCCGGGGTTAATGCGGCGGTGGTCGGTTTGCTTATCGCAGCCCTGTACGATCCGGTATTTACCGGCGCGGTCACTGGCGGGCTGGATATGGCGCTGGTTCTGGCGGGATTTTTCCTGCTGAAACAACGCAAAGTCTCCATCCTGACTCTGGTCGGGTTCTTTGTCCTCAGCTGCGCTCTGATGAGCTGGATTTGATACAGATCACTCAGCCATGAGTTAGTGCATTTTTTCGCGCTATTTTTGAGCAAAATGCACCAGGCTCTCCTACACTTATTGGGTAAGAATGTACCTGCGATAAGCGGGTATACGAATGCGGAACATCGACCCCGGGGCTGTGAAGTGGGATTGGTATTAAGCTCACTTCCATAACGGGGGAGACTCATGGCTGAGGATCGGGACATGTTTAGTCAACAAGCACAGGTATTCCACTCATTTCCAAACAAGATGAGTTCACTTAACCGGCGTCTTTATGATATTCACCACTCAATACGTGAATATCAGCCGAACGTGGATCGCGTCTCTTTCAGCCTGTATGACTCTCACCTGGATATGCTGCGCATCTATGCGGCCAGCGAAGTGAGCGAATCCCCGCGCGGAACGTTCAATCCTATGCACCTTGAACACTGCCCGCATCTGAAAAAATGCGCTGAAAGCCACAGCGTCCGTATTATTGATAACCTGTCCACGTCAGATAACGATGTCCGCAGCTACTCCCAGTGGCTGGTTGAACAGGGTTACATGTCCTCTTACTCCGTGCCCTGCTACCACCAGCAGGCGTTTATCGGCTTTGTTAATTTCAACTCATTTGAGACCAATGTTTTTAACCAGGAGGTTCAGGAAGAGCTGCAGCCTTTCTGTGAACAGGTCAAAGCGCTGATAAGCGAAGAGTATTCGCTGGTTCATTCGATTATTGAGTCCGCCGAAATGGCCAAAGAGCGCTACCCCAGCGCCAGCAGCCAGGATTCTGCCCGTCATGTATCACGTATCAGCCTGTTTGCCCATCTGATCGCCCAGGACCTGGCCCAGGTATTCCAGCTCGACAGTGAAACCATTGAGCACATTCACCTGTTCTCCCGCCTGCATGATATCGGCAAGATCACTATCCCGGATATGATACTGCTGAAACCGACTCCGCTGACCGATCAGGAGCGCCGCATCATGCAGAGCCATATCGAGAAAGGGGTCATGATCATCGAAGGGATACTGACCAAACTGGGTTCACCCAGTCATCAGTGTGTTCAGACCCTGCGGGATATCCTGACCTGTCACCACGAGTTCCTGGACGGCAGCGGATATCCTAACGGTCTTTCCGGAGAGCAGATCCCGCTTTCTGCGCGCATCGTAGCGGTTGCCAACATCTTCGATGCCCTGACCAGCCACCGCCCTTACCAGCAGGCCTGGAGCGTTCCGGCCGCACTGCTGGAAATGGAGAAAATGGTCGCGATGGGCAAACTCGATGGCCATTGCGTGAATGTACTGCGGGACCATCAGGACTACATTGATGATGTGCTGAACCGTTACCCCGAGCAGGACCCGCGGGAAAACTGGATGTAGCACCACCCATAAATGAATAAAGCCGGTTTAACACACCGGCTTTTTAACGCTTGTCTGTCGCCCATTCCCACTCAGACTGTTCCCATGGTTCTCAGTGGAAATACCTGCACTGGTGCTCCTTTAACAATAATACGTCATCTGCAAAACTCAGAAGCCGTGCCAGCCTTATACTCTGGTATGCTTTCCCACGCAGAGCGTGGGAACGAGTCCCTTGAAGTTCCTCAAACCACGTCCCAGTACCCAGTACCCAGTACCCAGTACCCAGTACCCAGTACCCAGTACCCAGTACCCAGTACCCAGTACCCAGTACCAGAATAAAAAAAGAGCCGGCAAAGACAACCGGCTCATAAATTATGGGCTGCGTTATGAACGCTTATTATTTACTCACTGTCTAACAAATCCACCCGGCGGTTTTTCGCCCGGCCAGAGGCGGTATCGTTGGTCGCAATTGGCTGTTTTTCTCCTTTGGAAATCGCAACCAGTTGCTTAGGATCCACGCCTTTCTGCTTAAGGTATTCCACCACTTTCTGCGAGCGTTTCAAACCAAGGGTGAAGTTGTAACTGTGAGTCCCGATCGCATCGGCATGGCCTTCAACGATCAGATCCGTTGGCTGCTCTTTCAGCCTTTGGGTGACAGAGTTCAGCACATAGCGGGAGTTTTTGGTCAGCACATACTTATCAAAATCAAAGTAGACCCGGGCATACACATCCCCGCCACCGGTTGCGACTTTAGCTTTGGTCATCAGGTACTCAGCGCATTCTGAACTCAGGCCAAGCTCAACCAGCCCGTCAGAAATGTACTCTACCGTGGCTTTATAGTCGCTCGGTTTTTCCAGCTGGTAGAACTGGCCGGTTTTCAGCACCACAGTGCGGGGCTCACCAAGAGTCACCGTCTGGCGATATTCCGCATTAGGAGCATTACAGTACTGCTCAAGAGACTGATTCACATCCTGGGCAGCCATGGCAAAAGGCGCCGCCGATCCCTGGCAGCTTATCAAAAACCACATCGCTAATTTGTTTTTCATCGCTTCGGTTCCTTATTCGTTCTATTTCAGGTGACCGATCTCTTCACTGATCAATTCGAGAATCCGGTTAAGAATGTCCTGCTTGTTTTCTGCTTTGTAGACATTACCCACCCCGGCGCAGTTTTGCAGCGCGGCGTTGCTGTCCACATCGTAATCAAATCCGATAACCGCTATTTTGGACTTCACTGCGGTTTGCTCTTCTCCTTCCCCGACGACCAGGGAATCCAGAAAAGTGCGGATCTCGTTACACATGCCATACGTACTCACCAGAGTATTGGATATCGACCTGTTGCTGGAGCCGTAATCCGCTCCATCAGAGAGCACTATCATCAGACGCCTTGGATTACTGCCCATATTCAGCATCTGAGCACCGCGCATAATGCCCTGGAAGGAAGCCGTCCAGCCCCCGGGCTCAAACCTTGAAACCGTCCGGTTAAACTTACGAAAATCCGTAGTTGGGGTAATATCATTAAAATCTGAGCTACCGGCACGACTGTTATAATCACAGCCGGTTTTCACCACGAAAATATTCGATATCGTCCTTGAGTAGTTCACATTTGAACCACTCCAGTAGAGCTGATCCACATAACAGGTTCCGGTACCACCGTCACCGCCAACCTGGTTCACCATATTATTGAAACCAATAAACGAAACCGTATTATCCGGAACGTTTTCAAGGTTATTGAACTTTTGCAGTTCAACCGTTACAAGGTCAATCACGTCAATCAGATCCGCATACTTAGCTTTACTGCCACCGCTCCAGCCGTTATCCATTGAGCCGGAAAAGTCAGACACAAAGGCGACATCCACAGCGTGATTCTGGAACTTACGTGATACCCCAGTTGCCGCCACATCGAATGTTTTATCCGCAACCGCCAGATCCCCCTGGAACCAGGTGCTGTGGTTGGTTGACGCCGTTACTTCAAACTGGAAAAAACGAACATCGCCAGACGCCAGTCCTTCGGCACAGTCAGGGATTTGCTCACAGTTCAGTTTGGTTATCTGAATGTCATAGATAGAGTTGGCGTCACCGAGATAAGCATCGACCCAGGATCGGACAATGGCCTGATTTACTGCGCTGCCTGCACCAGTACCATCGTCTTCGTTATCGTCATTGTGCGCCGCAACGGCCAGGCTTGCTGCCTCCAGGCTGTCTTCCATCCTGGCTTTGGACTGCAGCATTCTTGCGCCATCGGTTGCGATACTGAACAGACCGAACAGTACCGGTACGATCATGGCAAACAGTATGGCCGCGTGGCCACGCTGTCGGTTAATTTGTCTGTGGTGGCTCATAACTACCTCCCCAACAGTACGGAGCTTGAGGTTACTGTGGTGTAATCCAGCCCCAGCAGTCCCCCAATCATGTTATCGGTTTCGTAACACAGGGTTACCCGGTAGAGGCTGGTCATCCGGCCCCATGTTGTCACCACTGCAAGATCCGATCTCAGATCAGCCAGCGTCTGCTCCATCGCACAGGTCTGCGCACCGCGCTGATAGGTCACCAATGGTCTGGCTGAGCGGTTATCATTGTATGTCTGTTCCTCAATAATGATGCCCAGGCGACTGGCCTCAAACGAGTTCATCGTCCGGTTAAGCGATGCGGTAACGATAGTGGCAATAGCATCGGCTTCAGAACCCAGCATGACAAACTCACCACCGTATAGCTGGGTACGTTCTTTAAGCATACTGGCAGCAGAAAATGACAGGCGGTCAAGCTTACCCTGAGTAGAAAGCTTGATGATCAGGTCGCCACTGAACACCATCAGCAGGCTCATCATCAGGCCCACGACGGCAAATTCGATCATGAACAGCCCGCGCTGTTTACATCTGGAACTGATCTCTTTCATATTCCTGCACCACTATCACTTCCCGTGAAAAGACCGACTCATCAAGAAAGAAGGTAAATACCGTCTCAAAGTCATAGGTTATGGAGTAAATCGCAATGGCACTCCCCTGCTCCACACCACAGCTGGCCGTTTGGGCACCGCTGTCAGGTACACAGGTATCCGTCACGTTCATCAGCTCATTCATTGAACCAACAAACTGCACCGTGGCGGTGAAATTGTTCTTATCCACTACATTTTTCCAGATACTGTCGCTGTCGTTCAGCACCTGATAAAACGCAGTGAGATAGGTCTGAGTCTCTTTTTTAGCGGCCCGGGACGCCTCTGAAATCGCCAGGTCACTGATGGCAGAGATATAGGACATGATGCTTATCTCTACCCAGGCGACGATCAACAGCCAGAACAACATAAACCCAAGGGCGAACTCTACTGTAGCGACACCACGGTTTCGCCTGCATCCAAATCGTTGTCCGCCAGTCCAATATCTGTTCATGGCATCACCTCACCCTGCCCGCCTGGTGCCTCCGGTCGTTTACCGGCTGTCACCGGAGGAGTAACGACCAGGGGTTCTTCCAGCTCATACTGCTGCGCTACCGGAGAATGCACAGTCCGCAAACCGTGATAAATCAACTCCAGCTGCTCTTCGGTATATTGCTTCCCAAGCAACTCTTTGACCTCATCAAACTGACCAAGATTGGCGTGCGCCATCGCCAGGTTCACTGTCACCTGCTGATCGGCCTGACCACTCAGATGCAACGGTGTCAGCTTGTCTACCACCGACTGGTAGTCGCCGAGGATCAGGTCGATAACGGCCAGATTGTTCTTAATAATCACATCGTCATGAAAATAACGCCGCGCCTGATAAAAGTGGTAACGGGCATTGTGAAAATCCATCTGCTGGGCGCAAATCAGCCCCATCAGGTTGTGTGAGTCTGAACTCTCCGGCTCCAGCGACAATGCCAGCTCTGCTGCCGCGTGTGCCTGCTCATACTGCTGCTGGGCATAGTGAACCCTGGCACTCAGATAGCGCCCGTGTGCCGTAGCAACAAACTCTTTACCCAGGGTGCCCAGCTGAAACTCAGCAGATTCATAGTCTTTGGCCAGGATGTACTGCTCAATTAACCGGGCTCTGAGCTCGTTGCTGTCATTTTTGCTCAGCTCCTGCTTATACAGCCGTATAAGCTCGGTATGATTTCCGGTCTGGAGCAACAGGTGCTCTTTTGATTCAAACGTAGCCTGCAACACCTGGTCTTCCGCCGCAGAATCAATACCGGCGGCGCAGCCTGCAAGTAACCATCCCATCAGGGAAACTAAGATAAATTTACGCACTGCCCAACATCCTCATAATTCCGGGTGCCGTAATCAAAATCACAATCGGCAACATAATGAACAGGATCAGCGGTATGGACATTTTCGCCGCCAACTTACCAATTTTCTCTTCCAGGCCCAGCATCTGCACTTCACGAATGTCCACAGCCAGGGTGGTAAGAACGTGATAAATCGATGAACCGTATTGCAGACTCTGGTTCAGGGTCATCACAAAACTACGCACCTCAGTCGTCGGAACGCGGTCATACAACTCCTGCAGGGCTACATCCAGCCCCACCAGCCTCGCCCGGTCATTGGTTCGTTTGAGCAGGAAAGCCAGGTCTTTATCAAAGTTCTCCATCTCATTAGCCAGATACCCCATAGCGGACTCGATGGTCATACCGGTCTGAACACACACACCCATCAAATCGAGCAGGTAAGGGAGACGGTTGGAAATTTTTTGCTGCAGGTTTTTGGTCCGCATCGAGAGATAAAAGTCCGGCAGCAGAACCGCCACGATCATCCAGATCGCGATATAGGTGATGAAGTCCATCATCTCCCACTCAAAGCGGTAGCCGTAGTAACCAATACCGGCAGCTCCAAGAAAGGCCAGAATATATTTGATCGGCTGCAGCCAGGATGCGAACTGGGTGTTATACACACCGGCTGCAAGGAACTTATCTGCGGCGCTGGTGCTTGAGCCACTGAACACTTTATTGATGAGCTCAGTAACCAGCTCAACATAGTTAATTTTCGGCTTATATTCCTTAGTGCTCAGGCCGAACTTGCGCAGATAATTCTTACGCCGGTAGTAGTCGATAAGGTAGTAAACAGCGGTTGCCACCAGCACAACAAATATCCACAGCAACAGCAGAAACTGCACTGCCGGGCGAGCCAGAAATTCAAGCACGGTATTGAGCATATCCATCAGCGAACCCCCCTCATCAGACCCCAGACGATGGAGATACCGATGAACTCACTGGTCAGCATATAATACAGAATCGGCCGGCCGGCTTCATTGAACATCACGTATTCGTAGTTATCCGGACTGATGTACTGCAGGATAAACAGGAAAATAAACGGGATGGATGCAACGATTTTGGCCGAGGCCCGGGCCTCTGACGTCAGGGCCAGTTTTTTCTTCTCAATTGCCCTGGCGTCAAACATCAGCCGGTTGAGCCGGGTCATGACATCTTTCAGCTGGCCCCCCCGGTGCAGGTTTGCCCTCAGGGTAATGATGAAAAACTGAAACGACGGGTATGGGAAACGCTGGCATGACTTGCGGAACACATCTTCCGGCGATTCACCCATCTGCAGACGGTCACCCATGTTTTTAAACTCTACGCCCACATCGCCGTCAAGGGATTTACCCACATAAGAGATAGCATGCATGATACTTTCACCAGCTGAGACCGCACTGGCCAGCATGTTCAGCGCATCCGGGAAACTCTCTTCAAACTGCTTCTGCGCCCGTGCCTGAATCCAGTTGTAACCCCAGAACAGACCAATCGCTTCGACCAGGCCGGAGACGAAAATCTGATTACCACGAATAAAGCGGTCATTGATTTCGATACCAATAATGTAGAGCAGGATGCAGTAACCAATGATTTTCAGCAGAGAGAAGCTGCCCAGATGTTTATTTACGTTGATCCAGTTCTCCCGGATTTTCTGAGCAAGCGTCTTGTCAGACAGGGATTCATAGTTCACCGCCTGGTCACTGGCCAGCGAGTCTACCCGGATGGTCTTATTAAATTCCTGCATATAAGTATGCTTTGGCTTGCGCGTCATCAACGCCACCAATAAGAGCCCGATTCCGCCACCAGCCAGTACCAGATAAATCATCATCGTTGTGCTGCTCCCAATCCAACCTGGAACGCCGCTTCCAGCTGCTGTTCCAGACCAAAGAACCTTGCTTTCTCAACCAGGATCGAGCGTTTCATCAGGCCAGCAGTCACAAAGTTCCCTTCTACTTTGCTCGCATTGGCACTGGTATACGAAGGCTTGAACCGGTAAAGCTCTTCCATTACTACATTTGAACCCTCAAGGCCGACCACTTCGGTAATACTCATCACCTTACGGCTACCATCGTGCAAACGACTGATCTGAATAATGATATCTACCGCACTCACAATCGTCCGGCGAATCGCTTCCAGTGGCAGGTTGTTGGTGGCCATCATAACCATGGCTTCCACACGCGCCATAGCATCCCGGGGGGAGTTGGCGTGCAGGGTAGACATGGAGCCATCGTGACCGGTATTCATCGCCTGCAGCATCTCAAACGCTTCCCCGCCACGACACTCACCCACGATGATACGGTCGGGACGCATACGCAGGGCGTTGATCACCAGATCCCGCTGATGCACAGCACCGGTGTTCTCAATACCCGCAGTCCGGGTTTCAAGGCGCACCACGTGCGGCTGCTGCAAACGCAGTTCCGCCGCATCCTCAATGGTCACTATCCGTTCTTTGTTGGAGATAAACTGGGACAGGGCATTGAGCATGGTGGTTTTACCGGAACCGGTACCCCCGGAAATCAGGATGTTCAGCCGGCAACGGGAGGCGATTTTCAGAAGCTCCGCCATCTCGTAGCTCATGGCACCAAAGTCCACCAGCTTTTCGAAGTTAATTGCGTGTTTTTTGAATTTACGGATGGAGACCGAGGTGCCGTCAATTGCAATAGGAGGAATGACGATATTAACCCGGCTGCCGTCCGCCAGACGGGCGTCACACATTGGCTGGGATTCATCCACCCGGCGACCGATGCGGGATGCGATACGTTTGGCAATTTCCATCAGCTGACTTTCATCAATAAAATTGACGTCCGCCTGTTCTACCAGACCGTTGCGCTCGATGTAGACCTGCTCATGGCCGTTGATCATGATATCCGTGATGGTCTCGTCATCCATCAGGCTCTGCAGGGGCCCCAGACCGTGCAGCTCATCAATCAGGTTTTTGACGAAGTCATTACGCAGTACCGCCGGTACCGGCAGCCCCTCGCGCTCAACCAGCATGTCGATCGCTTTACCCAACTGCGCCCCGAGCTGGTCATCGGTCAGCTTGTCGATTGCATCCGGATCCAGTGCATCAAATATCTGCCGGCGCAATCCTTTGTAAATTTCCTTCGCCCCATTCATAGGTCACTACCTTTTGCCAAATGGAAGATGAAAGCCCTGTCTGAGATTTTCCTCTTCACCGAGGATCATTGAGGCCAGCTTGTGCATCATGCTTTTTGGTTTACCGCGCATCAGGTGCAGGCGTTTGTTTTCCAGTAACAGCGCATCAAGCTTCTTGATATACGGAATCACGATATCTATCGGTTTGTTCAGATAACGCTCGGCTTCCGCCTGGTCAATGGTGGCCACGCCTTCAGGCTGAACATGGTTCATCGCAAGGATCAGCTTCAGCGCCTCCTTATGCGGACACTCTTCTATCTGCTTTTTCATCCTCGCCGCTTCGCGCAGTGACGCGACCGAAGGGCTGAACACCAGCACTATAATGTCTGAAATCTCCGATATTTCGGGCAGACCATGTAACAGGCAGGCGTTCGAGGAGAAGTCCTCTACCATAAAGTTGGCGTCTTCAGACAGCTGCTCCATTACCGACTTGCTGAACTCTTTGATATCCATAGTAGACAGCTCATGGGAAGTCAGAGAGAGCACCGACAGCATACTGTTGCGCTTTTTCAGCAGGCTCTGGGCAGAGGTGTTATCCAGATTGGTCGCCAGTGAACCGGGGCGGATCTCACTCTTCTCAAACTTCTGCATACCCATCATTATGTCGAGGTTACCGCCGTGATAGGCGTTATCCACCACAATGCAGGAGGCATGTTTTTCCGAGGAAAGCAGCACACCAACTTCAGCCGCCAGCAGGGTGGTACCCACACCGCCTTTACTGCCGACAAAACTGATCTGCTTGGCTTTACGCCGTTTACCTATCCCGGCTTCCCGTTTGCGGTTCTCGTGTACCCCTTTCACAAAGTCGATCATCTCTTCTTTGTTCACCGGCCAGAACAGGTAATAAAAGCCGAGCCGTTTAAGGTTACGAATGGTGGAGATAGCGTCTTCACTGCCGACGATCACCACAGAGGCATCATTCGGCAACAGGTGACTTATCCGCTCGGCATCGTGGGTCACGTTCTCGCTCTGATTGAGTTCGATAATAATGATTTCAACGTTACCGCCGCGGACGTGCTCAGAGATCAGTTCATCGGTGTTCTGGCTTATCACCGGAGGCATCAGGCCTTCGAAGTTATACGCCTCTTTAACCATGGAGCGACACTGTTCGGTCTGATAAAAGAGAACCGAAGTAATATCCGCTTTGTCGGTCGAACCCGTTTTTTCTGTTTTCTTCAGGACATCAACAAGATCAAACATTTCACTCTCCCTGTATCAGTCTTTGCCGGACAATGCTTTGTGTGGATTAGACATAGACAACCAGCGTGCAGATTCAGCAAAACAGCCATCCGTGCCCCTGCCCCAGGTACCCAGCCGGTAGTAGCCACACAGTGGCATAACAGCATGGTGTCTGGAGGTGCGCAGTTGCAGATCAAATGCCTTATCGGCATCCGGCTCAGTAACCGGTGCTATCAGCAGGTTTGACTGAGCCACACCCAGTGCCACCAGTTGTTTTTTATAGCTCTCGGCCATTTTCTTACCGGCTTTGGTCGTCCAGTTAAGTTCTACCGGCTGACTGGCAATCAGGTTCCAGTGCTGCTCAACAAACTTATCCAGATACGGACGGGCCCCTTTTTCACCCAGTTTTTTCAGTTTCACTTCCACTGAGTAGTACACAGGCACGACATCAATTTCGACCGGTTGGCGCTCTGCGATGGTTTCAGCACAGCCGCCCAAAAACGCGGCCATAATCAGTAAACAGGTCACTCTCATTGCTTGAACCCTCCTGTAGCCAGTACCTGCTGCAACCACTGCTCAGCAGCTTTTGGATAACTGGCATCGATAGCAAACCAACGGCCAAGGGTCGAAGTGCGTTCCATGGTCGGCAGCTGGATCTGGGATGGATGAACCGGCTCAATCAGATTCACCGTGGCAACGATGATCAATTCAGTTTTTGAACGCACTGTACTGGTATGCCGGAAAAGGGCACCCAATACCGGCACATCACCAATAAACGGGATACGGCGCAGCGCTTCCCGGTCTTCCGTATTCAGCAGGCCGCCCAGAACAAAGCTCTGGCCATCACCGAGTTCGATGGTGGTACGTGCACGGCGGGTTTTAAGTGACGGCAGGTTATAGGTGTCATTGGCGTACTGGTTATCCAGCGAGCTGACTTCCGGCATCAGAGACAGTTTGATCTTGTCATCACGCAGCACTTTGGCCATCAGTTCGAGACGAATACCAAACTCGCGGTAGAAAACGTTGGTACCACCATCGACGATGGTCACTACCGGAATTTCACCACCCACCAGGAAGCTGGCGGTTTCACCGGAAATCACGGACAGGTTTGGCTCAGACAACACCTGACCCACATTGTCATCACCTATTGCGGTGATAATTGAAATGATGTCATCCGGACTGATGTTGGTTAACTGGTCGACAAATATACCCGCGCCATAGCCGTTTGTTCCGATTTGGATCCCAAAGTCTTCCATAAAGGTGTGGGACACTTCAGCGATGGTGATTTTGACATTCACCTGCTTGGTGGCGACCACTTCGATATTGTTTACGATGCCCTGGTAGCGATAACGGCGCATGAAATCCATGTTGTAAGTTTCGGTACCCAACTTCCAGTAGATATCATGGATCTCGGCTTCCTTACCCAGCAGTTCACCCACCAGGTTGTAGATGCCTTCCCGCTCTTCAACCGTAGAGACGGTACCACTGAGCACGGCTTGCTCTGCCAGGTTGAAGATGGTCACATCGGACTGAGGGTAGCGCAGCTGGATCTGTTGCTGAATGTGCACCAGGCTCTTGTTCACCACCAGTTTGCGGGAAATAAGCGTCTTGCCTTCTTCATCGAAGACCAGAAATGCCGCGTTACCGACCTCTTTACCGTAAACCACGACTTTGTTCTTATCGATAACCTGGTAGTCCGCAATGACCGGATTGGAGATAAACACCGAACCAATGGACTCTTTAACCACAAAAGTCGCTGCATCGCCTTCTGCCAGATTGGTGATCCTGGCAGCCAGTGCGACTGAACTCATCAGCGCCACAGATAAAGCCAGTACCAGTTTTATTAAGTTATTCATAGGTACTCCTTTACTTGATCGTCATCTCAGCCGCGCGATATTCCTTGATGGCGCGATAAGTAGGAAGAACATCCCCGGAGTTCGCATTCAGCTGCCCGGCTTCCTGCTGGCCAACTGATTTATGCACTTCTATCTGCGCAATGTTTCTGGCGATGGAGAGTGTGGCGACCTGCTTGCGGGTGAGCTCAAGGATCAGGCTGGTTTCTGTTACTTCAGCACGGTTCTTGGTAGCAGCAAGGGTTTGCTTGTCCACTTTAAGCACACGAACGCCCATCAAAACCGGTGAAATAGAGACGCTTTGGAAACTGCCAACCCGTGATTCATTAGCGAGGTTCTGTTCGATAGAAGAAAGGGCAATAATATCGACCCGGGTACCGTGAGTGATCAGGCCACCAATCAGCGACTGCGCTTCCACTTTAAGCGGATACGGAACCATATCCTGCTCAATAACGGTTTCCAGATAATCGATATCTTCCGGGGCAACGAAGATGTGATTTGACGCCATCTGCCCCTTGGTCAGGTCCTTTCTGGCCGCCATACCCACTTCATAACTGAAAAAGGCTTTTTCCGGATCTGCGGTATAGCCCTGGGCCCTGGCTTCGGACTCTTTAAGCTGTGCAGGTACAAGATCGTCTTCGGTGAGCAGATCTCCGGCAGCAATATCCCGGCCAAGCAACTGAACAGCCACCAGGCTTTCGGTTACTTCCTCCGGCTGTGCTTCAGGCTGTTGCTGAGACTGGGTCTCACCAAGATAGCGCCCGGACAAACCGTACAGACCAGCACCCACTGCGATCAATGCTACAGGGATTAGTATTCTCAGACTCATGTTCCCCCCAAAAGGCTGGCAGGATTACAGGGACGCAAGAATGCCTATGTAGCCACTGATACAGATAGGGACCCCATAAGGTAAGCCTCGCTCCCTTATATGATGACGCGTTGAGAAAATCAGATAGAGCACCGCCAGCACTCCGCCAAGAAAGAGGGTAAGCCAGAAAAAGACCGCCCAAAAGCCAGGCAGGATAAGTGAAGCCAGCACAGCCAAAAGCTTTATGTCACCAGGTGCTAAAAACGGGCGCAATATAACCGCCCCGCCGACCAGGAAAGCACACGCGAATAACAGTGACATATAATTGCCGCTGTAAACACTGCGAGCCACAGAGAAAAAAATGAGTAACAACAAAACTTTATTCTCTATTCGTCTGTACCGAAAATCGGTATAACAGATATAGGCCAGCAGTATTAACAGTACAGCCGCGATCAAAGCATTCAGGTAATCCAATTGCTCAACATAGATCATGCTTCACTGGTGTTTAGTTAGCAGCATTAATATTGCCACTAATTGCAGTCATTGCGTTTGTCAACGCTGCTTTAACACCACCAGCATCACTGAATACCGCCAACACGATAGCTGAGATAGCTACAGCGATAATGGCATATTCAATGGCGGTCACGCCGCGTTCGTCTTTAATAAAGCGGGTGCAAAGTGCACGAATGTATTGGAAGGTATAAGTGTTCATAACAAACTCCATTTATCAGCCCGTGTTGAACAATACGCATGTCAACACCTAATTTAAAGCTAGTTGGCAATATGACGGAGTTCAAACTTTTTTTCGTTTTTTTAGCCTGAAAATGACCAGAAAATGGCAGACTCACTCCCCACTCAAAACAAAACCCAAAGTTAATTAATTACCTTTAATAACAATTATATCTATAAGCCGGTTTTGTAAAAATAGCGAGCCAATTGATAAACGCATCACTTACTGAAACCAGATTATTTTCCATATTTACCTCATAGCAATGATTTATCTGGCAATTTTCAAGTCGGTCTTTTTTTTATTTAATTATTTAAACAGAACCCTGCCCGGCAAAGATGAGTGGTAACAGAGAAAAACCCGTGACCGCGAAAGCAAAACTGAGCGGGCTGGGCTAAGTTTGTATTGACGACAATCTTGCGGATCACGTAAATTTAACATTGTGATAACAAAGAAAATAACGATACGGAGTCACGCGATGAACCAGCCTCAACCAATGGCAACCCAAAAATGCTCTCTGCCTCCCCCTAATGAGATGATCCTGCGCTGGGCTGAACAGCGGCCTGATGATGTATGGTTGCGCCAGATCATCAACCGTCAGTTTGTTGAGTTCACCTACGCTGACGTTGCAGACAAGGCGCTGCGACTTGTCACGGCACTGCGCAACCTCGGCCTTAAGCCGGGCGATCGTATAGCGCTTATCTCCAAAAACTGCGCCGAATGGTTTATTACCGATCTGGCGCTGATGCTTGGTGACTATGTCAGCGTGCCTGTTTTCCCGACCGCCGGTGCCGAAACCATCGAATACTGTCTGACCCACAGTGAAAGTAAGGTACTGATCGCCGGCAAACTGGATGATGCCAGCGCGACCAGGCAGGTAATGGCTGATCTGCCGGATTTAATCACTATCTCACTGCCCTACGACAGCGCACCGGAATGTCAGTACCGTTTTACTTCCCTGACAGAGAGTTCAGAGCCCAGCACAGAACGCCCTCAGCACCACGATGATAAGCTGATGTCGCTGGTGTACACTTCCGGCACCTCTGGTGTACCCAAAGGCGCCATGCTGACCTACGGAGCGTTCAGCTGGTCTGTACAGCGTCTGATTGAACATATCGGCATTGAGAAAAACGACCGCCTGTTCTCTTACCTGCCGCTGGCCCATATTACTGAGCGTGTCTACATCTTTGGCTCCTCAGTTCAGGGTGGGGTTCAAACCGCTTTCCCGGAGTCACTCGACACCTTTATTGAAGATGTAAAAATGCACCGCCCAACGCTGTTTATATCGGTGCCGCGTCTGTGGACCCTGTTCCAGCAACGTATTCTGGATAAGCTGCCACAGAAAAAACTCAACATCCTGCTTAAGATCCCCTTCGTAAACAGTCTGATTAAGAGAAAACTCGCCGATGGCCTTGGCCTCGATCAGGCGCGGGTACTGGGGTGTGGTAGTGCACCTGTCTCCCCTTCCCTGCTGGAGTGGTACCACTCTGTTGGGCTGAACATTACCGAAGCCTGGGGGATGACCGAATCCTTCGCTTACAGCACCCTTAATCACCCGTTCCGCGCGGATAAAATCGGTACTGTGGGTAACGCAGGACCAGGCATTGAACTGAAGATCGCCGATGACTGCGAAATCCTGGTACGCGGAGGCGGGCTGTTTGCCGGCTACTATAAGAACGATGAAGCGACCAAAGAGAGCTTTACCGAAGACGGCTGGCTGCACACCGGTGACATTGGCTCACTCGACTCAGAAGGTTACCTGACCATTGAAGGGCGCAAAAAAGACACCTTCAAGACCGCCAAAGGTAAGTTTGTCTCCCCGGTTCCGATTGAGAAAAAAATCTTTGAGTACAGCCGGGTAGAAATGATGTGCCTGATCGGCTCCGGTCTTCCGGGCCCAATCCTGCTGGTAGTGCCGCATGATTTCCCGAACTTCGACCCGGCCCGCTATGAACGCACCACGGTGAAAGTCATCAACCGGATCAACAATGAGCTGGAGTCTCACGAGAAGATCAAAGGGGTACTGATGATCAAAGACCCATGGACGATAGACAATGGCATCCTGACACCGACACTGAAAATTAAACGTCATGTGCTGGAGAAAAAATATCACGATGTGGGCGCAAACTGGCCAGCTGGCAAGCTGGTAGTATGGGAAGAATAGACACTTAAAACAGAAAGAAAGCCACCGGTGTCTGTCGGTGGCTTTTTTTTATTTTATGAACGATTGGCGGTAATCGTCCCGGACCTGATCCTTTTCCACTCCGATATCCCTCAACTGATGCTCAGACAACGCTGACAAATCACGACGGGTACGGCTGTTCTGGTTCCACTGCTGAAGCAAAGCATAGAAATTCTTAATCCAGTCCAATGCCCCACGGCGCAGATGCCGCCGGCGTTTGATTATGATCTCATTCATACATCCCCCTTGATTATTAACCTCTTCACGGCTCATAATCCATCAGGGCAACAAATGTCACAAACGATACCTATTAACACTTAGTTAAGGAAAACTTAAGTGAGAGAAAAACTCCCACCACTTCAGGCGTTATACTATTTCTGCACCGCCGCCCAGACCGGCAGCTTCAAACGTGCGGCAGAAGAGCTTTTCGTTTCTCCGGCAGCAATCAGCCAGCAGATCCGGCAACTTGAAGAGTGGCTTAGCTGTGACCTTTTTTTACGCCAGCATCGCAGGGTCACCCTGACCAAAGAGGGTCAGATCCTCTTTCAGGCGGCACAAAAAGGATTTACTGAACTGCAAAACGGCATACGCATGCTGAATAAGGACCCCGAACCAAACCGGCTTGCTATATCGACCCTGCCTTCTTTCGCTCAGCACTGGCTGGTTCCCCGCATTCAGGGTTTTCGCGACCTTCACCCGGAAATGTCACTGCTCATCGAGCCCACAAACACCCTGGTCGACTTTCAGGGGGATGCGGTTGATATCTGTGTCCGTTACGGCCCCGGGGATTACCATGGAATAGAGAGCATCCTGCTGATGGAAGAGATGCTCTATCCGGCCTGTCACCCGCTTTACCTGAAGCAGCACAACATCCGCGGCGTTCATGACCTGTATATGGCTGACCTTATCGAAGATTTCTGGCCGGATATGGACTGGAGCCGCTGGCTGGAGTCCATCGGCGCCAGACCGGGTAAACCCGCCCTGAAGTACAATGGGGCACATTTTGTTTTGGAAGGAGCGCTGGCCGTACAGGGGATTGCACTGGTCCGTCACAGCCTGGCTTACCGTTATATTCAGGAAGGCAAACTGGTCCGGATTGGAAATCTGGCGTGTAAATCGCACTACAGTTACTACCTGTGCGCGCCGGAAGGTTATTTAAAACGGGAAAAAATCCAGCAGTTTGCCAGCTGGCTGCAGCAGGAGATACAGCTGTTTCAGGCTCACATGCCCGGAGATCTGGAACTGATTGAAGTGTAAAAGCTCATGGCTCTGGGCGGCACTATCCCGCTTCCCGCCTCTTAACATCTCGTTTCTGACGCATAAAAAAACCGCCGGAAAGACCGGCGGTTTTTTATCAACTTAAAGAAATGTAATTATTTCTTCTCGTTGCGAGCTTTTTGCTCTGCGATTACTTCTTCAGCAACGTTTGCTGGACATGCAGCGTAGTGATCGAACTCCATAGAGAACTGACCACGGCCAGAAGTAATAGTACGCAGGTGACCGATGTAGCCAAACATCTCAGACAGAGGTACGTTTGCCTTGATACGAACACCAGTAGCACCAGCTTGCTGATCTTTGATCATACCGCGACGACGGTTCAGGTCACCAATAACGTCACCAACGTGATCGTCTGGAGTGAACACGTCTACGTGCATGATTGGCTCAAGAAGCTGAGGGCCAGCTTTTGGCATAGACTGACGGAATGCGCCTTTCGCTGCGATTTCAAATGCGATTGCAGATGAGTCAACTGCGTGGAAGCCACCGTCGAACAGTTCTACTTCAACGTCCAGAGTTGGGAAGCCAGCAAGAACACCGTTCTCCATCATGCCCGCGAAGCCTTTCTCGATTGCAGGCCAGAATTCCTTAGGAACGTTACCGCCAACAACAGTTGAAGAGAAAGTGAAGCCAGAGTTTGGCTCGCCTGGCTTGATGCGGTAGTCGATCTTACCGAACTGACCAGAACCACCAGACTGCTTCTTGTGGGTGTAGCTGTC
This sequence comes from Vibrio sp. 9-16B-A1, assembly GCF_056726165.1. NCBI lineage: Bacteria > Pseudomonadati > Pseudomonadota > Gammaproteobacteria > Vibrionales > Vibrionaceae > Vibrio > Vibrio sp. 9-16B-A1. Next base: position 187,892 of record NZ_JBSDZD010000006.1, read on the forward strand.
TTCAACAGCCTGAGTGATGGTTTCACGGTAAGCTACCTGTGGAGCACCAACTTCCAGCTCAACGCCGTAAGTACGCTTCAGGATGTCTACCTTGATGTCCAGGTGAAGTTCACCCATACCTTTCAGGATGGTTTCGCCTGAATCTTCGTCAGTCTCAACCTGGAATGATGGATCTTCTGCAACCATCTTACCGATAGCGATACCCATCTTCTCAGTAGAACCTTTATCTTTAGGCGCTACAGCGATAGAGATTACTGGTTCTGGGAAGATCATTGGTTCCAGAGTACATTCGTGCTTAGGATCACACAGAGTGTGACCAGTCTGAACGTTCTTCATACCAACAACAGCGATGATGTCACCCGCTTGTGCAGTAGTCAGTTCGTTACGCTCGTCCGCCTGCATCTCAACCATACGGCCGATACGCTCAGTTTTACCAGTTGCAGCGTTCAGGATGGTGTCACCCTTGCTCATTACACCTGAGTAGATACGGATGAAGGTCAGGGCGCCGAAACGGTCGTCCATAATCTTAAATGCAAGCGCACGCAGTGGCTCGTCTGCAGATACAGTTGCAACTTCGCCAGTTGGCTCACCAGTTTCTTTGTCAGTCAGTGGCTGAGGATCAACTTCAGTTGGAGAAGGCAGGTAGTCTACTACTGCGTCCAGGATCAGCTGCATACCTTTGTTTTTGAATGCAGAACCACAGAAAGTAGGGAAGAACGCCAGGTCACGGGTACCTTTACGGATACAAGCTTTCAACTGCTCAACAGTCGGCTCTTCGCCTTCCATGTAAGCCATCATCAGCTCTTCGTCCTGCTCTACAGCAGACTCAACCAGCTCTTCACGGTACTGTTCCATGTCGTCAACCATGTCCGCAGGAACTTCTTTAATTTCGTAGTTTTCTGGCAGACCAGTGTCGTCCCAAACGTACGCCTGACGGTTCAGTACGTCTACAACACCAACGAAGTCGTCTTCACGACCGATTGGCAGGGTCATTACCAGTGGGTTAGCGCCAAGAACGTTCTTCACCTGATCAACAACGTTGAAGAAGTCTGCGCCCATACGGTCCAGCTTGTTTACGAAGATCAGACGTGCAACTTCTGATTCGTTCGCGTAACGCCAGTTTGTTTCTGACTGAGGCTCAACACCACCAGAACCACAGAATACACCGATACCACCATCTAGTACTTTCAGAGAACGGTAAACTTCTACGGTGAAGTCAACGTGTCCAGGAGTATCGATAACGTTCAGACGGTGATCGTTCCAGAAACAACTTACAGCAGCTGACTGAATTGTAATACCACGCTCAGCTTCCTGCTCCATGAAGTCAGTAGTAGATTCACCATCGTGAACCTCACCAGTTTTGTGGATCTGACCCGTTAGCTTAAGGATACGCTCAGTGGTAGTGGTTTTACCCGCATCAACGTGCGCGAAAATACCAATGTTTCTGTATTTCGATAAATCTGCCATTGTCTTACTCTGTTAATAAGGTATAAATTGCGCGCAGAGTATACCACAATCTGTCAAGACTGATACCCTTGCGTGCGATTGAGAACAAAAAACTTTTCCCCCTCATTTCTGAGGGTGAAAAGCCGTGTATAAAATCTAGTTCAGGACTGAAAATTATCCAGTAAATTGCAGCGATCGCTGCTGATAATGAACGTTATAGCTCATCAAACGCAGAGATGGCTTCAGACAGTTTCTTCACACCATGGATCTGCATTCCTTCAATACCCCCTTTGGGCATATTGGCTGCCGGTACAATAGCCTTTTTAAAGCCATGTTTAAAGGCTTCATTTAATCGCTCCTGCCCGCTTGGCACCGGACGGATCTCACCGGCAAGGCCAACCTCACCAAACACCACCACATCTTTTGGCAGCGGCCGGTCACGGAAACTCGACAGCAACGCCATGATCAATGCAAGGTCCGCACTGGTCTCGGTGACCTTAACGCCGCCCACGACGTTAACAAACACGTCCTGGTCTGCCATCTGCAGTCCACCGTGTTTATGCAGTACAGCCAGTAATAAAGAGAGACGATTCTGCTCAAGGCCAACCGCAACCCGGCGCGGGTTAGCCAGCTGGGAGTAATCCACCAGCGCCTGGATTTCGACCAGCAGCGGCCGGGTACCTTCCCACACCACCATCACTGAGCTGCCGGAGGTTTCCTCCTCCCCCCGCGACAGGAAAATCGCCGACGGGTTACTCACTTCACGCAGCCCCTGCCCGGTCATGGCAAACACGCCCAGCTCATTGACCGCTCCAAAACGGTTTTTGTGGCTGCGCAGGGTCCGGAAGCGGCTGTCGCTGCCACCATCGAGCAATACCGAACAGTCAATAATGTGCTCCAGCACTTTAGGCCCGGCCAGGGTACCGTCTTTTGTTACATGTCCGACGATAAAAATCGAGACGTTATTTTGCTTGGCATAACGGGTCAGCGCCGTCGCTGCCTCACGCACCTGGGCCACACTGCCCGGGGAGGACTGCACATCCGAAACGTGCATCACCTGAATCGAGTCAATGACCATGATGCGCGGCTGCTCTTTCTCCGCCACCTGACAAATCTTATCGACGTTGGTTTCCGAGAGCATTTTCAGGTGCTCTTTGGGCAGGCCAAGACGGGAGGCGCGCATTGCCACCTGCTGAAGCGACTCCTCGCCGGTCACATACAGGGTTTTCATCTGTGAAGAGAGCCAGCACATGGTCTGAAGCAGCAGGGTCGATTTACCTGCGCCCGGGCTGCCGCCTATAAGAATGGCCGCCCCCGGTACAACACCACCTCCAAGTACCCGGTCGAGCTCTTTAAAGCCACTGGTAAAGCGCGGCACTTCCTGAAGGTCGATTTCTGCCAGGGTCTGAACCTGAGACTCACCCGCGCCACCAGCATAACCGCTCAGGCGCTCATTTCTGGCGACCGTCGGGGAAGCCGCCAGACGCACTTCAGAAATGGTGTTCCATGCGCCACAGGCATTACACTGACCCTGCCAGCGGGGAAAATCCGCGCCACAATCATTACAAACATAGGCTCGTTTCGCTTTGGCCATGACAGGTCTTTGCTCCAATATTTGAACTTTAATCAACAGCCGGGATACTCAATCCCGGCTGAATCCGTATAATCGATTACTCGAACCGCTAAAGCCAGGCGCATTGCGGCCGATATTTATTTAAGGACAAATACTCTAACAGAAATAATGGAACAGGCAGAAATTCTCTCGCTGGTCGAACGATTGCTCCCGGTCTACCACTCTGAAGACTTCGAGCTGGTACTGAACCAGATGACCGAAGGTGAGCACCCTTCCGCCCGTCTTCTCGTGAAGATGGAGCTTAAGCGCGTCATGGCACCATGTCAGAAATCCATCGACCTGCGCGGCCGGGTACAGGGAGAATGCCGCGAATACCACCTTAATGGCATCCGTCACTGGCTCGATGATGTGGCGATCAACGCCTATCACAAAAAGGTCAAACGCTACGGCGCCTATACCGAAGGCGTCTGGGAAGCGCTGGTTAATACCCGCCACAAATACCGGACCGTTAATCCGGTGCGCCCGAACATGCCTTATGCAATAACCGACCCCGACAGCCCGTTTGAAGCCGATATCGTCAGGCTCGGGTACGACCTGCGCCGGCAAGAAAACCGTCTGCGCATGGCGAGTCAAGTCGATATCGAGCGTGAGTCCGGCCAGATTGTTCACGGAGTCAGCGTCGATTTATCCTGCTCTGGTGCCAAGTTCAAGGTACCGAGTGCATTTGACTATCGCCTTGGTGAAGTGCTGAACGTCTCCTTTACCCAGATAGCCAACGAGCTGAAAGACCCGGAAATGGCTGAGCGGATAGAGTACCGCATCCTCGGAGTCGATGACTGTTATGAAAACAGTGCTGTTCGCTGGCTTCGCCTCAAGCGCCTGACCGAGACCGACCTGGTTGCCCGGGCGATAGACCAGTTCCTGCAGGGTGACTCCAAACGGGCCAAGCGCGCCAAGCATGATAACCAGGACCATATTATCCGCGCCCGCGCCCGTGGTTATGAACACTGTTACCTGCGTCATACCTGTCACCTGCCACTGTTTTTCAGCGGCACTGAGCTTCGCTATGCCCTGCTGACCGATGCCAACCAGTCCCTGTGGCAGTACTGGCACGATGAGCGCAACCAGCAGACCTTCGGCACCCTGTTTACCCGTGACCGAATGTCACCACTTATCCAGCCTGGCATGCGCGAAAGCAACAATTTTATTTACGCTTTTACCCACACCCATCAAAACAAAAAACTGTTCTACAGCATGATGCTGCCCGAAGCCAACCGGGCGCAGCGCCAGCTGTTCTGGCATATCGGTGCCCGCCGCCCGAGCTGGCGGGTCTACCGGCTGCACATGTTTGAGCTGAGCCAGGAAGAGATCCAGGAGTTTCACCACGCTGCACCGGAGCTGAAAGAAACCCTGAACTCCCTGACCCATATAGGCCTGCTGCAGGAGATCAGTAACCAGGAACAGAGCCTGGATTATCTGCTGACGGAAAAACCCACCCTGCCAAGTGCAGAGCTTAACCCTTTCCGCCATTCGCGCCAGATACTCGGCCATCCGCAGGGGATCTATTTCGACGCCAGTACCCGCCGAAGCGAACCTCGCTTTGAATTTGAGTCACCCATTGAAATACTGGTCGGCCCGGGTGCGAAAGTAAAAGGTACCACAAAGAACTTTTCCAGCCGGGGATTGCAAATCGCGGTGCCTGCCCCGCTGCCGCTTAAAGCCGGGGACAAACTGCCGGTCAGCTTCCTTGAGCTTCAGCGTTACGATGAAAAAGTCCCGCTGACCGAAGTGCCCTACACCGTAGTGCGGATCAGCCCCGATGGCTTCAGTATTCAACTGAAAATCGAGGACACTCATAACTCCAGCCGGGCGATTAACTTCCTGAAGAGGCTGATCAACCACAACCAGGAACGTCTGTCCAAAGAGGCGGAACTGCTGCCATCCCATGAGCTGCTTAACACCATGCACCATCAGCTGCTGGGGCGCATGGTCAGCCTCCCGTTCTATGTGGAAAAGAAAGACCGTATGCTTCAGCCAAGAACCGTGGGTGTCAATACACCGCTTAATGCGCTGGCCCGGCTGTTCCAGTCACTGGGCCACAATGGCAGAATGTCTCTGGAGCCACTGTTTAAGGGCCGGACCAATACCCTGCTCGCCACCCCGATGCGCCCGGTCGAAGGGGCAAGACCAGTGTTCCACGATATGTATGTATCGGTGATTCAAAATGGCAAACAGATTGAGAAAATTGAAACCCGGTTATTGAGTGATTTTGACTCCATCGAGCAGCGGATAAGTTTTGTCAAAATTGCCAAAACTCAGGGGCAGTTTTTTGCGCTGCGCATCTCCGGGATCCCGGTAACCGAGCCCACAACCCAGATGCTGAAAGAGGAGCTCGGCAGCCTGGCCAAAGCCACACTGCATCACGCGAGGAACATTGAGAAAGAGTTCTCCAGCCTGGTGGGCTATGGGGAGATCATCGATATTACTGACGAAGTGATGATCCGGCTGGAAGTCACCTGAACCACCTATTTCAGAAAATAACAAAGGGGCCAGCAGGCCCCTTTGCTTTTAATACCGGCGATATTATTACCATCTGATCTTTCGCTGTTTGGCCAGCTGACCACTTAAAATACACAATACACCGAGCAGGTCTGCGTGCCTCACCGCCACCTGAGCCTGAGCGGTGACTTTAGGCTTAGCATGATAAGCAACGCCCAGTCCGGCCGCTTCCATCATCACAAGATCATTAGCACCGTCGCCCACCGCTATGGTCTGCATCCCTTCGATACCATAACGTTCTGCAAGCTGACCAAGAATATCGGCTTTGGCCTGCGCGCCGACCACATCTCCCAGCACTTCACCGGTCAGTTTCCCGTTTTCAATCGCCAGCTGGTTGGAGCGGGTATAATCGAGCTCAAGTAACTCACCCAGGTGATCAGAGAAATAAGTGAAGCCACCAGAAGCCACCGCCGTTTTCCAGCCAAAGCTTTTCAGTGTCGCCACCAGCTCACGGACACCCGGCATCAGTGGCAGGTGCTCCCGCACTTTACCCAAAATAGCCTCATCGGCATCTTTGAGCGCAGCAACCCGCTGGCGCAGGCTTTGCTCAAAATCGAGCTCGCCCTGCATGGCGCGTTCTGTCACTTCCGCTACCATCTCTCCCACCTCAGGCCCGGCCAGTTTGGCGATTTCATCAATACACTCAATCTGAATGGCGGTGGAGTCCATATCCATCAAAAGCAGGCCAGGACGACTTAAATCAGGCACATCATTAAGCGGGGCGTAATCCAGCGCCAGCTCATCCAGAATAGTCTGGTGTTCCGTGGTCAGCTCGCCAGCCATCAGCGCCACTTCATAAGGGCCTACCTGCCAGGCATCGACCACAGCATTATATTGTCCGGTAAAGAAATCAAGGTCTTCGAGATGACGCAAGGAGAGGCTCGGACCATAAATGATCCAACTAGCTTTTTGCCGGTCACGAAAGTGTGCCGACTGAATTTCGGGTAAACGGGTGCGCAATCCGATGCGCTTTTTCATCTTTGATACTGTCATAACTTCCCTGGTACTGGTATCCGTTCTAATTCCCCAAACGTTAACCTATTGCAAAAGCAAAAGGCAAGCTACAATAGAGACCAAACCGCGCATCATCGCGCCAGGTTCAGATGAGTTGATAACGGATGAGTAGTTCAATTTTTTCTTTTCGCTCTTTTTTACGCGTGGTCACCATGCTGATCGTCGCCACTCTGTTTGCGGTCACGATCCAAAACAGTGTCATCATCAGTAAAGGTAACGAGCGTATTCAGGCCCGTCAGCTGGAAACCCTGACCAACGTACTGGTCACCCAGGCCGCTCTCTCGGCCAGCAGCATGCTGGTCAATGATGAGCAGGAGCGTCTGCTGGCCCTGACTAACCAGCTGGCTCAGGACCGGCTGGTATTTGATGCCACCATCTACGACTCTGAAGGGGCCAAACTGGCCGCCAGCGAAAACGCCAAACCGGTACGCGAAACCTTAGGGCTGGATACCCCGCTGGCCACCGCCAGTATCGGCCGCCAGCAACTGGTGGAACCCATCTACCACCAGGAGAGCCTGATCGGCTTTGTGCGGATCACGTTTGAGAAAGGCATGGTGACCGCCATTTCAGACCACCACTACCGCAACAGTGACCGCATGATGTACCTGATGCTGATAATGAGCTTCGTCAGCGGACTGCTGATCAGCTTCCTGCTGCGCCGTCATGTGAAAAAACGCAGGGATAGTGGGGAGAATTTGCTGCTGAAACAGGTTTAGGGCGGTACGCGGTTCTCGGTACGCGGGTTCAGCCTATAGAACTGAACTAATCCCGTGGACCAAGAACCAAAGACTACAAATCCCAAAACAAACAGATTTGAGGCGCTTCCCGGTAAGCGGTGCGGGGCCAACAGTTCAGCCCGGAAAACAGAACCATTCCCGCGGACCGATAACCGAGGACCGCGAACCCCAATTACAAAAAACGCGCCGATCTCCCGGCGCGTTTTTCATTTCAATTTAAGCACAAACCAGCGCCTAGTCACCCAACAATACTGAATCCAGTGCAATTTCCATCATCTCGTTGAACGTGGTGGCACGCTCTTCTGAAGTGGTCTGCTCGCCGGTTTTGATGTGGTCTGATACGGTACAGATCGCCAGTGCTTTCGCGCCGTATTCTGCTGCTACGCCGTAGATGCCTGCCGCTTCCATCTCAACGCCAACGATGCCGTACTTGTCCATTACATCGAACATTTCCGGATCCGGCGTGTAGAACAGCTCAGCAGAGAACAGGTTGCCGACTTTAACTTCGATGCCGCGTGCTTTTGCCGCTTCTTCCGCGTTTTTCACCATCTGGTAATCAGCGATTGCAGCGAAGTCATGGCCTTTGAAACGGATACGGTTCACTTTTGAATCGGTACATGCACCCATGCCGATCACCACATCACGTACTTTGATGTCTTCGTTTACCGCACCACAGCTGCCCACACGGATGATCTTCTTCACGCCGAAGTCTTTAATCAGCTCTGTCACGTAAATTGAGCACGATGGGATACCCATACCGTGGCCCATTACTGAGATCTTACGGCCCTTGTAAGTACCGGTGTAACCGTACATATTACGCACGTCACAAACCTGTACCACGTCATCCAGGAAGGTCTCGGCAATGTACTTGGCGCGCAGCGGATCGCCCGGCATCAGTACTACGTCTGCAAAAGCACCCATTTCCGCATTAATGTGTGGAGTAGCCATTTGAATTTCCTTGTCAATTGTTACAACAGCCTGATTATCAGGCGAAAAAAACACAAAAAAAAGCTCCGGACGAATCACGCCCGGAGCTGATATTTATTACAGGAAGCTTCTGCCGAAGTCCATATCTGAGATACCGAAGTAGCTTGCCAGAGTCTGACCAATGTCAGCAAAGGTCTCACGGCGGCCCAGAGAACCAGCCGGTACTTTCGGACCGTATACCAGCACAGGGATGTGCTCACGGGTGTGGTCAGTACCAGGCCAGGTTGGGTCACAACCGTGGTCAGCAGTGATGATCAGTACATCGTCTTCTTTCAGCATACCCAGGATTTCTGGCAGACGGCCGTCGAAGTATTCCAGCGCAGCTGCGTAGCCCGCTACGTCACGACGGTGACCGTAAGCTGAGTCGAAGTCTACGAAGTTGGTGAATACGATAGTGTTATCACCCGCTTTTTCAATCTGCTCTTTGGTCGCTTCAAACAGCGCCGGGATACCGGTCGCTTTTACTTTCTGAGTGATACCACAACCAGCGTAAATGTCAGAGATCTTACCGATAGACACCACGTCACCGCCTTTCTCGTCAACCAGCTTCTGCAGAACGGTTGCTGATGGTGGCTCTACAGACAGGTCACGGCGGTTACCGGTACGTGCAAACTCACCGGCTTTAGGGCCGATAAACGGACGGGCGATAACACGGCCGATGTTGTAGTCTTCCAGCTCTTCACGGGCGATCTGACACAGCTCCAGCAGGTTATCCAGGCCGTAAGTTTCTTCATGACAGGCGATCTGGAATACAGAGTCAGCCGAGGTGTAGAAGATTGGCTTACCGGTTGCCATGTGCTCTTCGCCCAGGTCATCAAGAACCTGAGTACCAGACGCGTGGCAGTTACCCAGGTAACCAGGCAGGTTCGCGCGTTCTACGATGCGGTCCAGCAGTTCCTGCGGGAAGCTGTTGGTCTTGTCAGTGAAGTAGCCCCAGTCAAACAGGACAGGTACACCGGCAATTTCCCAGTGACCAGACGGAGTATCTTTACCTGAAGACAGCTCAGCCGCGTGGCCGTAAGCGCCGATCACTTCAACGCTGTCATCCATACCTGCTGCCAGGTTACCGGTAGACTCTTTACCCGCCATCGCCAGACCCAGTTTGGTCAGGTTTGGCAGTTTCAGCGCGCCGCTGCGCTCAGCGTTGTCTGCTTTGCCCTCTGCACATTGCTGTGCGATGTGGCCAAAAGTGTCTGAGCCTTTATCGCCAAACTTGTCAGCATCAGCGGTCGCGCCGATGCCAAAAGAATCCAGTACTAAAATAATTGAACGTTTCATAATGCCTCTCCACCGGGATTATACGTCTTCCGCCCGGATCTGGCGGTAAACTTCAGGTGTTGGATTGTAAGCGGTGTTACCCACTTTAATTGCTGCTTGTAATGCTGCTGCTGCTTCGTTCCACTGCTCTTCTGAACGGGCGTGGATAACGGCCAGCGGCGTATCCTGGTCAGCGGTCTGACCAAGACGAATAAAGTTGTCGAAGCCTACGGCGTAATCGATGCTGTCCGTTGCCACGCGGCGGCCACCGCCCATGCCAACGACTGCCATACCAATCGCACGGGTATCCATCGCAGATACGATACCAGCTTCGCTTGCAAATACCGGCTTAACGATGTCAGCGCGGGCCAGGTACTTGTCATAGTTTTCCATAAAGTCCAGAGGACCACCCAGACCAGCAACCATGCGGCCAAAGCACTCTGCAGCTTTACCGTTGTCCAGTACCGCCATCAGTTTAGCGCGGGCTTCCGCAGTGTCTTTCGCCAGGTTACCCAGAACCAGCATTTCTGCACACGACGCCATAGTCACTTCAAGCAGGCGAGGGTTACGGTATTCACCGGTCAGGAAGCGAACCGCTTCACGTACTTCAGTAGCGTTACCTGCAGATGACGCCAGAACCTGGTTCATATCAGTCAGGATTGCTGTGGTTTTGGTGCCAGCACCGTTGGCTACTGCAACGATAGATTTCGCCAGCTCTTCAGATGCTTCGTAAGTTGGCATAAATGCGCCAGATCCTACTTTCACATCCATCACCAGAGAGTCCAGACCTGCCGCCAGTTTCTTCGACAGGATAGACGCAGTGATAAGAGAGATGTTATCTACGGTCGCGGTGATATCGCGGGTCGCGTAAACGCGCTTATCTGCCGGAGCAAGATCACCGGTCTGACCGATGATGGCAACACCAGCGTCTTTGGTCACCTGACCAAATACTTCGTTAGTCGGAGTAATGTTGTAGCCCGGGATAGCTTCCAGCTTATCCAGGGTACCGCCGGTGTGGCCCAGGCCACGACCTGAGATCATTGGTACGTAACCGCCACACGCTGCCACCATAGGGCCAAGCATCAGTGAAGTTACGTCACCCACACCACCGGTAGAGTGTTTGTCGACGATTGGGCCATCAAAGTTCATGTGGCTCCAGTCGATAACCATGCCAGAATCGCGCATGGCACAGGTCAGAGCAATACGCTCTGGCATGGTCATCTCATTAAAGAAGATGGCCATCGCAAAGGCTGCAATCTGTCCTTCTGAAACAGTATTTTTTGCAACACCTTGAATGAAAAAGTTAATTTCGTCAGCGGTCAGTACTTCGCCGTCACGTTTTCTGCGAATGATTTCCTGTGGCAGATACATTAGTTCCTCCTCAGCATTTGCCGAGCTATTAATTAGTGTAGGGTATAGGAGATAAAGTGGGGCGAATTTGCCCCACTCTGTTCTGGCAGCTTAGTAAGCTGTCGGATCAGCGACTTCGTTGGTCACTTCTAATGTATTCAGCAGATTAGTCAGCAGGCTTGATGCACCAAAGCGGTAGTGCATGTTGTCTGCCCAGTCTGCGCCCAGGAGCTCATCCGCCATTGCAAGGTATGCTGCTGCGTCTTCTGCAGTACGAACGCCGCCAGCTGGCTTAAAGCCAACTTTTTCAGCAACACCCATATCACGGATAACTTCCAGCATCATACGCGCGTACTCTGGCGTCGCGTTTACCGGCACTTTACCGGTAGAAGTTTTGATGAAGTCAGCACCTGCTTCAATACAGATTTGAGATGCTTTCTTGATCAGCGCTTCTTCTTTCAGTTCACCGGTTTCGATAATTACTTTCAGAAGAATGTCGCCACACGCTTCTTTACACTGTTTAACCAGCTCGAAGCCCACTTTCTCATCACCAGCCATCAGAGCGCGGTATGGGAATACCACGTCTACTTCGTCAGCGCCGTAAGCAACTGCTGCTTTGGTTTCCGCTACCGCGATTTCGATATCATCGTTGCCGTGAGGGAAGTTAGTTACAGTTGCGATACGCACTTCTGGCGTGCCCTGCTCGCGCAGTGTTTTCTTCGCAATAGGAATAAAGCGAGGGTAAATACAGATTGCCGCTGTATTGCCTACCGGCGTTTTCGCATCATGACAAAGAGAAATAACCTTCGCGTCAGTATCATCTTCGTTCAGCGTGGTCAGATCCATTAGTTTCAGCGCGCGCAATGCTGCTGCTTTTAAATCGCTCATTTCTATCTCCGATCAGTATATTCATTCAGTAATGAACTCCCATGTTGGGAGTCCTGTACAACATGAACGGACTTGGTTCCCTGAAGACTTGAACCAGCGCCTGCTGGTTTCAATCGCTATCCCTGTCGCCGCACAGTACCAGTTTGGCCTATGGCACAGTACATCTCTTGCTGTGTCTAACGTACAAAAAAAGGCTGAGCCCCGGTCGCTTAACTACCGGCGCTTGTGCTTACTTCCTGTAAGTTTCAGCCGAAAAACTTCTCAATTATCCATTGATAAGCTATACCACCTAAATACACACCGACTATGCCCATCACCCCGGAAAGGACCGGTGGTGCCGGGATCGGCAGTTTGATGGCTGAAAACAGGACTCCAACGACGAATCCGGCAAGCATTGCCAGGATAACTTCATTCATGGGATTACCCCTGTATTCCACAGATATATACATTATAGATATTCAGCCAGAATCTGTAGTGTGATATAGAGCGCAAACGGTTTGTATCTCAAAAAAACAGAATTATGGTTCTAAGGTTTAGTTGCAAAAGTCCGGTTCCAGGCGCTGGGCGGCAGAATCCAGTATCCCGGTTGCAATGACAACTCTTTCCTTCAACCAACTTCAGTTTTTCTGAATTTCATTAACGGGTGCTCCATTTGCCTAGCGCCCAGAGCCAAGTGCCCAGGGCCTTAATAAACACACCCACCTATAAACAAAAACACCCCGCAGCAATCACTTGCTACGGGGTGAGATTATAACGGCGTCTATAAAATATCAGCCTTTAATTACATTGCAGCCAGGCTCAGGCAGAAGCCTGCAATGGTAGCTGCCATCAGGTTAGATAGCGTACCAGCGATAACTGCTTTAATACCCATACGCGCGATGTCCGGACGGCGTTTTGGCGCCAGGCTACCCAGACCACCCAGCAGGATCGCGATAGAAGAAAGGTTCGCGAAGCCACAAAGAGCGAATGAGATGATTGCTTTAGTCTTCTCAGACAGTACTACCGGAGCAGTTTCACCCAGGTAAGGGGCAAACTGAGAGTAAGCAACGAATTCGTTAGCGATAGTCTTCATACCGATGAACTCACCAGCAACAGTCGCTTCAGCCCATGGAACACCGATCAGGAATGCCAGAGGTGCGAACACGTAACCCAGGATCATTTCCAGGCTCAGTTCAGGCATACCAACCCAGCCACCGATGCCACCCAGCATACCGTTAACCAGAGCGATCAGACCGATGAATGCAATCAGCATTGCACCAACGTTCAGTGCCAGCTGAAGACCAGCAGATGCACCGCCCGCAGCCGCGTCGATTACGTTAGCAGGTTTGTCGTCGCCTTCAGCGCCGATGTCCTGCATCTGCTCGATTGGCTCGTCAGTTTCAGGTTTGATGATTTTAGCAAACAGAAGACCACCAGGTGCTGCCATGAAAGATGCTGCAACCAGGTACTCAATTGGCACGCCCATAGAAGCGTAACCCGCCAATACACCACCAGCGATAGATGCCAGACCACCACACATTACCGCAAACAGCTCAGACTGAGTCATTTTTGGAACGAATGGACGTACAACCAGAGGTGCTTCAGTCTGACCAACGAAGATGTTCGCTGCTGCAGACATAGATTCCGCACGGGATGTACCCAGAGCTTTCTGCAGACCGCCACCAAGAATCTTGATAACCCACTGCATAACACCCAAGTAGTACAACACTGAAATTAGAGCTGAGAAGAAAATTAGTGTTGGTAGTACACGGAATGCGAATACGAAACCGCCACCGCCGAATACTTCAAACATTTTGCCAGATACCAGGCCACCGAACAGAAACGAAGTACCATCGTTACCGTAGTTGATGACGCTTGATACTGCATCAGAGAATCCGCGCAGGAGTTCCTGGCCCCATGGTACATACAGGATGAACGCACCCAGGGTAAATTGGATAGCAAAAGCACCACCCACAGTACGAACGTTAATTGCTTTACGGTTGTCAGATAGCAGAACTGCGATTGCAATCAGCACTACCATACCAACCAGGCTCATAAACAGGCTCATAGTTTATGACTTCCTTATTAGTTATTTATTGGCGTGTTACAAATTGGCGTTATTAAAACGAGGGCAATTATAAGCGCCATTCGCGGGATAAAGTAATGGCGCAGTCACATTTCGTGACACCGTATTGCGGGGATTTGGACGTAAATGTGAGTATTATCACAATAAGCAAACGTGTAAATGCAAAGATTACACTCGTTAACCGGCTACGATTCACGTTTTAAAAATAGTTGATTGCTTTTTTGCCAGATCTGCGCTGCAATCGTTTGCTTTGACTCTGATCGCAAGTTGCAAAGTTCTTTTAACACATGGCATACCCTTTGCGGCAGATTCACCTCCCCCTGAAATCCATTTAATGGCATATCCGGCGCGTCCGTCTCCAGCACCAGACTATCCAGCGGTAACCGCCTCACCGTCTGACGGGTTTTGTTAGCCCGCGGATAGGTAATGGTTCCTCCCACACCAATCGCAAACCCCAAACCCAGCCAGTCATGCGCCTGTTGCAGGCTGCCACTGAATCCGTGGATAACCCCGCCCTGATCAAATCCGCTGCTGCGCAAAAGCTTCACCATCTCCTGGTGTGATTTTCTCTGATGCAATACCAGCGGCAGACCAAACTGTTTCGCCAGCTGCACCTGAGCATCAAACAGCGCCAGTTGCATGGCTCTGTCTGGCCCTTGAATGGCAAAATCGAGACCACATTCCCCCAACGCGACACAGAATCTGCCCGCAGAAGCCAGTTGCCGCTCGAGCTGGCTGAGATGCTCAGACTGGTGCTCAGCAGAAAAATAAGGGTGCAACCCCAGCGCAAAGTACACACCGTCAAACCGCTCAGCCAGTGCGCTGACCTTATCCCAGTTACGCGCGCCGACCGCCGGCACCAGGAAGCGCTCCACCCCAGCCTTATTCGCATCAGCGATCACCTGAGCGACATCACCGATGCGTTCAAAATCGAGATGGCAGTGAGTATCAAACAGCCGGAATTTATCGCTGCTCATCCTGCTTATCCTGTTTTTTCTCTGGCTGAGGGTCCTGGCGATAAGGCACACAGGAACGCTTCTGATCAGGCGTCAGCCCCATCTGGCGGCACCAGTTGTCGTAACGTTTTAATAGTTTTTTAAGCCAGCTTATCATTCTCTGCTCCCTGAAATGGTCCTGTGGTCCTTTGGTTCTGTGGGGTATTTTGCTGTTCATTATACATCCACCACAGCACCATTAAAAAAAACGCCCGTTGATACATCAACAGGCGTTTCTCATTAACTCAGCAAATCACCAATTAGTGCTCACGGGTCGCACGGAACTGAATGTCCGGGAAACGCTCCTGAGCCAGGTTCAGGTTCACCATAGTTGGGGCGATGTATGACAGGTTGTCACCACCGTCCAGTGCCAGGTTAGTCTGGTTCTTACGCTGGAACTCGTCGAGTTTCTTCTCGTCGTCACACTCTACCCAACGGGCAGTGGCTACGTTCACGCTCTCGTAAATCGCTTCTACGTTGTATTCCGCTTTCAGACGGGCAACCACCACGTCAAACTGAAGCACACCAACCGCACCCACGATCAGGTCGTTGTTTTGCAGCGGACGGAACACCTGTACAGCACCTTCTTCAGAAAGCTGTACCAGACCTTTCAGCAGCTGCTTCTGCTTGAGAGGATCTCTCAGGCGGATACGGCGGAACAGTTCCGGGGCAAAGTTTGGAATACCGGCAAACTTCAGGCTTTCACCCTGGGTGAAGGTATCACCAATCTGGATGGTACCGTGGTTGTGCAGACCAATGATGTCACCTGCATAAGCATTTTCGGCGCGCGAACGGTCACCGGCCATAAAGGTTACCGCATCGGAAATATTGATTTGCTTGCCAAGACGAACGTGGTTCATCTTCATGCCCTGCTTGTAGGTGCCCGATACGATACGCATGAACGCGATGCGGTCACGGTGTTTCGGGTCCATGTTGGCCTGGATTTTAAATACGAAGCCAGAGAACTTCTCTTCAGAGGCTTCTACTTCACGCTCGTTTGCCTGACGTGGCATCGGAGACGGAGCCCAGTCAGTCAGACCGTCCAACATATGGTCAACACCAAAGTTACCCAGTGCAGTACCAAAGAATACCGGCGTCAGTTCACCTTTGATGAACAACTCACGGTCAAATTCGTGTGACGCGCCAAGAACCAGCTCAAGCTCTTCACGCAGCTGCTCAGCCAGCTCTTCACCCACGGCTTCATCCAGCTCAGGATTATCCAGGCCTTTTACAATGCGCTGCTCCTGGATGGTATGACCCTGACCGGTCGAGTACAGAATGGTCTCGTCACGGTGAATATGGTAAACACCCTTGAACTCTTTACCACAGCCAATCGGCCATGAAACCGGTGCACAGGCGATGTTCAGCTCGCTTTCAACTTCGTCCAGCAGTTCCATCGGATCACGGATGTCACGGTCAAGTTTGTTCATGAAGGTTACGATCGGCGTATCACGCAGACGGGTAACTTCCATCAGCTTACGGGTACGGTCCTCGACACCTTTGGCCGCATCGATCACCATCAGACACGAGTCCACAGCAGTCAGAGTACGGTAGGTATCTTCCGAGAAGTCTTCGTGTCCCGGAGTATCAAGCAGGTTAACCAGACATTCGTTGTACGGGAACTGCATGACCGAGGTGGTTACCGAAATACCACGCTCTTTTTCCATCTCCATCCAGTCTGACTTGGCGTGCTGCGCTGAGCCACGGCCTTTTACGGTACCTGCGGTCTGGATCGCGCGTCCGAACAGCAGCACTTTTTCAGTGATGGTGGTTTTACCCGCATCCGGGTGAGAAATAATTGCGAAAGTCCGGCGCTTGGAGACTTCCTGCATAAAAGGGGAATTCGACATCGATTTTATCTTCTTTCTTAAATACCCGCCCGGCACAAAAGGCCTCACGGGAAAGGATTCTGCAGAATCACACCAGCGGTGTGCATGTAGGATTGATTCGGCGGTCAGTATTACATTGGCAGAGCCTGAGCTGAGTGATTCACAAGTGAGCGCAATTGTATGAGATCCACCACCGGCTTTCCAGTATTGGTTAAAATCTGTGCCTGCCTCTGCATATTGAAGCAGATCACAATCACCTGAAAACCTTTTGCCCGGAAGAAAACCTGGTGCTCAATACTGCAATTTGTGTCGCAATACTGCTGATAAATATGATACAAAACATTCACATACACAGATAATTATCTACAATCCTGTCATTACAGGACGTTATTCGGGAGTTGGCAATGAAAAGGATTCGCCTCTGGCTGCTGTCGGGTCTGAGTCTGTTTGCGACGGGAACCGCCCCGCTGATGGCAGCCCCGCAGAAGGCAGCCCCGCTGAGTTTTGCTGCGACCCACTATCCACCGTTTACTGTTGTTTCTGAAATTGGCCCGGTTCAGGGACTCAGCACCGAGATCGTCACAGCCGCCTTTGCCCGGCAAGGGATCAAAATCGACGTTTCCACACCACCCTGGGCCCGGGCGCTGAAAAGCGTACAGTTCGGCAAAATGGCCGGCCTTGTCAGCTGCACCCGTAACGGGGAGCGGGATGCCTACCTTCTCTACTCTATGCCTATCAATGAGGTTCATATCGGGCTGACCGCCAAAAAGGGAACCCCGCTTCCGGCTACCAGCAGCGCGCAGGATCTCGCCAAACTGAAATTAATCGCCATCCGCAAATGGAGCAGCCAGAGCGAACTGGAAAGCCGCAACATTCCCCACACCACGGTGGAAACCATTCCCCAGGCACTGGACATGCTGATCATGCGTGATTTTGACGCCATTTACAGCGGCACTGAAAGCGTCAGTTACTACGCTCAAAAAGCCGATATCGCCCCTCAGCTCAAGCACGTCCCTCTGCCGGACCGCCCGGCCCAGACCCTGCACATGTGTCTGAGCAAAAATATTCCCGGGGCCGGAATTACGATGCAGCGCTTCAATCAGGGGCTGGCAGACATTATCGCCAGCGGCGAGTACGCTGGTATTATGCGTAAATACTTAGGGGAGCCATCGGAATGATGCCGCTACGCAGCAGGCGCCGCTCACTGGCCACCAACCAGACCATAAGCGTATTTCTGTTCGCATTGATGCTGGGGCTGATCTTCAGCTTCTACCAGATCCTGCTCGATCTGCACCAGGAACGAAAGCGCCAGCTTGAACACTACAACTTCCGGCTGGAACAAAACTATACCACCGCTACCCGGGCTGCATATCACCTCAATCCCCTGCTGGCCAAACAGGTCGCCATGAGCCTGATGTCTGACCCGGCCATCAGTCTGGTCACAATAGAGGATGACTTTGGTGACCTGCTCGCTTCGGAAACCCGCCGCGTCGATCAGGGAGACAAGCTGAGCCGCTGGCTGGCACTGCACCTGTTCAGCAAAAATAAGATCTACAGTTCCGTGTTGCATCAAAACGACTCCCGCACCCAGGTGGGCAAACTGTCGTTTACCGTTGACGGGGCTGCCGCCGCTCAGACATTTATCACCCGTGCCCGCTCGCTGCTGATGTTTGACCTGGCGCGCAATACGCTGCTGGCCGCCATACTGCTGTTTTTCTTCTATCAGACCATTTCCAGGCCCGTGATGGAGCTGACCGGCTGGGTGCGCTCGCTGCAAAGCCGTAACGGTTCACATGCGCTGCCAGGGCATATCCGTGATGATGAGTTCGGACAGCTTGCCCTTGCATTCCAGGCTCTGTGGCAAGAACGCGAGCAAACCACCAGTGAACTGAACCGCAATATCGAAGCACTGGCGAAAAGCGAACACTTCACCAGCACTATCATGGATAACGCCCACGATGCCCTGTTGCTGATCAACCGGCTCGGGATCATCGCTCACGCCAACCGGCAGGCAAGCCGCGCGCTGGGGTACAACAAGTATCAGCTGCTGGGACGAAAAGCCGTAGAAGTGAGTGTCAGTTACTCGGTGGATTACCTTCAGTTCAAACTTCAGCAGCAAAAAGGCGGGTTTGTGCTGTTCGAGGCCAGCCACCGTAACTCTGACGGGAAAAGCTACCCCGTTGAGGTCTCGGCCAGTGAGCTGGAAGTTGATGGCGAAGAGATGATTCTGCTGCAGGCGCGGGATATATCCGGCCGTAAACAGGCAGAGAGACAAATTCATGACCTCGCCTACTACGACAGCCTGACCGGACTGCCAAACCGCAAACAACTGCTTGATGCCCTGAACGAAAGCCTGCAAAAAGCCCGCCGTACCAGCGAAAGCGGCGCACTGCTCTATCTCGATCTGGACCGGTTCAAAACCATCAACGACTCTCTTGGTCATGAGATCGGCGACAAACTGCTGGTCAGTGTTGCCAGAAGGCTGCAGAAACACCTCGACCCGATCCACTTCTGCGCCCGGGTCGGCGGGGATGAATTTGTGCTGCTGCTGCCCAATACCGATTACGGCCAGATCCCGGATTTTTGTCAGCGCCTGCTCGATATGGCCGGTGCACCTTACTGCATAGAATCACACCATCTGTACTGCACCATGACCATTGGTATCGCGCTCTATCCCAACGCCAATGATCAGCCACTGGACATCCTCCGCCAGGCCGACACCGCCCTTTATCGCGCTAAGGCGCAGGGCAGTAACCGTTTTCTGTTCTATGAGTCTGAAATGCAAAACCAGGTGGACTCGTACCTGACCATAGAAAAAGGCCTGCATGAAGCCCTGCAGCAGAATCAGTTTGAGCTGCATTTTCAGCCTCAGTTTGACGGGGAAAACCTGATGACAGGGGCTGAGGCCCTTATCCGCTGGCGCCACCCGGAGCAGGGGCTGATCCCGCCCGGGCTGTTTATGCCGATCGCCGAAGAGACCGGCCAGATCATTCCGATTGGTAACTGGATCATCGAACAGGCCTGCCTTCAGCTGGCCTACTGGCAGAGCCAGAAACTGTTACCTGGCAGCTTCCGCCGCCTTGCAATAAACATCAGTCCAATGCAGTTTGCCCAGCCACAGTTTGTCAGCCAGCTGGTAGCCAGCCTCGAAGCGCATGGCCTGGAAGCCGAAATGATAGAGCTGGAGCTGACGGAAAACATGCTGCTGGAAAACATTGATGACTGCGCGCGTAAAATGGCTGAACTGAAACGGCACGGCTTTGCCATCGCCATTGATGATTTCGGTACCGGCTACTCATCTCTGAAGTATCTCAAACGCCTCGCGCTGGACGTACTGAAAATCGACCGCTCCTTTGTCCAGAACCTGCATCTGGAAAAAAATGATGAAGCGATCGTTGATACCGTGATCCTGATGGCGGAGAGACTGAAACTGAAAGTGATAGCGGAAGGAGTCGAGCAAAAACCAGAACTTGATGTTCTCAGGCAGCTCGGCTGTGAACATTTCCAGGGATATTACTTTTCACGGCCGCTGAGTGCCGCCGACATGACCTCTCTGCTCGAAAGGCCACTGGTGCACCTGGAGGAGTAGCCTAAAGAAACAGGCAGCTCATTACCACCGCGTCTTCACGGCCACTTGGTGCAGGATAATAGCCGCGGCGTCGATCCACTTCGTTAAAACCTGTGCTGTGATAGAGCCCCAGTGCTGCCGCGTTCCCGGCCCGCACTTCCAGCCAGGCACTTTCTGCCCCAATACTCTGGCAGTGCTCCATAAATCCTTCCAGCAGACGGCGGCCAAAGCCTTTGCCCTGCAGTGCCGGGTCAACAGCGATATTAAGCAGGGTGACTTCTCCGACGATGTTCTGGGCGTAGAAATAACCGGCCACCTGACCGTCACACAGCAATACATGATGACAGGCGCCGCGTGAAGAAAGATCGCGAATCATCGATTCTGACCATGGATGACTGTGCGCCTGGCGCTCTATCTGCCAGACCTCATCAAGATACTCCCCGGAAAGAGGAAACAGTTTAATGTCCATAAGCTTTGATCTGCTGCCACAGGGCACGTTTGTTCTCAATATTGCCGTCAACGTCAGCAAGGCCCGGAGAATACAGCGACTGCTCAGCATCACAGGCCTGCTGCTCACAACCGGCAAACCAGACCCATTTCAGGCCACGGCTGTCAAACCCATTCAGCTGATGCGGCGCCAGATAAAAACAGTGACTCAGTTCAACGCCCAGCGTTGGGGCGACCTTGCTTAAAAACAGGCTCTCACGTTCACTCGGCGCAACCGGGGAAACCAGCACAAGCCGGCACTCTTCAGGCAGGGAACAAAGCTCTGTTTCCTGAGTCAGCCCCAGACGCTCAGGACGGGCCAGTGACCACTGGTCAATGCCCATTTCAGCCAGGTATTGTTGCTGCGCCTGTCTTTGTTGCGACGGCCTTTGCTGAGATGATGACATGCTTGAAATCAGATGATAAATAGTGTGGCGGGATAATAACAAAGGCCGGGGGGATACTCCACCGGCCCGAAAGAGGATTGCAGCTGAAGTTACACTGCGGCGAACTCTTCGCTGTACTGAACCTGGCCAGACACGCCATCGAGGTGCTCCGGCTCAAAACCGGTCACCAGAAAGGCATCCTGCGGTACATCCCACTGACAGCTCAGCTGATGCTGATGAGCGGGCACAAAACCAAAGCGCTGATAGTAAGCCGGATTGCCCAGCACCACACACACCGGGTAACCCAGTTCAGCCAGTGACGCCAGCCCTTCTTTTACCAGCAGTTCACCAATGCCCTGGTTGCGGTATTCCTCTTTAACAGCCAGTGGTGCCAGCCCCTGCCAGTTGCGGTCTTCACCCCTGAGCAGAACCGGGGAAAACAGCACGTAGCCGATCACTTCGCCTTCATCGCTGCAGGCTACCAGCGACAGGCTGCGCTTGCCATTTTCACGCAAAGACATCACCAGCGATGCTTCAGCGGGGGTATCAAAGGCGCCTTTCAACAGCTGGTCGACAGGCAGAATATCTGCCGGTGCTTCAGTTCGTATAAGCATTCATCGCTCCCTGCTGCGCCGGCTGAGACTGCAGCCCTTTCTGTACAAAATCCGCCAGGTGCTCAAGTCCGCTGCGCATCGGCGCAGGCAGTGCGTCCAGGTCTACGCTGTCCATCAGATTTTTCACTTCCAGACCCAGCTCTGTATCGCCCTCGATACTCAGGCGACGCTGGAAAAACAACGTGTCAGGGTCTTCTTTACGACCGGCGATCAGCACCAGGTCATTGAGCTCTCCACTGAAGCTGACATCCTGCTGCTGCGGACCATCCGCCACCACCAGTTTGTCATCCTGATAACTGATAAACCAGGCCAGCCCCAGGTCACGTACTTCCACCTTCAGCCATTTGTCTTCAAGAAACTCAAAGTCACCGTCTTCCAGTGCTTCGTGGAAAACATGCTTCAGGCCTTCAAGCAGGATCCGTTTCTGAACGGCATGGGGAAGAAACTGGGCTGGAGGTCTCAAAACAGAAGCCGCGTTTTGTACCAGTTGAGCTCTAATCTTATTAAACACGCTAATATCTCTTGTATCTGTAGCCCGTGGCACGCAGCCCTGTAGAAAAGGATACAACGGCACTGAGCGGGGGCAGGTATAAAAACTCATACTAGTGGATTCTACACCCCAAATTCATGTTATGCGTCAAAAAAATTCGACCTGACATCCACTGAGCTTTTACATCTGTGTTTTCAGGGTTATAGTTAGTAAACCTGTTTTCTCAGGCGTCAGCCACGGCTGGTATGCCCTCCGGCATGTATGGATTGCAAGACTTCGGAACAAATTGATGCCAACAGAACAATTACAACACTGGTTTTCAACACTTACTGACAACAGCCCTTTCTTTTTTGCGATCCTTGACCACCAGCACAACTACCGTATGGTCAACGAGCGTTACTGCGAGATTTCCGGCCTGGACAAAAGTGACATGATCGGCATGTGCGACAGGCAGGTGCTCGGTGATGCCTTTTACAAGAGCCTGCGCCCGTATTATCAGCGCGCGTTTGACGGCGAAACCATCGAAGCGGAAATCACCCTTAACGACCATAATCTTGAAACCAGCCTGCACTTCAGCCTGGCACCGGTGACCGGTAACGGGCAGATTGAGTACATCACGTTTCACGCAATCGACACCTCCGAAAAACAGATTCTGGTCCGTTCACTGGAAGAATCAGAAAACAAATTCAACCGTTTAACGGAACTGCTGCCAAGTGGCCTGCTGCTGATTGAAGATGGCTGCATTATTTCAGCCAACCCGGCGGCGGCGCGTATGCTCGGTTTTAATTCTCATCAGGAGTTGCTGGGTGAAGAACTCAGCCGGCTGTTTATTGATGAAAAAACAAAACGCACTTTTGGCAGCCAACTGCTGCACCTGCTGTCTGAAACCAGCCTGACCTGCCTGACAGGCGCCCGCTGCGGTATCGAGCGTCAGGTTCGCCTTCAGGCCGAAACCACCACCATTTTAGGTAACCAGTCCCACATCGTTCTGGTGGAGGATGCCGGAAAGGAGCCGTCATCCGGCGCAGCGCCGGTCAATGAAAGCTCGCATATCGATTCGCTGACCAAACTGTACAACCGCTTTGGCTTTACCCGCCGTCTTGAGCAGTTTATTCAGAATGAAACGCCGCTGGTGATGCTCTACCTCGACATTGATAACTTCAAAAACATCAATGACTCACTGGGCCACCACATCGGTGACAAAGTGATCAAAGAAGTCTCCTCACGCCTGCAGCGACTGCTGCCGTCTCAGGCGGTACTTGGCCATCTGGGCGGGGACGAATTTGGCATTATCCTGCCCGAGCCGGACCATAACCGCACCGCCGACCTGCTGGCAGAGCGTATCATCTCACTTATCAACCAGCCGTTTGATCTGCACCATTTCAGTAAACGTCTGGCCTGCTCTATCGGCAGCGTTAATTACCCGGGAGACGGACACGACGCCCGTATCCTGTTGCAAAATGCCGATACGGCAATGTATGAAGCGAAAGACCGTGGCCGTAACCGGCTGATCAAATTTAACGACCAGATGAACAAAGAAGCCCGGATGCGTCTGTGGCTGGAGATCGAACTGCAAAAAGCGCTGCAGCAAAACGGCCTGGAAGTCTGGTACCAGCCAAAAGTGAACGCCAAGGATTTCAGCATCAACGGCGCTGAAGCCCTGGTGCGCTGGAAGCACCCGGTAGAAGGCTATATCAGCCCGGGCGCCTTTATCCCGGTCGCCGAACGCGCCGGCCTTATCGAGCAACTTGGCCGGGTGGTGATGCGCGAAGTGTTCTCTACCGTGAAACGCTGGAAAGTTCAGGGGATTCTGCCGGGGCGCGTGGCGATTAACCTCTCCCCGGAGCAGTTCGGTAACCCCAAACTTATCGACTATATGGAAAAGCTGCTGCACACCACCGAGCTTGACCCGGGCTGCATCACTTTTGAGCTGACCGAAAGCGCGGTGATGAGCGACAGCGAGCACACAGTTCAGATGCTCAACGCAATCAAAAACCTCGGCTTTGCCCTGTCAATCGATGACTTCGGTACCGGCTACTCTTCGCTTTCTTACCTGGCGCGCTTCCCGCTGGATGAGCTCAAGATTGACCGCGCCTTTATTACCGATGTGGATACCCTGCCAAAACAGGTGACGGTTATCGAAAACATCATCAACCTTGGTAAATCCCTCAACCTGTCTGTAGTTGCAGAAGGGGTTGAAACCCGTCAGCAGGCTACCCTGCTCTCCAATCTGGATTGTCACTCAATCCAGGGCTTCCACTTCTACCGCCCGCAACCGAAAAGCGAGGTGGAGGAACTGCTGGTGCAAAACAGAAGGCATAAAAACTAGTTTTTGGGTTCTCGGTTCTCGGTTCTCGGTTCTCGGTTCTCGGTTCTCGGTTCTCGGAGATTATTGTCTCAGGCGCTTTATTCAAAACACAACAACTGACTTCCCCGCTCCCAAAAGCGCAGCGCCCGCGTACCACGAACCGCGTACCGCTAACCAATTAAAGAAAACCTGCCTCACATCAATTTCGCCGTTCATATTTCTTCATAAAATACCTGTTTACAAATGATAATAAACAGGTAACAAGTACATGGAACTTCTGTGTCCCGCAGGGAACCTGCCTGCACTCAAAACCGCCATAGATTGCGGGGCTGACGCGGTGTACATCGGATTTAAAGATGACACCAACGCCCGCCACTTTGCTGGTTTGAATTTTGCCGGGAAGAAATTAGACAAAGCCGTTCAATATGTTCACGACCACAACAAGAAGATCCACGTGGCCCTGAATACGTTTGCTCACCCGTCCGGATTTGAACGCTGGACCCAGGCGGTAGACCGCGCAGCCGAAATGGGGGTGGATGCGCTGATCGTCGCTGATATTGCGATCCTCGATTATGCCGCAAATCGTTACCCTGAAATGGAACTGCACCTCTCTGTGCAGGCTTCGGCCACCAACGTCGCTGCAATTAAGTTCTATCAGGACAACTTCAACGTAAAGCGCGTGGTGCTGCCACGGGTACTCTCTATTCACCAGGTCAAACAGCTGTCACGTAACATTCCACAGGGTGTGGAGCTGGAAGTGTTCGCGTTTGGCAGCCTGTGCATCATGTCCGAAGGCCGCTGTTACCTGTCGTCTTATATGACAGGGGAATCTCCGAACACGGTTGGTGCCTGCTCACCAGCAAAGTATGTACGCTGGCAGGAAACAGACAAAGGGCTGGAATCCCGCCTGAACGATATTCTGATTGACCGCTACAGCCACGGTGAAAACGCTGGTTACCCAACCCTGTGCAAAGGCCGCTTCGACGTAGAGCTTGATGGCGAAAACAAACGCTACCACGCCCTGGAAGAGCCAACCAGCCTCAACACCCTTTCCCTGCTGCCGGAACTGTTCGCCGCTAACGTAGCTTCAGTGAAAATCGAAGGCCGTCAGCGCAGCCCGGCCTATGTCGAACAGGTCACCCGCACCTGGCGTGCGGCGATTGACCGCTATCAGGCCAATCCGGAAGCGTACCGGGTAGAACCTCAGTGGGACGCCGCGCTGGCGAATGTCTCTGAAGGCACCCAGACCACCCTTGGCGCGTACCACAAGAAATGGCAGTAAACAGAGGAAGGACATCATGAAATACGCACTTGGCCCACTGCTTTACTTTTGGCCAAAGCAGGATATTCAGGCCTTCTATGACAAGGCCGCCGGCAGCAGCGCAGATATTATTTACCTTGGTGAAAGCGTCTGCTCCAAGCGCCGCCTGATGAAACAGGGCGACTGGCTTGAAATCGCCCAGGCTCTCGCCGCCCAGGGCAAGCAGGTCGTACTCTCCACTATGGCTCTGCTCGAAGCGCCGAGCGAAGTAAACGTGATGAAGCGTTATATTGACAACGGCGAGTTCAGCATCGAAGCCAACGATGTCTCTGCAGTCCAGCTCGCCAGTGAGAAGAAAGTACCGTTTGTGGTTGGCCCGGCGGTTAATGCCTATAACGCTCACACCCTGAAACTGTTTCTGAAACAGGGCATGATCCGCTGGTGTATGCCGGTGGAACTGTCACGCGACTGGCTGAGCACTACCCTGGCACAGTGTGAAGAGCTGGGTATCCGCGACCAGTTTGAAACGGAAGTCTTCAGCCACGGCTATCTTCCGCTGGCTTACTCAGCGCGCTGCTTTACCGCCCGGGCAGAAAACCGTCCAAAGGATGAGTGTGAAACCTGCTGTATCAACTATCCGAATGGCCTGAAAGTGGCCAGCCAGGAAGGTCAGGAAGTGTTTACCCTCAACGGTATTCAGACCCAGTCCGGTTACTGCTATAACCTGGTTAACGACCTGAACTCAATGAAAGGTCTGGTGGATGTGGTTCGCCTGAGTCCGCTGGGGCTGGAGACATTCAGCCACCTGACTCAGTTTAAGGCCAATGAACAGGGGCAGCAGCCGGTTAAGCTCGACAGCCACCACTGTAACGGCTACTGGCACAAACTTGCAGGGCTGGAAACCACCACCCGCTGATACGAAAAAGGCTCACTGATACGTGAGCCTTTTCTTTGCTGCTGCGGGCTGCCCTATAAGGCTTCAGCCGGTTTCATCACCGCCTCTCCGCGTAACGCTTTCAGGTCTTTTCGCATAATAACCACTGCCAGCAGGGTCATCGCGATATTGGATGCAGGATATGCCAGCCATACCCCCTCCGTACCCCAGAGCTTAGGAAACAGCAGCAAAAATGGCACCTGAAACAAGATGTTTGCAACCGACACCAGTGCCGCCTTGCGTCCAAGCCCCACCCCCTGATAAAAAGCCGCGACCACGACCAGAAAGCCATCAAGGAAAACCACAAACAAATGCAGACGAATGCCCAGTACCGTATGTAATTTCAGCTCAGGATCAGTGTTATTGAACACCGCCACGATCTGTTCAGGAAAGATGTTCAGCCCGACAACAAACAAAATGCCACCCACCAGCGTCGTGACCAGGGCTACCTGCAATAGCTTAAACACATTATCCAGACGTCTGGAGCCATAGTTATAACTCACCAGTGGCTGCATACCGTTGGCAAAGCCCTCGGCCACCAGGTAATAAACGGTCACAACATAACTGATAATGGCGTACGCACCAACAACAACCGAACCGCCATACAAACTGAACATCCAGTTGTGCATGGCAACCATGACTGCACCATACGCATACATAAAGAGGCTTGAGCTGCCGATACTCAGAATCGTTGGCACGGACGTCCACTGAATACGAAAACAGTGGATATCCAGCCGAAGCGTTGCCCTGGCACTGAAAAAATAACCAACCCCGGCCAGACTGATGCACAATTGTGCCAAAGCCGTCGCCAGGGCTGCCCCCTGAAGCTCCCAGTCCAGAAGAACGATGAAAACATAGTCCAAAACGATATTTAGCAGAGCCCCAAGCACCATCAGCATAGTGGCAAGGTTAGGACTGTTGTCGTTCCGGACCAGAAACGGGATCGCCATCGATCCCAGCGTAACCGGCAGAGTCAGGGCCAGAATGTCCAGATACTGCATGGCCAGCTCACATTCATTGCCATCCGCCCCCTGCCAGGCAACCAGGGTCGGAGAAAACAAATACAGCAATAAAGACAGGCAGGGTGAAAACAGCAGGATCAGTACAAGGCCCGTAGCCATGGTTTCCCGGGCAAGATTCAGATGACCTTCGCCCTGACGGATCGACGCTAGGGCTCCGGTCCCGACACCGAGCATCAGTCCGATACCAACCATGACACTGATGATTGGCCAGGCAATGTTGATCCCCGCCAGGCCATCGGCACCAATATAGTGACCAATAAAGATACCATCTACCACCTGGTAGAGGCCATTGACCAGCATAGCAGCCACAGTCGGCAGCGCGTAACGCCAAAACTGGCGGACAATAGATTCTCTTGTGCTCATAATAATTGTTCAATTATTTATTTTAATTATAATTTCAACATCGAACTATATCAAAGTTTGAGCCAGGGGGAAGCATCTTTTTTGATAAGGAAGGAATAAAATGCGGGGCAGCACGAAGTGAAAGCCTGCCCGCGCTGAACTGCACAGGCAAGCCTTTGTTTTATTGAGAGGTATTTTCCTGCTGCTGAGCAAGCTCTTTTTCTTCTCTCAGCTGCGAATAAATATTTCCGAGTTCCAGCAGCGCGTAGCGGTGCTCGACATACTCATAGACATTAAACGATACTGCCAGCTTGTAGAGTGAAATGGCATTGGCATAATCACCCGCGATCTGATAGCGCTTACCCAGGTAAAAATAGGCTTCGGTAAGGCGCTGTGACAACAGCTCGTTGTTACGGGTGGCATCGACGATGGCACGAAACGCGGTTTCCTCTGAGATCTCATTGAGCATCAAAGCTGCCATGATCCAGCCCCAGCGGTCAGTACGGGCATCATAGTGCTGTTTGAGATCTGCCAGTGCCCCCTGAGGGTCACTTTCACGCTGGATAAGATACAGCCACATAGCACGGAACGGGTCTTCCGGCTCATCCTGGTAGTGTTTTTCCATCGCTTCCAGCGCCAGCTCATAGCGGCCACCGTAGTAAAGGGCGATGGCACGGTTGCGTTCGGCGTATTCGTTGGACGGGTCCAGCTCAAGGGCAGAGTCAAAAGAATCAAAGGCCACATCAAACTCACGCTTCTCGGTGAAATAGACACCAAGCAGATTAAACACATCCGGCTGGCGCGGATTCAGGTTAATCGAGCGTTCAAAGTCCAGCCTGGCCAGGTCACGCAGACCCACACTGTCATAATAGTTGCCGCGCTCATAATACATCTTGGCCCGGACATCATCACCGAGATCTTCCCGCTTCAGAAGCTGGGTAAGACGGGCGATCTGAACTTCCTGCTGCAGGCTGGGCTGCAATGGCACTGCCATCGGAGGGTAGAGCCACTGACTGTTGTTTGTTGTTGCACAACCGGATAAAAGCAGCATCCCGCTGACGGCCGCACATTTAAACCATTTGACCAAACTGAATCTCCTTGCTGCCCTTAGATAATAAAAAGAGGGGCTTATAGCCCCCCTTTATATCATGCTTTCACGCGTTTGCGTATGCCCGGCGGATTATTCCTGGCCTGACTGCGCATTGTCTGCTGCATCTTCAGCTGGTTTCTCAACCGCTTCTTTCATGCTCAGACGAACACGACCCTGACGGTCGATTTCCAGTACTTTAACCTGTACTTCCTGGCCTTCAGTCAGGTAGTCAGATACTTTCTCTACACGCTTGTCAGCGATCTGAGAGATGTGTACCAGACCATCTTTACCAGGCAGTACGGTTACGAACGCACCGAAGTCTGCCAGACGTGCCACTTTACCAGTGTAGATGCGGCCAACTTCAACTTCAGCAGTGATCGCTTCGATACGTGCGATAGCGTCTTTCGCCTGGTCGCCGTCGGTTGCTGCGATCTTGATAGTACCGTCGTCTTCGATTTCGATGGTAGTACCGGTCTCTTCAGTCAGCTGACGGATAACCGCACCACCTTTACCGATAACGTCTTTGATCTTCTCAGCGCTGATCTTCATGGTGTGGATACGTGGAGCGAACTCAGAGATCTCTTCACGTGCACCAGAGATTGCCTCATCCATTACAGACAGGATGTGCTTACGCGCGCCCTGAGCCTGGTTAAGAGCGATCTGCATGATCTCTTTGGTGATACCTTCGATCTTGATGTCCATCTGCAGAGCAGTAACACCGTTAGAAGTACCCGCCACTTTAAAGTCCATGTCACCAAGGTGGTCTTCGTCACCCAGGATGTCAGAAAGAACAACAAAGTTGTCGCCTTCTTTAACCAGACCCATCGCGATACCTGCAACAGATGACTTGATTGGCACACCAGCGTCCATCAGAGCCAGAGAAGTACCACATACAGAAGCCATAGAAGAAGAACCGTTAGATTCAGTGATTTCAGAAACCACACGAACCGTGTACGGGAACTCGTCTACAGAAGGCATTACCGCAGCGATACCACGCTTAGCCAGTTTACCGTGGCCGATTTCACGACGCTTAGGAGAACCAACAAAGCCAGTCTCACCTACACAGTATGGAGGGAAGTTGTAGTGCAGCAGGAAGTGATCTTTACGCTCACCAGTCAGCTCATCAATGATCTGAGCGTCACGCTGGGTACCCAGAGTCGCAGTTACGATAGCCTGAGTTTCACCACGGGTGAACAGAGCAGAGCCGTGAGTACGTGGCAGTACGCCGGTACGAACGTCAAGAGCACGAACCATGTCTTTCTCACGGCCGTCGATACGTGGTTCACCAGCGATGATGCGGCCACGAACTACGTTCTTCTCCAGAGAGCTCAGCATGTTGCGGACTTCCATTTCGTCCTGCTCTTCGTCTTCAGCCAGAATCGCTTCAATCACGTCGTTCTTGATAGCGCCAACCTGGTCGTAACGCGCCATTTTCTCAGTGATCTGGTACGCTTCAGACAGACGCGCTTCAGCAAGAGCTGCAACTTTTGCTTTCAGTTCAGTGTTTACTTCTGGTGCAGTCCATTCCCATGCCGGGGTCGCTACTTCTGCTGCAAACTCGTTGATCGCCTTGATCACTGTCTGCTGCTGGTCGTGACCGTAAACAACGGCAGACAGCATCTCTTCTTCAGTCAGGTTGTCTGCTTCAGACTCAACCATCAGCACTGCAGATTCAGTACCTGCAACAACCAGATCCAGGCGAGAGCCTTCCAGTTCTGTTGCGCTTGGGTTCAGTACCAGCTGGCCGTCAATGTGACCAACACGCGCTGCACCGATAGGACCGTTGAACGGGATACCAGAGATAGCAAGAGCTGCAGAAGTACCGATCATAGTCGGGATGTCTGGCTGTACGTTCGGGTTAACAGACATTACAGTCGCGATAACCTGAACTTCGTTTTTGAAACCGTCAGGGAACAGAGGACGGATTGGACGGTCGATAAGACGTGCAGTCAGGGTTTCGCCTTCAGAAGGACGGCCTTCACGCTTGAAGAAACCACCTGGGATTTTACCTGCAGCGTAAGTACGCTCCTGGTAGTTTACTGTCAGTGGGAAGAAGTCCTGACCTGGCATTGCTTCTTTCTTACCAACAACAGAAACGAATACAGAAGTATCGTCCATGTTTACCATTACGGCTGCGGTCGCCTGACGTGCAATTACGCCCGTTTCAATCGTTACGGTATGGTTACCGTACTGAAACGTCTTAACAACTGGTTTTTCGAACATTGTTATTCCTTGTTCCGGGTGAAAGCCCGGAGTGTTTTTTTATGTCGTTCAAAGCGCACTAATCGCGACTAGTAAAAAGGGGCTCTGGGCTCTGGGCTCTGGGCTCTGGGCTCTGGGCTCTGGGCTCTGGGCTCTGGGCTCTGGGCTAAAAGACTACGACGCCCAGGGCCTAGTACCTAGTGCCCAGCGCCATTTGCTTCAGCAAACCGCTTTTTAATAGCCGCGACCTTTTGGTCGACTTGGTTGACTGTTACGCTTTGAGATTGAATGGCATTATCCGGAGCGGATTTTTACCGTGGGGTAGTATAACGGCTAATGCCGTCTTTGGCTAAATTTAGCCAACAAAAAAGGGGCTTAAAGCCCCTTTTTCGAACAAACTGTTCTTAGCGACGCAGGCCAAGACGTTTGATTAGGTCGTGGTAACGATCCAGATCTTTACCTTTCAGGTAGTCCAGAAGCTTACGACGACGAGAAACCATGCGTAGCAGACCGCGACGGCTGTGGTGGTCTTGCTTGTGTGCTTTGAAGTGACCCTGCAGGTGGTTGATAGAAGCAGTCAGCAGAGCTACCTGTACTTCTGGTGAACCTGTGTCGCCTTCGCCGCGAGCGTAATCAGCAACGATTGCTGCTTTAGTTTCTGCATTCAGAGACATAATTCTCTCCTAATAAGAGTTAAGTTTAACACTGTGCCAGCCAATCTCTGATTCAGCCGACACGAGGAGCGGGGATTATATGAGGGTTGCGAAGGAAAGGCAAGGGTTATGGCGGTTCTATGGTTCTATGGTTCTATGGTTCTATGGTTCTATGGTTCTATGGTTCTATGGAAGTTTAACTACAGGACCACAGGACCACAGGACCACAGGACCATTATCTCTCCCGCGGACCACGAACCCCGTACCGCGAAACCAAAAAAAGCCCCGAAGGGCTTTTTTATTCTTCATCCCGAAAAACGACAAGTCGCTTCGGAGCAATCTTTCCATCGTCGTCGATTTCACCAACGCCGATGAAAGTGCCTTCGCAGGTCATACGAACCTGGCCTTCCTGCGGGCCGCCGAAGACCTGGACTGGCTGGCCGTGCTGGGCCATGTCTGCCAGTTCCGGGATCAGAGCCACTTCAGGCAGGTCCTGAACTGCGGTGTCCATTGGCATCAGCAGCGGGTCCAGCAGTTCGCGTGGAGCAATATCTTCCTCGCGGGCTTTTTCCAGCAGGGCTTCCAGTTGCTCCAGGGTCACCATACGCTCATACGGGTAGTTGGAAACACCGGTACGGCGCAGGTAAGTTACGTGCGCGCCACAGCCCAGCATCTCACCCAGATCGTCAACGATAGTACGGATGTAAGTGCCTTTTGAACAGTGTACTTCCATCTCGATTTCGTCGCCGTCAAAGCGAAGCAGTTCGATAGAGTAAACCGTAATAGGACGGGACTCACGTGGCACTTCGATACCTTCACGGGCGTACTCGTACAGGGGCTTACCCTGGTACTTCAGTGCCGAGAACATGGATGGGATCTGCTCGGTTTCACCACGGAACTTAGCGATGCAGCGCTCAAGCAGACCACGGTCTACTTTCACCGGGCGGGTTTCGACCACTTCACCGTCTGAGTCAGAGGTGTTGGTGCGCTCGCCCAGTTTCGCTTTCACCACGTAGCGCTTGTCCGAGTCCAGCAGGAACTGGGAAAACTTGGTGGCTTCACCAAAACAGATCGGCAGCATGCCGGTTGCCAGCGGATCCAGCGCGCCGGTGTGGCCCGCTTTCTCTGCAAAGTAGATGCGCTTCACTTTCTGCAGCGCATCATTGGAAGTAATACCGGTTGGTTTATCCAGCAGGATCACCCCATCAACAGGGCGTCCGCGACGACGTCCGCGACGACCCATTACTCTTCATCCTCACGGCCGGCATCTGCTTTCTTCGCATTGTCCTTGCTGACAACTTCAGTCACCAGGTTAGACATACGCATACCTTCAACCAGAGTGTTGTCGTAGGTAAAGCGAACTTCCGGTGTCAGACGCAGACGAATGCGCTTACCCAGCATCATGCGGATATGCGGTTCGTGCTCTTTCAGTGCCGCCAGACAAGACTCAGGAGTCTGCTCACCAACACACAGGAAAGTCACGAAGACTTTCGCGTAAGCCAGGTCGCGGGATACTTCCACGTCTGAAATGGTCACCATGCCCAGGCGCGAGTCACGGACTTCGCGTTGCAGGATCATGGCCAGCTCTTTTTGCAGCTGCTGAGATACACGCTGCGTGCGGCTAAATTCTTTTGACATATCTTTTCTCTTAAATAGCAAGAATGGGGGGATGGATTTACCCAGCCCCCCATGGTGTATTTAACAACCATTACCTGTCGGTAATTTTAGTCAATTAGTCCAGTGTACGTTTGATTTCCACGATTTCGAACACTTCGATCTGGTCACCAACGCGAACATCATTGTAGTTCTTAACGCCGATACCACACTCGTAGCCGTTCTTAACTTCCTGAACGTCATCTTTAAAGCGACGCAGAGACTCAAGCTCACCTTCGTAGATAACAACGTTATCACGCAGTACGCGGATTGGGTTGTTACGCTTGATCAGGCCTTCAGTAACCATACAGCCTGCAATCGCACCCAGTTTCGGCGACTTAAATACGTCACGAACCTGTGCCAGACCGATGATTTCCTGCTTGAACTCAGGAGCCAGCATACCGCCCATCGCCTGCTTCACTTCGTCGATCAGCTGGTAGATGATTGAGTAGTAACGCAGATCCAGGTTCTCAGCTTCAACAGTACGACGAGCAGATGCATCAGCACGTACGTTAAAGCCCAGTACGATAGCGTTAGACGCTGCAGCCAGAACCGCATCGGTCTCGGTGATACCACCAACACCAGAACCTACGATGTTTACTTTCACTTCGTCGGTAGACAGTTTCAGCAGTGAGTCTGCGATTGCTTCCACAGAACCCTGTACGTCCGCTTTCAGTACTACGTTCAGTTCAGCAACTTCACCAGCAGCCATGTTAGAGAACATGTTCTCCAGCTTCGCTTTCTGCTGACGGGCCAGCTTAACTTCACGGAATTTACCCTGACGGTAGTTAGCAACTTCACGCGCTTTACGCTCATCACGTACTACGGTCGCTTCGTCACCAGAAGTAGGTACGCCAGACAGACCCAGGATTTCTACCGGGATAGACGGACCCGCTTCGGTTACTTCGTTACCAATTTCGTCGCGCATTGCACGAACACGGCCATATTCCTGACCACACAGAACGATGTCACCCTTGTGAAGGGTACCAGACTGAACCAGTACAGTAGCAACAGGACCGCGGCCCTTGTCCAGACGTGATTCAACAACCACACCTGATGCCATGCCATCTGCAACTGCAGTCAGCTCAAGAACTTCAGCCTGAAGCAGGATAGCTTCCAGCAGACCGTCGATGTTGGTGCCCTGTTTCGCAGAGATGTGAACAAACATGTTCTCACCGCCCCACTCTTCAGGGATTACATCGTACTGAGCCAGTTCGTTCTTAACGTTATCCGGGTTCGCTTCTTCTTTATCGATCTTGTTCACAGCAACGATCAGCGGTACACCCGCTGCTTTCGCGTGCTGGATAGCTTCGATAGTCTGTGGCATTACGCCATCATCTGCCGCTACAACCAGAACAACGATATCGGTCGCCTGAGCACCACGGGCACGCATTGCGGTAAACGCGGCGTGTCCAGGAGTATCCAGGAAGGTGATCATACCGTTGTCAGTTTCAACGTGGTACGCACCGATGTGCTGGGTAATACCACCCGCTTCACCAGATGCAACGTGAGTACGGCGAATGTAGTCCAGCGTAGAGGTTTTACCGTGGTCAACGTGACCCATGATGGTAACAACCGGAGCACGTGGCACTGCTTCTGCATCGTTGTCACGATCAGACAGTACTGCTTCTTCCAGTTCGTTCTCTTTACGCAGGATAACTTTGTGACCCATCTCTTCAGCTACCAGCTGAGCCGTTTCCTGGTCGATAACCTGGTTGATGGTCGCCATTGCGCCCATCTTCATCATCACTTTGATGACTTCAACGCCTTTCACTGACATCTTGTTTGCCAGCTCAGAAACAGCGATAGTTTCGCCGATCACAACGTCCTGCTTAGCGACGGTTGCCGTTTTATCGAAGCCATGTTGCATCGAGGTAGGTTTCGCCAGCTTGCCTTTGTTGCGGCCACCACGGCCACGCTGATTTCGACCGCCGCGGTCATCGTTGCCAGAAGCTTTTTTCTTCTTCTTACGACGAGCACCTTCTACACGACGGTCTGCTTCATCTTCGGCTTCACGTGCATGTTGTGAAGTCGTTACATGGTAATCTGTATTTTCCATATCACCCTTTTTCTTTTCTGCAGCAGACCAACGCTCTTCGTTCTTTTCAGCCAATTCGCGAGCTTCTTCAAGCTTGCGCTGACTTTCCTCTTCAGCTTTACGTTTAGCTTCTTCTTCCTGACGACGCTTAAGCTCATCGGCCTCTTTTTGCGCTGCTTCTTGCTTCGCTACTTCTTCAGCACTACGTTCAGCTGGTTTTGCTGCCTTAGCAGCCTGCTCAGCTTCACGTTTTGCTTTCTCTTGAGCTTCACGTTTGGCTTTTTCTTCTGCCTCACGTTTCGCTTTCTCTTCCGCTTCACGCTTGGCAGCTGCTTCAGCTTCAAGACGTGCTGCCTCTTCGGCTTCACGTTGTGCTGCTTCTTCTGCTTCGCGCTTCGCTTGTTCATCTACGGCACTGCGCTTAACGTAGGTACGTTTCTTGCGCACTTCCACCTGAACATTCTTACTTTTGCCGCCACCTGCAGCCACGCTCAGCGTGCTGCGGGTTTTTCGCTGCAAAGTCAAACGGGTAGGACCTGACTCGCCGGAAGTATCTCCGTGCTCTTTTTTCAGGTGAGTAAGAAGCTCCTGCTTCTCTTCGTCACTCACCAAGTCACTGCCCGCTTTTTTCATGCCTGCATCAGCAAGTTGCTCAATCAAGCGGTCTACCGGAGTGCCAATTTCCTCACTCAGTGCTTGTACTGTAAGTTTTGTCATCCGCATTCCTCCTTGCTGAAATCAATTATTCTTCTTCGCCGAACCAGCAGATGTTACGGGCTGCCATGATCAGCTCGCCTGCACGCTCTTCGGTCAAACCTTCAATACCTTCCAGGTCATCAATACCCTGGTCAGCCAGATCTTCCAGACTTGCAACGCCTTTCGCTGCCAGTTTGAACGCCATTTCGCGCTCAAGACCTTCCAGACCCAGCAGGTCTTCAGCCGGCTCAAGACCATCAAACGACTCTTCCTGTGCCAGAGCCAGGGTAGTCAGGGCGTCTTTCGCACGCTGACGCAGCTCTTCGATGATCTCTTCGTTCAGACCGTCAACTTCAAGCAGCTCTGCAACCGGTACGTAAGCCACTTCTTCCAGAGTAGAGAAGCCTTCTTCAACCAGCAGCTCTGCAAAGTCCTGCTCGATGTCCAGGTGCTTGATAAAGGTTTCGATAGCAGCGCCTGCTTCTTCCTGGTGCTTCTTCTCCAGGTCCGCCACTGTCATTACGTTCAGTTCCCAGCCAGTCAGCTGAGATGCCAGACGTACGTTCTGACCGTTACGGCCGATAGCCTGAGCCAGATTATCTGCCTCTACAGCGATATCCATTGAGTTGGCATCTTCATCAACGATGATAGAAGCAACATCAGCAGGTGCCATCGCGTTGATCACGAACTGAGCCGGGTTGTCGTCCCACAGTACGATATCAATACGCTCGCCACCCAGCTCGCCAGATACAGCCTGTACACGAGCACCACGCATACCAACACACGCACCCACAGGGTCAATACGCTTGTCGTTGGTTTTCACTGCGATTTTCGCACGTGAACCCGGATCGCGTGCTGCGCCTTTCAGCTCGATGATCTCTTCAGCGATCTCAGGCACTTCCACACGGAACAGCTCAGCCAGCATTTCCGGCTTAGAACGGGTAATGAACAGCTGGAAACCACGCGCTTCTGGCGCTACGCGGTAAAGAAGACCACGTACACGGTCGCCCGGACGGAAGTTTTCACGCGGCAGCTGATCATCACGCAGGATAACCGCTTCAGCGTTGTTACCCAGGTCCAGGATGATGGTGTCACGGTTTACTTTCTTCACTACGCCGGTAACCAGGTCGCCTTCGTTGTCAATGAACTGCTCAACGATCTGCGCACGCTCAGCTTCACGTACTTTCTGTACGATAACCTGCTTGGCAGTCTGGGTAGTGATACGGTCGAAAGTTACTGATTCGATTTCGTCTTCGATGAAACCGCCCACTTCGATGGTTTCGTCTTCGTACTGTGCCGCTTCCAGAGAGATCTCTTTAGTCGGAGTTTCTACTTCTTCAACTGCCATCCAGCGACGGAAAGTTTCGAACTCACCGGTTTTACGGTCGATAGCAACACGCACGTCGATTTCGATCTCATGCTTCTTTTTAGTCGCTGTCGCCAGTGCGATTTCCAGTGCTTCAAAGATACGCTCACGAGGAACTGCTTTTTCGTTTGAAACAGCTTCAACAACCGCCAAAATTTCTTTGTTCATCTAATTAGCCTCTTCCAGACTTAAAATTTAGGGATCAGGTTCGCTTTTGAAATGTTGCTAAGTGCAAATTCTTCTTGTTGGCCGTCAACGGTCAGAGTTACAGTTTCGCCTTCGACGCCCTCGATAACCCCTTTCCACTTACGACGGTTGCCCATAGCCATTTTCAATACCAGGCTCACCTCGTGACCAATAAACTGCTGATAATGATCTGCTTTAAACAGTGGTCGCTCCAAACCCGGCGATGACACTTCCAGGTTATACGCCACAGAAATTGGATCTTCTACGTCCATTACCGCGCTTACCTGATGGCTTACTTCAGCGCAATCGTCCACATTGATACCATTTTCGTGGTCAATGTAGATACGCAGTGTTGAATGCTCACCTGCACGGATAAATTCCAGGCCAACCAACTCATAACCAGATGCCTCTACCGGCGCTTCCAGCATTTCTGTTAATTGTCTTTCTAAACCAGTCATGTTCTCACCTTTTGGATACACACAGTGCTGTGCGGTAACCACTCCAGAAACAAAAAAAGGGCCTATAGCCCAATCATTAAATCCAGCATCATCTGAAAAATGCTCAATTACAAAATTCAGATAACAAAAAACCCCGATTTAGTCGGGGTTTTTGATGCTTGACCCTGATGATGCTGATGTCGCCATCAGCCCGTAACTGCCTGCTTATTAAAGCATAGCTGCTACGCAAACTTGCTGGCCAAAAACTTTCAAGAATCAGTTGAAAGTATTGGTTGCGGGGGCCGGATTTGAACCGACGACCTTCGGGTTATGAGCCCGACGAGCTACCAAGCTGCTCCACCCCGCGTCCGACTGCTGAGCATTATACGCTCAACCTGACAAGTTTGTAAATCATGGTGCCGAGAGAGGGACTCGAACCCTCACACCAAAGGCACTAGCACCTCATGCTAGCGTGTCTACCAATTTCACCATCTCGGCTAAATTTTTTACTGAGGAATTTCGTCAGCGGCTGATGTTTCCGCCGGAACTTCACTCACTTTTTCGACAGTTTGTTCTGCTGCCTGACCCAGTGCTGCTTCGTCAAACTGAGAAACCTCAGCGTGACTTGACATGCGGCCAAGTGCCAAACTAACGATAAAAAA
This sequence comes from Vibrio sp. 9-16B-A1, assembly GCF_056726165.1. NCBI lineage: Bacteria > Pseudomonadati > Pseudomonadota > Gammaproteobacteria > Vibrionales > Vibrionaceae > Vibrio > Vibrio sp. 9-16B-A1. Next base: position 226,986 of record NZ_JBSDZD010000006.1, read on the forward strand.
TACGGTTGCAAGGATTGCTGTAGTTCGTGTCAGGAAGTTACCTGAACCGCCGGCACCAAATACTGTGTTTGATGCGCCCGCTCCGAACGAAGCACCCATGTCTGCGCCTTTACCTTGTTGAATCAACACCAGGCCAATAATACCAATCGCTGCCAACAGGTAAATCACAAGCAGAATCGTATGCATATTTCCACCTATGTTCCAAATTGTTGAGCCAGCGAAGTCTTCATCCGAGGACAAGGCTAGCGCGCTTTCCATCCGAAAGCGGAAAGCATACTAACCAAACCCAACTAAGCTGACAAGCAAAAATTCACGAAAATGTAAGAGTTAAGGTTTGTTTGATTAAAAATCTATCGATTTTAGGCGCTGGGCTCTGGGCTCGCGGCTCTGGGCGTTTCACAAGCCCACAAACTGGCTCATTTACCTGAGTTACAGCAGGAGAAGACAGGACGTTTGCAACGAAACGCCCCACCGGCTCCCCCAGTGCCCAGTGCCAAGCGCCCAGAGCCTTCGATTAACAGCTTTCTTTTACAGCTGCCGCAATATCCAGCGCTGATTTCTGTACCAGCTCTGCATCTTCGCCTTCTACCATAACCCGGATCAGTGGCTCGGTGCCGGATTTACGCAGTAAAACGCGGCCCTTGTCACCCAGTTCGGCTTCTGCTTTTGCTGTTGCGGCTTTCACTGCACCGGCTTCAAGTGGGTTGTTCTCACCGGCAAAGCGTACGTTTTCCAGTACCTGCGGGTAGAGGGTCATACCGCTGGCCAGTTCGTTCAGGCTCATGCCGCTGCCAATCACTGATGCCAGCACCTGAAGCGCGGCTACGATAGCGTCACCTGTGGTGACTTTATCAAGCAGGATCACGTGGCCTGAGTTTTCAGCACCAATCTTCCAGCCTTTCGCCAGCAGCTGCTCCATTACATAGCGGTCACCGACGGCTGCACGAACAAACGGGATACCAAGCTGCTTGAGGCCGTTTTCCATGCCCAGGTTGGTCATAAGGGTACCGACAACGCCACCCTTCAGCTCACCACGGCGCAGGGCGTCACGGGCGATGATGTAAGCGATCTGGTCACCGTCTACCTTGTTACCCAGATGGTCAACCATGATGATGCGGTCACCGTCACCGTCAAATGCAAGACCAAGGTGAGCCTGCTCTTCAACCACACGCTTTTGCAGCGCGCGAACATCCGTTGCACCCACTTCGTGGTTAATGTTGATACCGTTTGGCTCGCAGCCCATAGCGATCACTTCTGCGCCCAGCTCGCTGAACACGTTTGGTGCGATGTGGTAAGTCGCACCGTGAGCACAGTCGACCACGATCTTCAGCTCAGCCAGGCTCAGCTCTGACGGGAAAGTGCCTTTACAGAACTCGATGTAACGGCCGGCAGCATCATCAAGACGGGTGGCTTTACCCAGCAGGGCTGACTCCACACACTCGATCTCTTTATCCAGCTCAGCTTCGATTGCCAGTTCGATATCATCCGGCAGTTTGGTGCCCTCTGATGAGAAGAACTTGATACCGTTATCGTAATAAGGGTTATGTGACGCAGAGATCACAATGCCCGCTTCAGCGCGGAAGGTCTGAGTCAGGTACGCAACAGCCGGAGTCGGCATTGGGCCGGTAAAGGTCGCTTTCAGGCCGGCAGCCGCCAGACCCGCTTCCAGCGCAGATTCCAGCATGTAACCTGAGATGCGGGTATCCTTACCAATGATGACTTTCTTTGTGCCCTGTTTTGCCAGTACGCGACCTGCAGCCCAGCCAAGCTTAAGTACAAAATCCGGTGTGATTGGGTACTGGCCAACCTTGCCACGTACACCATCGGTACCAAAATAGCGTCGTTCAGACATAGTATTTCCTTAATTTATTATTGATTTGTCCGGGTCATGGTAACAATGCGCATCGCGTCGGCGGTTTGCTCTGCATCATGTACCCGTATAATTTGCGCACCTTTCATGGCGGCGATGGTCGCGCAGGCGACACTGCCTGCCATACAATCCGCTGGTGCTTTATCAAGCAGCTTAAAAATCATTGATTTGCGCGACATTCCCGCCAGCAGCGGCAGTCCAAAACGGTGGAACTGTTCCAAGTTTGCCAGCAGGGTGTAGTTATGCTCCAGGGTTTTACCAAAACCAAAACCCGGGTCAAGGATCAGCTGAGATTTATCAATCCCGGCCGCCTCGCACGCTGCAACGCGCTCCTGCAGAAACTCGCCCACATCGGCCAGCAGGTCCTGGTATTCCGGACTGGCCTGCATGGTACGCGGCTGACCCTGCATGTGCATCAGACACACCGGCACACCGGCTTTCGCGGCCACTTCCAGAGCGCCCGGTTCCTGCAGTGCGCGAACATCATTAATAATGTCCGCACCGGCTTCCACCGCCTGACGCATCACTTCTGCTTTGCTGGTATCGACTGAAATCCAGACGTCACTGAATGTACGCAGAGCTTTAATTGCAGGAATAACCCGCTCCAGTTCCTCTTCCAGCGACACATCCGGTGCCCCCGGACGGGTGGATTCACCACCGATATCGATAATGGTGGCACCGGCGGCAATCATCGCCCTGGCGTGCTCCATAGCGTTTTCGAGGTGATTAAAACGTCCGCCATCGGAAAATGAGTCCGGAGTGACGTTGAGGATCCCCATTACCTGAGGAACAGAGAGGTCGAGAACTTTAGAGTTTGCTTTTAAAATCATATCGTCCACAAACACAAAAACCCCGGGCATACCCGGGGTTCAATTTAACAAATCAGCGATTAAGCGTCTTTATCTGTGCCATCTTCGTTTTGAGATGGTTGCTCTTCAGGCGCATTTTCCGGCTTGGCTTCAGCCTCAGGCTCAGCTTTTGCCTGATTCGATGCTTCCTGAGCGGCAGTCTGCTCACCCCAGCCCGCAGGCTCACGGATTTCAGCCTTACGCTCCATCAGATCATCAATCTGACCCGCGTCGATGGTTTCGTACTTCATCAGAGCATCTTTCATCGCGTGCATGATATCCATGTTCTCTTCAAGGATCTTCTTCGCACGGGCATAGTTAGTGTCGATCAGATGGCGAACTTCGTCATCGATAAGCTTGGCAGTATCATCAGACATATGCTTGGTCTGAGTTACGCTGCGGCCCAGGAACACTTCGCCTTCGTCTTCTGCGTACAGCAAAGGACCGAGTTTTTCAGAGAAGCCCCACTGCGTCACCATCTTACGCGCGATATCAGTAGCACGCTCGATATCGTTCGATGCACCGGTAGAGACTTTATCTGCACCGTAGATGATCTCTTCCGCCAGACGACCGCCGTACAGGCTTGAGATCATAGACTCAAGGTGCTGACGGGACATGCTCACGCGATCCTGCTCAGGCAGATACATAGTCACACCAAGGGCACGGCCACGCGGAATGATAGATACTTTGTAAACCGGATCGTGCTCAGGCACCAGACGACCAACGATAGCGTGACCCGCTTCGTGGTAGGCTGTCGACTCTTTGGTCTCCTCAGACATCACCATAGAGCGGCGCTCTGCACCCATCATGATTTTGTCTTTCGCCAGTTCGAACTCCACCATGGAAACGTTGCGCTTGTTACCGCGCGCAGCAAACAGGGCTGCTTCGTTCACCAGGTTAGCCAGGTCTGCACCAGAGAAGCCTGGAGTACCACGTGCAATCAGGGATGGTTCAACATCACCGGCCAGCGGCACTTTACGCATGTGTACTTTCAGGATCTGCTCACGACCGCGAACATCCGGAAGACCAACCACAACCTGACGGTCAAAACGGCCAGGACGCAGCAGCGCAGGGTCCAGTACATCAGGACGGTTGGTTGCCGCGATAACGATAATACCTTCGTTACCTTCGAAACCATCCATCTCAACCAGCATCTGGTTCAGGGTCTGCTCACGCTCATCGTGACCACCACCTACACCAGCACCACGCTGACGGCCTACCGCATCGATCTCATCGATAAAGATGATACAAGGCGCGGCTTTCTTCGCCTGTTCAAACATGTCACGTACACGGGATGCACCAACACCAACGAACATTTCTACGAAATCAGAACCAGAAATCGTGAAGAACGGCACTTTCGCCTCACCTGCAATTGCTTTCGCCAGCAGAGTTTTACCTGTACCCGGAGGACCAACCATCAGAACACCAGTCGGGATCTTACCGCCCAGCTTCTGGAAACGGCTTGGATCGCGCAGGTAATCTACCAGCTCTTTCACGTCTTCTTTGGCTTCATCACAGCCTGCAACGTCGCCGAACGTGGTTTTGATTTGCTCTTCGCTCATCATACGCGCCTTGCTCTTACCGAACGACATGGCGCCTTTGCCACCGCCGCCCTGCATCTGGCGCATAAAGAAAATCCACACACCGATAAGCAGAATCATCGGGAACCATGAAATAAAGATGGTGCCCAGCAGGCTCTGCTCTTCCGGTGGTGTACCCACTACTTTCACGTTCTGGTTGATCAGATCATCAAGCAGTTTGTTGTCGTACACCGGCATATAGGTGACGTAACGCGAGTTATCACGACGGTAGAAGACGATCTCCCTGTCTTTAAACTGCGCTTCCCGAATCTGGCCTTGGCCAACTTCCTGTACGAATGTGGTGTAATCCACTGTTCTGCCATTGTTTTCCCCAGGGCCAAAGCTCTGGAACACTGACATCAGCACTACGGCGATCACAAGCCACAATATTAAATTTTTTGCCATGTCACTCAAGGTGTCAGCCTCGCGATAACTATTTGTAATTAAAAGGTAGGGTACTACAGTTTCTCGGCTGTAGCCACAGTGTTAATTTGTAACCAGGTATTAGCCTTTATAACCGGTAGCCACGATGTAGACTTCGCGTGAGCGTGCCCGGGATGAATCCGGTTTACGGATTTTCACCACCTTAAACATGTCACGGACATCTTTCATGTACTGGTCAAAGCCTTCCCCCTGGAAAACCTTAACCACAAAGCTACCACCCGGGGCCAGTACCTGTCGACACATATCCAGTGCCAGTTCAACAAGATACATAGCGCGTGGCTGATCCACCGCCAGGTTACCGGCCATGTTTGGTGCCATATCAGACATCACCACATCGACCATATCCGGCTGAATACGCTCAAGCAATGCATCCAGTACCGCCTCCTCACGGAAGTCCCCCTGAAGAAATGCCACACCGGCAATTGAGTCCATCGGCAGAATGTCACAGGCAATCACCTGACCTTCCTGACCGACAATCTTTGCCGCATACTGTGACCAGCCACCTGGCGCTGCACCAAGGTCAACCACGGTCTGGCCCGGCTTCAGAAGTTTGTCTTTGTCCTGAATTTCTTCAATTTTAAAGATAGCACGCGAACGATAGCCCTTCTTTTTGGCTTCATTTACGTACTTGTCATCAAAGTGTTCTTTCAACCATCGGCCTGAGCTGGCCGAGTGCTTTTGTTTACTCATTTGAATCCTGTTTCGCTCTGTTGGCTGCTGCCCCGTCTGTCCGGTAATTGAATAAACGGTAGTCTTCCAGCATAGATGGCGTTAAAATGCGGGTTTTCAACCCTAATAGTAAAGAAATTTGGCCGCATAATGAACCTAAGCACAAAACAAAAGCAGCATCTCAAAGGCCTGGCACACAGTCTGAAACCTGTAGTGCTGATGGGCGCAAATGGATTAACTGAGGCCGTGCTTGCAGAAATCGAAATCGCTCTGGACCACCACGAGCTGATCAAGGTGAAAGTCGCGTCAGAAGACCGCGAAACCAAAAACCTGATCATCGACGCTATCGTACGCGAAACCAAAGCGGAAAAAGTACAAACCATCGGTAAAACCCTGGTTCTGTTCCGCCAGTCTGAAGCGCGTAAGATCGAGCTGCCGCGTAAATAAAGGCTCTGGGCTCTGGGCTCTGGGCTCTGGGCTCTGGGCTCTGGGCAAGAAAAAAGAAAAGGTCGCATTATGCGACCTTTTTTGTATCCGCTGTCAGTGAAACGCCGCCCTTCCGCGAACCACGTCCCACGAACCTCGCGACCGCGATTAAATATACTCAACCTTATCGATTTCGTAATCTTTCGCGCCACCCGGGGTGTTAATAGAGACTTCATCGCCTTCCATCTTACCGATAAGGCCGCGTGCGATTGGTGAGCTGACAGAAATCTTGCCTGCTTTAATATCCGCTTCGTCGTCACCGACGATCTGGTAAGTGTGCTCCTGGTCAGTATCAATATCAATAAGCGACACTGTAGTACCGAAAATCACTTTACCTGTGTTTTCCATCTTGGTTACGTCAATAACCTGAGCAACAGACAGCTTGTATTCAATGTCACGGATCTGAGCTTCACAGATACCCTGCTCTTCACGGGCAGCGTGGTATTCCGCGTTCTCTTTAAGGTCGCCCAGCTCACGGGCTTCAGCGATAGCTTCAGAAATCAGCGGACGGCGCTTCATCAGCACTTCCAGTTCTTCACGCAGCTTTTTCTCGCCGCTGGTCGTCATTGGGACTTTTTCCATTGGTAACCTCATAGCTAAAGACAAGGGCATGCCCTTTCTTCAGGCAACAAAAAACCCACTCGCACCAACAGTGGTTCAAGTGAGGCAAATTCAAAAACAGATTTTCTCTAGTGTAATAAAAGTTGCTCAGCAGGTCACCTAAAAAGCGTGGTCCCGATCACATTTCGCCTTTCATTCAGGGGGTTAATCATTTTGCGTAATACAATTTATAAAATAATCAAAGCTCACAAATCGGGTTGAAATCCCGGGCCAAAACAAAAAACATTATCAAATACAGCTTTTATATAAACGAACACAAAACACACAAACCATTGTTTAGATTGAAATTTAAAGATAAAAAAAGATAATAAAACAGTGTTCAGTCAGAGCTTTTACAACATTTTACTACCCTCACAGTGAACTTTAGGGGTACAACTCTCCCACCAACGAAATGCGAGTGATGTCACGGGCATTATTGCTGCCGGGTATTGGCGCATTTCATTTAGCAGAGCGGACCCTCCCGCCTGCTTAATTTATGGACTATCAATTAGGACTTAGAAAGCAATGAACAAAAAACTGATTGCTCTGGCTGTTGCTGCAGCTGCAAGCACCGGCGCTACTGCTGCTGAAATCGCAAAAACTGACGCATCTACTATCGAAATGGGCGGCCGTGTTGAAGCACGTCTGGCTCTGCAAGACGGTAAAGTAGAAGACCAGTCTCGCGTACGTCTGAACTTCCTGGGTAAAACTCAGCTGACTGACGAACTGTACGGTCTGGGTTTCTACGAGGGTGAATACAATGCAACTAAGTACGACGACTCTAAAACCAAAGCGAAAAAAGACTCTGACACTCTGGAGCACCGTTACATGTTCGCTGGTATCGGCGGCAACTTCGGTGAAATCACCATGGGTACTGTTAAAGGTTCTCTGGCTGCAGTAACTGACTTCACTGATATCATGGCTTACCACGGTAACGGTGCAGCTCCTAAGTTCGACGTAGCTGACCGTCCAGACCGCTCTATCGCTTACGCTGGTGAGTTCAACGGTTTTGAAATCCGTGCTAACTACGCATTCGCTTCTGCAACCCGTGCTGATGCAAACAAAGACACTGTAGCTAAGAGCGACGAGAACGAAGGTTACGCGCTTTCTGGTATCTACAACATCGGCGAAACTGGCGCTCGTGTAACAGCGGCTTACGCTAAGCAAAACGGCCACGTATTTGACAACCAAGTAACTGATGCATCTGAGTACATGCTGGGTGCTTCATACGCGTTTGGTGACTTCTACGTTGCAGGTCTTTACACTCGTGCAGATTATGATGTAAAAGCGTCTTCTGACGAGCTGAAACAAAACGGTTACGAACTCGCTGCTGCTTACACCCTGGGTCAGGCTAAGTTCACCACTACTTACAACCGTTCAGACCTAGACGATGGTTCTGAAAAAGAAGCAAACGTAGACGCGTTCGCTGTTGATGCAACTTACTTCTTCAACGCTAACTTCCGTTCTTACGTTTCTTACGAGTTCAACCTGCTGAAAGAAGACAAAGTTGGTAAGTTCGCTTCTCAGGACCAGGCTGTACTGGGTCTGCGTTACGACTTCTAATTTGGCTTTCAGCTAAATATGAATCCCAAAAACGTCCGCTTTTACGGGCGTTTTTTTATGCCTGTCCCCCCATATCCTGCCCTGCTATAATTAACAGCCCGGAAACACTTGGCTGGAAACCCTGTTATGCGAATTTGGCTGCTGCTTTGCGCCCTTGTCAGTACTACCGTGCTGGCAGAGACTGGATTAAACAAACTGCCCCCGGGCAGCCGTGCGAGCCTGGTGACCGCCGATCTCAGCGGCAGCGAGCTGGAAGTGAATCATACCCAGTTGTTTCCCCCTGCCAGCACCATGAAGATACTGACCGCACTGGCCGCTAAGTTTGAGCTGGGCGATGCGTTTCGTTTTGAGACCCGTATAGAGCGTATTGGCTCAGAATACGTGATCCGCTTCAGCGGCGATCCAACCCTGACCAACGAGCACCTCAGCGCCCTTATCCGTCAGGCCAAAGCCGGCGGCATGACCAACCCTTCCAATCTCTACCTGGATGCCAGCATTTTTACCGGTTATGAGCGTGGTGTGGGCTGGCCATGGGACGTACTTGGTGTCTGCTACAGTGCACCGGCCAGTGCGATTACCCTGGACAGAAACTGCGTTCAGGCTTCGGTTAAAAACCTGAAGAGCGGCCGTACTCAGGTTTATGTGCCTGAGCACCAGCCGATCTCTGTTTCCACCATGGCGATTGCACTGAACAAAGTGGCCAAGAAATCCCGTCAGTGCGAACTGGAACTGACCACCACCAAAGGCAACAACTACCACCTCTCCGGCTGTATGCTGAAGCGGGATAAGCCGCTGCCACTTAAGTTTGCCCTGCAGGATACCTATGACTACACCCGCCAGGTGCTGGAACGGATCCTGAAAGAGAACGGAGTAAAACTGAGAGGTCAGATCCGCCAGCGTAACGTTAAACAGCAGGGAGTCATGGTCGCCAGCCACCGTTCAGAGCCTCTGAGCAATCTGCTCGATACCATGCTGAAAAAGTCTGACAACCTGATCGCAGACAATCTGACCAAAACCCTCGGCGCGCACTTCTTCCACCAGCCTGGCAGCTTTAATAACGGCACCGAAGCGATCAAGCAGATCCTCTACAGTCATACCGGCATCGACCTGGAGCACGCGGTACTGGCCGATGGTTCAGGTCTGTCACGCAACAACCGCCTGACCGCCCAGGACATGGCGCAGGTGCTGGAATACATCTGGCAAAACGATAAGCAGCTGGATTTCATCAGGCTGCTGCCGGTCGCTGGTGAGAGTGGCACGCTGAAGTACCGCCGCAGCATGCGCCAGGAGCCGGTAAAAGGTCACCTTCAGGCAAAGAGTGGCTCACTGTACGGTACTTATAATATGGCGGGATATGTGGTGGATGATAAAGGCCAGCCACAAAGCCTGTTTGTTCAGTTTGTCAGTGACTACCACCCAATAAAAAGGGACGATGCGCCAAAGACGCCCGCCCCGATTTATCAGTTTGAACAGCAGTTCTATAACGAGCTGGTTAAGACAGCCCGAGGAAGTGGTTCACCACAGTAAAGTAGATCCAGATCCCCGAAATATCGACCACTGACGCCAGCACCGGGCTGACCAGTACCGCCGGGTCAAGGTTACAGGCCCGGGCCAGGATCGGCAGCAAACCGCCGAGAGTGGTCGACAGCGTGACCTGAATAAACAGCGCCACCGAGATTGCAATGGCAATGGTATTCAGGTCAAACCCGCCCGTTGAACTCTCACCGCTGAACAGCAGCACCCGCATCATGATCACCAGAGCGATCACCGCCGCCAGGCAAAGCGCAATCCGGCTCTCTTTCCACAGCACATGCAGCCACTGACGCTTTTTAAGCTCACCGGTTGCCAGCGCCCTGATAACCAGGGTTGCCGCCTGTGAGCCGGTATTACCACCCGCTGCCGCGATCACCGGCATATAGACAGCAAGCAGTACCAGCTGGCTCAGGGTGTCTTCATACTGGGCGATAATCAGGCCCGATACGATACCCAACAGAGCCAGGGCCACAATCCAGCCGACCCGCTGACGAAAGTGAGCGAGCACACTGGTCGCCAGATAATCCTGAGCAGTTTCCGCCTCAGAAAAGTTCAGACCCAGCTGCATAGCATAATGACGGGCTCGCTTGTTGTGCCCCTGCTCTTCAAGTTTTTGTAAATACCAGTGCACATTGGTCACTTTGCACTGATGTAATATCTCAACCGCTTCTTCAATCGGCATTACCGTTAAAAGGTGAAGCTGAGTTTCCTGGTCATACTGACGAAACGCGCTGTGCGCTGCGCCGATTTCCTCTGCTGAATACAGAGTAGAATGAATTACCGTCATGGCGAATCTCCCGATTAGCTGGTAACGACCAAATAAGAGCGCTGGGTCCTGGGTCCTGGGTCCTGGGTCCTGGGTCCTGGGTCCTGCAAGCAGGTTTACCGGTACTAAAGCCTGGTGCCTAGTACCTAGTACCTAGTACCTAGTACCTAGTACCTAGTACCTAGTACCTAGTACCTAGTACCTAGTACCTAGTACCTAGTACCGGAAGCGTAGCGCCCTTAAAGCAATAAACAGGAGAAAAATACGAGGGGAAAATTTGAAAAGTTATCCCTGCCGCTCAGGCAGGGCGGAGTCGCCAATACCGAAGCGGTTTATTTTTCTCCCTTACTACTTGGGGGATGGTCGGTATTGTTCATGTTTAACTCCAAAAGTAGCTGCACTTTGCAGCGCGGGTATTATATAGGCGGGATGCGGAAGAGGCAAAGGGAAAATGGGTTCTGGGTTCTGGGTTCTGGGTTCTGGGTTCTGGGTTCTGGGTTCTGGGTTCTGGGTTCTGGGTTCTGGGTTCTGGGTTCTGCACGCAGAACGACGTCATACCTGCCGTACCGTCAATCCAAAACATACTCTTATTCACAATAGTTACAGCAAGCCCTAGGACCTAGGCCCAAAAAACAAAAAGGCCCCCAACCGGAAGCCTTTCATCAAAATCTCAGCACACGCCAGATTTACTTAACTGTAACCCGCGCAAACTTGCGCTTACCTACCTGGTAAACCGCAGTGCCTGCTTCAGGAGTCAGTTTGGTATCTTCCACTTTAGCGCCGTCAATTTTCGCTGCGCCCTGGCGGATCATACGCATTGCGTCTGAAGTAGAACCAACCAGACCGGCTTCTTTCAGCAGGTTAGCGATTGCGATACCCGCTTCAAATTCGAATTCCGGCATCTCCTCAGGCATTGCGCCTTTCTGGAAGCGGTTGATGAACTCCTGCTCCGCTGCATCAGCATCTGCTTCGCTGTGGAAGCGGGCGATGATCTCTTTCGCCAGCAGGATCTTAATGTCACGTGGGTTTTTACCCGCCGCAACGTCCGCTTTAAACTGCTCGATTTCTGGCAGAGGACGGAATGACAGCAGCTCGTAGTATTTCCACATCAGATCATCAGAGATAGACATCAGCTTACCAAACATCTCGCCTGGTGCTTCGCTGATACCGATGTAGTTACCCGCAGACTTGGACATCTTCTTCTCGCCGTCCAGGCCCACCAGCAGTGGCATCATGATAACAGCCTGCTGCTTCTGACCATGCGCTTTTTGCAGCTCGCGGCCCATCAGCAGGTTGAACTTCTGGTCAGTACCACCCAGCTCAACGTCGGTATCCATAGCTACTGAATCGTAACCCTGCAGCAGCGGGTACATGAACTCGTGGATAGCGATAGGCTGGCCACCTGCGTAACGCTTTTTGAAGTCATCACGCTCAAGCATACGTGCAACAGTCTGGTTCGCAGCCAGACGGATCATGCCTTCAGCGCCAAGCTCAGACAGCCACTCAGAGTTGAACTGAATTTTGGTCTTAGCCGGGTCCAGGATTTTGAATACCTGCTCTTTGTAGGTTTCCGCGTTACGCAGAACGTCTTCACGGCTCAGCGGTGGACGGGTCTTGTTCTTGCCCGATGGGTCACCCACCATCGCGGTGAAGTCACCGATAAGGAAAGTCACTTCGTGCCCCAGGTCCTGGAACTGACGCAGCTTATTGAAAATAACCGTGTGGCCCAAGTGAATATCTGGCGCAGTCGGATCCGCACCCAGTTTAATACGCAGCGGACGATCTTCTTTTAACTTTGCAATCAGCTCTTCTTCCGGAATAAGCTCTTCTACACCGCGCTTAATCTCCGCCAGTGCCGCTTCAAAACTCGCCATTTTTGTTCACTCCCACAGAATTGGCAAAAAAATCATATCAGGGCAGTGTACTAGAATAGCGCTCGGTTTTGAAACCAGTTAGACTCAGTTATTGCTTATTTTTATTGTACTGCCAGGCATGATGGATTCAGATGTCTAAATTTGCTCGTCTTCCCCTGATACATAAGCTGTGGATCGGCTTCTTCTCCGCCATCGTGATTATCGCGGTGTTTTTCCTTCCCGATGCAAAACAACTCAGGCAGCACCAGACCATTCTGGAAGTCGGCAAACTCTACCCGCTGACACTGGACACTGAAGCACTCAGCCCGGGAGAGACCATTGTCCCGACCACCATGATTCGCTGGGAGTCTCATACCGTTCGTTCCGGCGAAAGCGCAGCTGTGCTGTTTAACCGAATCGGCCTCTCTGCCCGCCTGCTGCACAACCTTATAAGCAGTGAAAAAGCCATCAATGACCAGCTTTCCCGGCTCCGCCCAGGCAACAAACTCATGTTTGGTTTCGATGAAGACAATCAGCTGGTTCAGCTCAACCGCATCATCAACGACTACGAAACCTTCCAGATAACCAAAACCGACAAAGGATTCAGCTCAAAGCTGGATAAAAAGAAAGTTGATATTCAGTACAACTACGCAGAAGCCAAAATCACCTCCAGTTTCTGGAACGCCGGTGTCAGCGCCGGCCTGACCGCCAACCAGATCATGGAGCTTGCTGGTATTTTTGGCTGGGATATCGATTTTGCCCTGGATATTCGTGGCGGTGACAGCTTTCAGGTGCTGTATGAAGAAAAGCTGGTTGAAGGCGAAAAAATGGGGCGCGGCAACATCATCGCAGCGGTCTTCACCAACCAGGGTGACACCTTTAAGGCCATTCGCGACAGCAAGAGCGGTAACTATTACGACGAGAACGGCCGGGCGATGAAGAAAGCGTTCCTGCGCTCACCGATCAACTTCCGCTACGTGAGCTCCAACTTCAACCCCCGCCGTCTGCATCCGGTTACCGGCAGGGTAAAAGCACACCGTGGTACCGATTATGTAGCGCCTGTTGGCACCCCTATCTGGGCAGCTGGTGACGGTATCGTGGAAAAAGCCGGTTATAACCGCTTTAACGGAAACTATGTGTTTATCCGCCACAGCAACACCTACATTACCAAGTATCTGCACATGAAGCGCCGCTCAGTGAAAACCGGCCAGCGGGTAAAACAGGGGCAGACCGTCGGAACACTTGGCGGCACCGGCCGGGTAACCGGCCCTCACCTGCACTACGAGTTCCTGGTCAACGGCGTGCACAAAAACCCGCGCACGGTAAAACTGCCTCAGTCCAAGTCACTGAAAGGCAATGCTAAGCAGACCTTTATCGGGGAAGCTCAGATGAAACTGGCTCAGCTGGAGAAATATCAGCAGTTGTTAATGCCGGTGGGGTAAAAAGCGGTTCGAGGTTCGAGGTTCGAGGTTCGAAACTGTGCCCCTGACAAACAAAAGAGGCAAGCATTACCTGCTTGCCTCTTTTTTATCTGGCTATTACTCAGCTTTCGGCGTTGTCAGTCCCAATCGGGTGAAAATCTCTTCCCCATCCAGCGAATCAAGCCCATCCACATCCACGCAGTTCTGGCCCAGCAGGCCGTAGCGGATGGTATTGGTGTGGGTGAAGATGCCGATACAGCTGGCGCCAGCGGCGTCTGCCAGGTGGAGCGGGCCGGTGTCGCAACAGATGAAGGCATCCATCTGTTTCAGCACTGCTGCCAGGTGACGCATATCTTTGGACTGGAAGGTTTTGCGGCCGGAAACCAGAGGTGCGGTGATATCCGGGCTCAGGATTTCAACCCACTGTACCGGCTTGTCGCTGCCCTGCTCGAGTTTATCCAGAATGGTGGTCCAGGTAGCTTCGTCGAGCAGCTTCTCACCGCGTGCACCACGGAAATACGCTAGGGTAATACCCTGATGATCGCCTTTCAACTCTGCTGCTACTTTTCCACCCTGCTCCAGCTCCGTATCACTGAACTCCATGGTGTGGTCATACTGCTCATCCAGCGTCAGTCCCATTGCCGTCAGAACATCCAGGCTCTCCAGCGCAGCGTGAATCTTACGGTTCACCGGCGGATTTGAGTGAGGTGCAGCTAACTGACGGCGTGGATTGTATTCGGCGACCTTGTTACGGGCATCCAGCATGGCGCACATCATCGAATCGCCTACCGAAGAATATGGTACCAGCACCAGGTCATAGCGCTCTTTTTTCAGCGCTGACATACAGCTCAGCCATTTACCCAGCCCCTTAAACGAAAAGTGTGAGTACGAGATATTGGTAAAGCCCATCTCCGCAAATACCTGTCCCTGCCAGGGTTCGTTGAGCAACAGGTCAATCTGTGCGTTCGGGTACTGGCGGCGCACTTCACGCAGGAATGGCAGCATAAAGTACATATTGCCAATGCGTTTGTTGTTACGGATCACCATCACCCTTTTGACCTGCTCTGGCGAAAGCAGCTTCTCTTCAAAGCTGCGGGTGTTTCCCAGCAGTTTATACAGCAGGGATTCCGAATTGCCCATCTTGTCACGGCGGTAACTGTCAAAACGGCGTAGAGCATTGCGTAGTGTCATAGCGGGGGTAAATCCTTAACAAACAAAAAAAGCGCTTATTCATGTTCTGAATAAGCGCCCGATTCTAACATACTTTATTGCTCAGGTAGCAGCTCTGGCTTCTCTGCCTCCGGCGGCTCTTCCGGTTCCGGTTTGGGCTCCCTTCCCAGCATCAGCAGACACGGGGTCAGAACCAGGGTCAGACCGGTAGCAAAAGCCAGACCGCCAGACACCGCTGTCGCCAGCTGAGACCACCACTGGGTACTCGGAGCACCGAACTCGATCTTCTGGTTAATCAGGTCAATGTTCATCTCCAGTACCATCGGCAGCAGGCCCAGGATGGTGGTCACCGTGGTCAGCAATACCGGACGAAGACGCTGCACCCCGGTGCGCAGGATGGCATGCTCTTTATCCAGGCCGCGTCTGCGAAGCTGATTGTAGGTATCAATCAGTACGATATTGTTGTTCACCACGATACCCGCCAGTGCGATCACCCCGATACCGGACATGATCACCCCAAACGGACGCTGGAAGATGAGCAGTCCGGCAAACACGCCCACAGTAGAAAACAGTACCGCAGACAGGATAAGCAATGCCTGGTAGAAGCTGTTGAACTGGGTGATCAGGATAAGCGCCATCACCGCCAGCGCAACGATAAATGCACTCTGAAGGAAGGCTGACGAGTTCTCCTGCTCTTCATTCTGACCACGCAACTTAAACTCAACGCCCGATGGCAGGCCGAGCTCTTCAAGCGATGCCGCTATCTTTGGCAGCTCCAGCGCAAGGTTATAACCTTCGGCCATATCCGCTTTGATGTTCAGTACCCGGTGGCCATCTACCCGGTGGATGGTGTCCTGCTTTCTGTCCGGGGTAATGCTGGCAAAGTTGGTGATCGGTACCAGACCGGCCGGGGTTTTCACCCTGAGCTGATCAAAGCGGCCAATATCGCGCTTCTCTTCCGGGAAGCGAACCAGGATATCGACCTCTTCACTGGCGTCATCGGGCAGATAATCACCGATCTTAAGACCATTAGTCACAAACTGAACCGTGTTCCCCACCAGGGTCGCATCGGCGGCAAAGCGGGAAGCATCATCCCGGCGGATATCAATTTGCCAGTCGATACCTTCCTTACTCGAATCATCACTGATATTGGTAAAGGCCGGATTGTTATCCGCCCAGTGGCGCACCATTTTCGCAGCCTCATCCAGGTTCCCCGGCAGTCTCGCTGACAGCTCGATCACCAGATCGTTTTCCACCGGCGGACCGGCATCCGGGAACTTATACTCGATCTCAATTCCCGGGAACGGGTCAGTCAGCGCCCTCAGCTCATCGATGACCACTTTCACCTTACGGCGATACTGCCAGTCAACCGGCTTGATCTGGATCTGACCGATCACATCGTTACCACCGGTGCGGGTATAGACGCTCTCAAACTCCTCGTGGCCCAGCATCACCTGCTCAACCTCACGCATGATGGTGTCTTTTTCTGCTATCGATAGGTCACCGTACGAGCGAACCTTAACGTTAAAAAACGGTGGGTCCACTTCCGGGAAAAACTCGGCACCAAGCCCTGCTTTGCCATACCCCACACCAACGCCGACCGCGACCAGAATCGCGCTCAGCAGTATCTTCACCGGGTGGCGGATCGCTATCGCCAGAGTGCGGTAATAAAGCCAGGTGATACCGGTCGCTTTATCAAACTCGCCATCATGCAGCGCAACCATTTCCGCGCGCACTTCCGGTTTTACGTTTTGCGGTCGCCCTATCAGGCCACCAAGCACAGGCACAAACAACAGCGCCATCACCAGTGAAGCGGTCAGGGTCGCGATAAGCGTCAGTGGCAGGTATTTCATGAACTCGCCGGTAATATCCGGCCAGAACAGCAGGGGCGCAAACGCGGCCAGGGTGGTTGCGGTCGAAGCGGTTATCGGCCAGGCCATACGTTTGGCGGCATCGCGATAAGCCTCTTTGCGCGGCGTCCCTTCCTGCATTCGCCGGTCGGCAAACTCGGTGACTACAATGGCCCCGTCCACCAGCATGCCGACGGCCATGATCAGCGAGAACAACACAATAATATTGATCGTAAGACCAAATACCGACAGCACCAGCAGACCGGTCAGGAACGAACCCGGGATCGAGATCCCCACCAGCAGTGCGGTCCGCATCCCCAGAATCGCGATGATAACAATCACCACCAGAATAATTGCCGACAGGATATTATTCTGCAGATCGTTAAGCATGATTTTAACGTCTTTGGACTCATCCCAGGTGTATTTCACCATCAGGTTACCTGGCCAGTCTTCCCGCTGCTGCGCTTTTTCCAGCACCGTTTTAACCAGATCCACCGTCTCGATAATGTTTTCCCCGGCGCGCTTTTTCACATCCAGCACCACGGCGGACTCACCGTCCAGGCGGGCAAAGCTCTCCGGATCGCGGAATGCACGGCGCACGGTAGCGATATCGGCAAAGGTGATCACCTGCTTGTCATCCACTTTTACCGGCAGTTCCAGCACATCTTTGAGGGAATCAAATACCGACGGCACTTTGACCGAGAAACGGCCGTAACCGGTATCCACGTACCCCGCTGCGACAACCTTGTTGTTCAGCGCGATCAGGTTATAGATATCACCCTGATCAAGCCCGTAACTCTCCATCAAAAGCGGGTCTACAATGATCTCAACCACATCTTCCCGGTCACCGGCAATGTCCACTTCCAGCACCTGACGATAGCTCTCCAGCTTGTCACGCAGCTCCCGGGCGATCTGCACTATGGTGCGCTCAGGAACGGTGCCGTAGAGCACTACAGACAGGACCGGCTGGGCTGAAGCCAGGGTGACTTCATTGACCGTCGGCTCATCACTGTCTGCCGGCAGTTTTGGTTTGGCGAGGTCCACCGCTTCACGCACATCGGCCATCGCCTTGTTGAGATCAACCCCAACGTTAAATTCCAGCGTGACCGAAGCGTGACCTTCAGAGGCGGTCGCCGTCATCTCTTTCACCCCTTCAATGGAGCGAAGTTCCTGCTCTATCGGACGAACCAGCAGACGCTCGGCATCATCAGGCGAAATCCCCTGGTGGCCCACAGACACATAAATAATAGGAATGGTGATATCCGGGCTCGACTCCTTGGGAATCGACAGATAAGTGCCCACACCGGCAATCAGGATCAGCACCAGCAGGGTCATCATGGTGCGCGCCCTGGAGAGGGCCGCGTCAATTACTCCAAACATAGCCGCTCCTTACTGTTTACGAACCGCGATAACCTGGTCGCCGTCCCGGACAAAGCCCTGGCCGACAGTAATGATGTCCACCTGCTCGCCCAGCCCGGTCAGCCAGACACCGTCCTGCTCAGCTTTCACCAGCTGGATAGGAACAAACTTCACCCGCTCACCGGTCAGGGTTTTAACCCCCAGGTTACCGTCTGCATCAAGCGCCAGCATCGCCGGGGTAACTTTTACCGCCAGTTGTTTATCCAGAGTCAGGGTGACTTCTGCGCTGATCCCGGCAGAAATCATCTGGCCCGGATTAGGAATGGTTATTTCTATATCGAAGGTGTTGGTCGCCGGTGAAGAGATACGCGACAGATAGCTGAGTTTTCCTTCCAGCACCTCTCCTGTCACCAGCCGTACCTGTGCTGTCTGACCGTCTTTGAGCTGATGAACGTGCTGCTCGCTGACATCCGCTTC
The DNA here is from genome assembly GCF_056726165.1 of Vibrio sp. 9-16B-A1. Classification (NCBI taxonomy): domain Bacteria; kingdom Pseudomonadati; phylum Pseudomonadota; class Gammaproteobacteria; order Vibrionales; family Vibrionaceae; genus Vibrio; species Vibrio sp. 9-16B-A1. The sequence goes on from NZ_JBSDZD010000006.1 coordinate 245,475, forward strand.
AATCACCAGCGAATGCAGGTCGAGCAGATTGGCAACCGGGTCACCCATGCCGACAAAATCCCCGACCTCAACAAACAGCTTATCCACCACGCCATCAAATGGGGCCCGGATTTGAGTATTACGTAAAGACAAACGGGCGTTTTCGACCATCGCCTGCGCTTCAGTCAATGCTGCCTGGGCACTGCTGTAGGCTACTTCACCCTGAAGCCCCCGGCTTTTCAGCGATTTGGCCGCCTTAAACTCTTTCTCTTTGACCGCCAGCACCGCTTTGGCCTTTTCAAGCCGGATCTCCAGGTCACCTTTATCAATCTGGGCTATCGGCTGACCCTTTATTACCGCATCGCCTTTTTCAACCTCAAGCTTAACCACCTTCCCGGCGATTTCTGCGCCCAGCCGGGCTTCCCGGTCCGGGGCGGTACGGCCATAGAGATCAATATTGCGCCAGGTTGGCACCGCTATAAAGGATTCAAAGGCGACTTTGGCGAGAGGGACAGTCTGGTCCTTTTTCTTCTCCTGAGCGGGAGGCTCTTCAGCACGCAACATGCCCATGCCCAGCCACAGGGACAGCAGGCAAAACAGAATAAGGGAGATCAGCCACGGACGCTGAGAAATGAAACCGCGTAAGCGAATGCCTGGCATAGCACAATCCTTGCTTATTTGTGTGGACCGGCGACATCCTACTGCCGGTAAAATTTGGTTCTGTATCGTTTAAGTGTATCGGACTTCTTTTAAAGAATCTGTCCGCCAGTGCTCAAACTTGGTTTGTAAGCATAATAAAGTAAAAACGGAAACCCCGCCGAGCGTTGGTTTCCGTTTATTCCGTCTTTCTTATTTCTTAGACGCTGAAAGAAGCGCCACAACCACATGTAGTGGTCGCATTCGGGTTATCCACGAAGAAGCGGGAACCTTCCAGCCCTTCGGTGTAATCCACTTTACCGCCAATCAGGTACTGCAGGCTCATAGGGTCTACCACCAGAGTCACGCCCTGGTTTTCAATCACCATATCGCCTTCATTTACTTTCTCATCAAAAGTAAAGCCGTACTGAAAACCACTGCAACCACCGCCGGTAATGTACACACGCAGCTTCAGGTTCGGGTTTTCCTCTTCAGCAATCAGCACCTTAACCCGCGAGGCTGCCGCATCCGAAAACGACAGGGGAACTTGTACTTCGCTCACAAAGACCTCTCTAAATCTGTAATTCCGGGTTATCCCGGCTAATTGTAATAGCGGGGATTATCTAATACCTGAGTATTGCGTTCAAGTATTAATAACCAGGCGCTGGGCGCTGGGCGCTGGGCGCTGGGCGCTGGGCGCTGGGCGCTGGGCGCTGGGCGCTGGGCGCTGGGCGCTGGGCGCTGGGCGCTGCATGATATTTTAATTACTCTGGACGCATGTCAACTAACACATTCACTTTAAACGCTCTGCACTCCCTGCGATCTCCCCCAGAGCCCAGAGCCAAGGGCCCAGCGCCTGAGTCTTCACTTTTTTACTCCCGCTGATGCAAAAATCCTGTTAAAGAGTACAATGCCTGCGGAATAAAACTAAGAGGATAAATCCATGAGCAAGTCAGCCGATCTGTATCAAAAGGCTCAGCAAACTATTCCGGGTGGGGTTAACTCACCGGTTCGTGCGTTTAATGGTGTGGGTGGCACGCCGCTGTTTATCGAGCGTGCGGACGGGCCGCTTATTTTTGATGCGGATGGCAAAGCCTATATCGACTACGTGGGCTCATGGGGACCAATGATCCTGGGTCACAACCACGCGGTGATCCGCGATGCGGTGATCGATGCGGCTCAGCGCGGCCTGAGTTTTGGCGCGCCGACTGAAATAGAAATCGCCATGGCTGAGCTGGTATCTGAGTTGGTCCCATCCATGGAGCAGTTGCGCATGGTGAGCTCGGGGACCGAAGCGACCATGAGTGCTATCCGCCTGGCACGTGGCTTTACCGGCCGCGATAAAATCATGAAATTCGAAGGCTGTTACCACGGCCATGCTGACAGCCTGCTGGTAAAAGCCGGCTCAGGCGCTCTGACCCTGGGTCAGCCAAGCTCTCCGGGCGTTCCGGCTGATTTTGCCAAACACACCCTGACCGCGACGTTCAACGACCTCGATTCAGTGCGTGAGCTGTTTGAAGCCAACCCGGGTGAAATCGCCTGTATCATCGTTGAGCCGGTAGCAGGCAACATGAACTGCATTCCTCCGGTAGAGGGCTTCCACGAAGGTCTGCGCGAACTGTGTGATGAGCACGGCGCACTGCTGATTTTTGACGAAGTAATGACCGGCTTCCGCGTAGCCCTGGGCGGCGCGCAGGCGCACTACAACATCAAACCGGATCTGACGACCCTTGGTAAAGTGATCGGCGGCGGTATGCCAGTGGGCGCATTTGGTGGTCGCAAAGATGTGATGCAGTACATCGCCCCAACCGGTCCTGTTTATCAGGCAGGTACCCTTTCCGGTAACCCAGTTGCTATGGCGGCAGGTTTCGCCAGCCTGAGCCTGCTGAAAGAAGAAGGCAACGAAAAACGCCTGGCCAACAAGACCCGCCAGCTGGCAGACGGCTTCCGTCATCTGGCAGAAAAACACCAGATCCCGCTGGTAGTAAACCAGGTAGGCGGCATGTTTGGTTTCTTCTTTACTGACAAAGAGAGCGTGACCTGTTACCAGGACGTGACCGAATGTAACCTGGAACGCTTTAAGCGCTTCTTCCACCTGATGCTGAACCACGGTGTTTACCTGGCACCATCTGCGTTTGAAGCGAGCTTTACCTCACTGGCTCACGGCAGCAAAGAGATTGAAGCTACCCTGGATGCAGCTGACCGCTGTTTTGCCATTCTGGCCCAGGAAGCCTGACCCGGCACGCACTCACTGACAAAGGCAGGCCTGGTGCCAGCCTTTTTTATTATCCGGCAAAAGCTGCGACAGCCATCAGAGTTTACCGGCTTCCGGTTTATCATTCTCTCCCTGCACTGGTTTTCGCTCACAAACACACCGCTAAGCACCGCCCCCTGCGGTAATTAATCATTGATTAAGCCGGGTTTTCTGGCCATTATTGGCCAAAAGCCACACCACTGACGGGGTATGACTGTGTCAAATAAACTGAAAATGTCGTCCAGCCACTGGGTACTCATCGCCGCCCTGCTAGCCGCTGCCTGGGCCTGCTTCCTGCTGGTTGCGCCTTATATCAACTCCATTGTCCTGGCCTTTATCATCTCTCTGCTGATGTTCCCGGTTCATGAGTGGGTAGAAAAGAAGTTGCCCAAATACCCTAACACTTCCGCGGTGGTGTCCTGCCTGTTTCTGACGGTAATTATTGTCATGCCATTGCTAGCGGTGTTTGCCGCCATTGTTCAGCAGGCGGCCAGCGTCTCCCAGAACGTCTACCTGTGGGGCACCAACGGCGGAATACATGAGGCGCTCAATCACCCTTACGTGCTGATGGTGTTTGACTTCATCAACAAATATCTGCCGTTTGATGCTATTGAGCCACAGCAGCTGGCCCAAAAGGCAGCAGAACTCCTGTCCGGCCTCGGCACCCAGCTGGTCGCTGTTGGCGCAAAAATTCTTGGTGATGCCACCAGCTTTATGGTCAACTTCTTCCTGATGCTGTTTGTGCTCTTCTTCCTGCTGAGAGACCACGACAAGATCATCGCCGCCGTCCGGCATATCCTGCCACTTTCCCGCAGCCAGGAAGATCGCCTGCTCAATGAAATTGAAAAGGTATCCAAATCCGCCGTGCTGGGTTCTTTTCTCACCGCGATTGCTCAGGGCATGGCCGGAGGTTTCGGTATGTGGCTGGCCGGATTCCCGGGACTGTTCTGGGGCACCATGATGGCTTTTGCCTCCTTTATCCCGGTTGTCGGCACCGCGCTGATCTGGGTTCCGGCTGTCGCCTGGCTGTTTATCACCGGGACCACCGGCTGGGGCATCTTCCTGCTGGTATGGAGCATTCTGATCGTCGGCTCCATTGACAACGTCCTGCGCCCGCTGCTGATGCAGGGCAGCGCCGGTATGAGCACCCTGATGATCTTCTTCTCCCTGCTGGGTGGTATTCAGCTGTTTGGCCTGATTGGCCTTATCTATGGCCCGCTGATCTTCGCCATCACCATCGTGTTGTTTAACCTGTACGAAGAAGAGTTCCAGAACTTCCTCAGCCGTCAGGACCAGAGCTGAGCAGGAAATTAACCTTAAAGCCTTTTAAGCCGTGGGCGGATTGTGCGACAATCCGCCCACGCTTTTTTGTATGGTTTCCCTATGTCCAACTACACCGCCCCGAGCCAGATCGCCGAGCGCCAGCTGGCCTATTTTGAAGGTAAAAACGTCCTTGTTGCCGGAGAGGCAGAAGACCTGTTTCCGGTTGAACTGGCAAAACACTGTCAGTCGGTATCTGTTTTTACCACCAACTATGGCTATCACCGCCAGCTGCAGCCTTACACTCAGGTGACCAGTCATTTTGGCGCGGAACTTATCGACGCCGGCGATGCAGATATGGTGCTGCTCTACTGGCCAAAAGCCAAAGCAGAAGCCCAGTACCTGCTGGCGATGCTGATGGCAAAAATTGGCACCGATTGTGAAATCGTAGTGGTGGGTGAGAACCGCTCGGGCGTCAAGAGCATAGAGAAAATGTTTAAACCTTATGGCCGGGTCACCAAATTCGACTCTGCCCGCCGCTGCTCCTTCTACTGGGGCCAGTGCAGCGAGACACCTGAGCCGTTTAATCTCAGTGACTGGTTTAAGCGCTACCCGCTGGAAGCCGCCGGACAAAAACTGACCATCATGAGCCTGCCGGGCGTATTCAGCCACGGCGAATTTGACCTTGGCAGCCAGCTTTTGCTGGAAAACCTGCCGGAACTTAACGGAAAAGTACTCGACTTTGGCTGTGGCGCCGGCGTACTGGGTGCTTATATGGCAAGCCGTTTCCCCGGGATTGAGCTTGAGATGTGTGACATCAGCGCACTGGCGGTCGCATCAAGCCAGGCCACCCTGGAAGCAAACGGCCTGGCAGGCAGAGTCTTTGCCAGCGATGTTTACTCTGATATCCGGGGTCCGTACAACTACCTGATCAGCAATCCTCCGTTCCATGCTGGTCTGGATACCAGCTACAGCGCCACCGAAACCCTGCTGGCCGATGCCCCAAAATATCTGGCTCACGATGGCGAAATGACCATTGTCGCCAACAGCTTTTTGCGTTATCCGCCAATCATAGAGCAAGCGTTTGGTCACTGCGACATCCCGGCGAAAACCAACAAGTTCGCCATATATCGCGCCAAAAAGTAAGTCAACTGCCCGGCCCCTGAGCCGGGTGTTTTTTACCCATCCCCCCGCCAAAACTGCGCCGCCTTCCACGAAATTCTGCTGACTTACTTGATAATGAAAAAAAACACCGTATAAGTGGATCGGATCACCATCCGACACCGATTGCATTTGGAAGCATTGAGTACCATATATGTTTAAGTTCCATCGCAAACAGAGATTCAAACGTCTGCAGCACACCCTTATGGTCGCCTTTATGGCGCTCAGTATTATCCCGCTCACCGTTCTGGCACTGTTTTTCCTTCAGTCACACAGTCAGGACCTGGAGGAGCAGAGCACCTCTCACCTGATTTCCGTCCGGGACAGTAAGCAACAGCAACTGGCAGACTTCTTCTATTCCAAAGAATCTGAACTGATAGGTTTTGTTCGTTCAGAACTGGCTTACGCCAGTGGCGGCCGCTTCTACGGTCTGGTTAATGCCTTCCAGAACCTGGGAGAAAACATCGAAAAAGCCCGGGCACACGCCCAGCAACGCTATGTCACTGGCTCAGGAAACCAGGTCAAGACCTCGGTATTGCCCGAGTCCGGGGACTACGTGGGCAGCGAGCGTTACCGCCTGCTGCACAAGCGCTACCACTGGGCCTACATCGAGCTGCTCAAACGCTCAGACTTTGACGACCTGTTGCTGGTCGACGTAGACGGCAACGTAGCCTATTCCGTTAAAAAAGACGATAACTTCGGTACCAGCCTGGTAACCGGTAAGTATAAAGACTCCAACCTCGGCAAAACCTACCGCGCCCTGCGTGACGTGGTGGCTCAGCTGGACCTGGCCAACGATGAAATCCCAACCCTTATTTCGGATTTCAGCGAAGAGAACGGTGAACAGGTTTCCTGGTTCGCCGCCCCAATCGTTCAGCAGGGATACCTGCACAGCTATGCGCTGCTCAGAATGCCCGCGACCCGGCTGCTGCCGCTGTTCGATGAGGGCAAAGGCAATAATGAAATCACTAACCTGCTGGCCGGTGAGGATCTTCGTCCTCGCCTGCTGACCAACAACCAGCAGCAGATAGATAACAGCCTGAGCATCATAGAGGCCGCGCTGGGCGGACAGAGAGCCGTAAAATCCTTCAGGAACGCGGATGGTGAGAGCATCATCGCCGCCTTTGCTCCAGTGCGCCTGCGCAACATCACCTGGGCGCTGGTTACCGAGCTGCCGGAAAAAGTTGCTTACGCACGTATTCATCAGCTGGAGAAACTGTTCGTGGTGGTGATGCTGATCGCTATCGTGCTGGTATTTATCTGCTCTCACTATCTTTCCAACTTCATCACTTCACCACTGCTCAAACTAACCTGGTCGGCTGAGCGGGTATCTGCGGGTGATTTGCAGGATGACCTGTTTACCACCGAGCGCAAAGACGAAATCGGGCGCCTGGCGGTGGCTTTTGCCAGGATGCAACGTTCGATCCGGGAAAAAATCCAGCTGATCCGGACCCAGAATGAAGAGCTGGAAAACAACCTGGCGATCATCCGCCAGCAAAACGACGAACTGCAGGTTGCCAATAAACTTAAAGATGAGTTTCTGGCCACCACCTCTCATGAGCTGCGCACCCCTCTGCATGGCATGATAGGCATTGCAGAAGCACTGATTTCAGGCGCAAACGGTCCTATTCCGGCCAACCAGCGCCACCAGCTGGACATCATTATCAACAGTGGTCAGCGGCTGGCGACCCTGGTCGATGACCTGCTCGACTACCACAAGATGCGTTACGGCAGCCTGGATATTCAGACCAGTGCCGTCAGCCTGTCCAACGCCACGCGGCTGGTACTGGAGCTCTCCCAGCACCTGTTGGGTAACAAGTCAATCCGTATCATCAACCAGGTCCCGAGCGAACTGCCACTGGTCAGCGCCGATCCCCAGCGCATGGAGCAGGTGCTGTATAACCTGGTCGGCAACGCAATTAAGTACACCTCTGAAGGCAAGATCGTTATCTCTGCCACCCTGCTCGATGATGCTATCCGGGTACAGGTGGTAGACACCGGTCACGGCATTCCGGCAGAGCAGCTGGATATGATCTTTGAACCGTTGATCCAGGCCGGCCAGGACGCCAACCGCTACCGTCAGGGCGCCGGTCTTGGATTGTCTATCAGCCGCCAGCTGGTCGAGCTGATGGGCGGCTCGCTGTACGTCAGCAGCCAGCCTATGGTTGGCACTACTTTCAGCTTCTCACTGCCACTGGCAAGCGATGATCAGATTTCACAGGCCAGAGAGCAGAGTGAACACTTACATTTCCAGGCTCCAGAGCTCAGCGAAGCCCAGCAGGAAAGTCACTCTCTGCCGGAAAACAGCGATGGCCAGCTGATCATCGTCGCCGACGACGAGCCGGTTAACCGCCAGATCCTCGACAGCTTCCTGAGAATGGAAGGCTACCGGGTAAAAACCGCCGCCGATGGCCCGGAAACCCTTGAACTGCTGGATGAAGAAAAGCCGGAACTGCTGCTGCTCGATGTGATGATGCCGGGCATGAGCGGCTACCAGGTGTGTGAGCAGTTACGTCAGCGCTTTGACCACGCAGAACTGCCGGTGATCATGCTCACCGCCCTGAGCCAGACCAACGACCGGGTCCGCGGCTTTGATGCCGGGGCCAACGACTACCTGACCAAACCGTTTAACAAGCTGGAACTTGCTTCACGGATTAAAGCGCACCTTCAGGCCAGTAAAGCCGAAACACGCAGGCTTGAGAACACAGCGCTGCAGAACGAGCTGAAACAGCGGGCGCTGGTGGAAGCCAACCTGCTCGAAACCCAGGGACGCCTGCTGGAGCAGCTGGAAAACGCCCCGGAAGCCATTCTGTGTCTGGATCTGAACCACAAAATCCACTTTGCCAACCAGGCCGCCAGTAAACTGTTCAGACGCAGCCGCGAGCAGCTTAAACGCAGCCGTGCTGATGAACTGATAGCCCCTAAGTTCCTGGATGTAAAACAGGAACACTACTGCGGCCAGGTCGACCTGTTTATCGAAGACAAACGCTGCAGTTACTCCAGTGACATCCTGCAGATGCCTGAAGGCAACGAAATCCAGGCCATGTACATATTCGATACCGGAATTGGTGCCAATACCTCGCGTATTCAGGAGCTGGAAACCGCTGTTGAGGCGCTGTCGAGCTACGCCTTTGACGGAGACAAAAACAAGCTGCAGGAGCTCAAAGAGCTCGGTGGTGAGTTTACCCGTCTGGCGGATAAAGTCGGTGACCGCAGTGGCAACAAACAGCAACTGATGCGGGAGATTCTGGTCGATGCCATGACCACAGCGCTGGAGTACTGGGAAAGCGACACCGGCCAGACCAAGTTCGCCTTTGCCGAGCAGAGCGGATTATGGCGGGTATATCTCGACCGCAGCACCCTGCAAACCCGTACCTTGGACAAGTACCTGCGTCAGGAAACCCTGCCGAAAACACCACGCTGGCGCACCGTGCTCAACTCCATGGACTACATCCTGGAACACTGCCACGGCGCCACTAATCAGCGTGAGAGGCTCATCAGCCTGCGTGACCAACTGCAGCGGCTGCTGACGCAGTAAGTCCTTAAATCAACCTCTGAGCCGGTCCTGTGACCGGCTTTTTTGACGCTGGGTGCTGGGTGCTGGGTGCTGGGTGCTGGGTGCTGGGTGCTGGGTGCTGGGTGCTGGGTGCTGGCAGCCTTTCCCAACTCCCAGGACCTGTCAACCCAGGACCTCTCTTCACTCCCCCGTTTCTCGTCCCACGTAACCTCGCCCCCTAATCAATCCCTGCCGCCCTGATATCCACACCCTCCACCCCCTTCCTGCCACCTCTGAATCTCCTGCGCACACCCGGTGACAAAAAGGTTAATTTTCCACACTAAATAACCCCTTTAAACAAAGCATACAGAGGCTGTTTTGGGCTCCGCAAACGATCAAATGACCGCTTCAGTGGAGAGAATGTGTTCGCTTTGCGAAGCCAATCACAACAATTTGTCGAATTTATTTTTTCCTTATAAATTGACGGAGCCGGCGTGGGTTGACATGGATCACCATACTGACACTCCACAATAAAAAACCTTTAAATAATTACCCTATATAGTTAGCAACCACCAACATCAACACAGACATGGCCCATTTTTTGTGAGCCACATCGACCCACCAATTTTGCCGGACTTCATAGAGCTAAAGCAGGATTTAACGAAAATAACGTAGGCATTCGGGGTTTTAACGTTTTTAACGGAACATTCGTTTGACCATTTGCTTAGCAGGGTGTTTTCTTAGCCATGACCACAGGCTATAGGCCACCCAACTTCTGCCCGATGCAGTACGGTTGGACTCAAGTTGGGATAGTCAGTGGGGAGTGTTTATCAATTGATGACATTCACATTCATTTAGTGAAATAAAAGCAATGAGTAAGGAACAGCTATGCTTGCCAATATTAAGAAGACAGCACTGGCAGCTGCAGTGATTGCCGCAGCCACCTCGGTTGCCCCAGTCGCATCAGCCGCAGAACGTAGTGAACTCACTATCGTACCGGACTTCTACCCTACAATGGTACGTAACTTCAACCCGTACCTGCCTACTAACCTTCGTACGACAACTGACTTTATCTACGAGCCTTTAGTTGTATTCAACGAAATGCACGGTAATACGCCTGTTATGCGTCTGGCGAAAGATTTCCGCATGTCAGATGACCTGATGAGCGTTACTTTCGACATCCGCGAAGGCGTTAAGTGGTCTGACGGCGAGAAATTCACAGCTGATGATGTGGTTTACTCTTACAAGCTTCTGAAAGAGAACCCAGATCTGGATCAGCGTGGTATCAACAAGTGGGTATCTAGTGTTGAACGTCTGAATGAGTACCAGGTACGCTTCCGTCTGACTGAAGCAAACTCTAACGTACCGTACGAAATTTCTCTGGTACCAATCGTTGCTGAGCACGTTTGGTCTAAAGTGAAAGAGCCTGCGGCATTCACCAACGAAAACCCTGTTGGTACCGGTCCTTTCACCGAAATCGACACCTTCACTCCTCAGCTGTACATCCAGTGTCGTAACCCTCAGTACTGGGATAACGACAACCTGGAAGTTGACTGTCTGCGCGTTCCACAGATCGCAAACAACGACCAGCTGCTGGGTAAAGTGGTTAACTCTGAGCTGGACTGGACTTCATCGTTCATTCCTGACATCGACCGTACTTACGCGGCTGCAAGCCCTAACCACCAGTACTGGTACCCGCCATCAGGTACTCAGGCGTTCGTAGTTAACTTCAAGAACCCTGATCCTGCCAAGAACGAAGCACTGGCTAACGTAGACTTCCGTCGCGCGTTCTCTATGGCTATCGACCGTCAGACTATCATCGACATCGCATTCTACGGTGGCGGTACTGTGAATGACTTCGCATCTGGTCTGGGCTACGCGTTCGAAGCATGGTCTGATGAGAAAGTTCACAACCAGTATAAGAAGTTCAACACCTACAACGCTGACGGCTCTAAAGCGCTTCTGAAGAAAGCTGGCTTTAAAGACGTGAACGGTGACGGTTTCGTTGAAACTCCAACTGGTAAGACTTTCGAGCTGCTGATCCAATCGCCAAACGGCTGGACTGACTTCAACAACACTGTACAGCTGGCTGTTGAACAGCTTCAGGAAGTGGGCATCAACGCGAAAGCACGTACGCCTGAGTTCGCGGTTTACAACGAAGCAATGGTTAAAGGTACGTATGACGTAGCTTACACCAACTACTTCCACGGCGCGGATCCACACCTGTACTGGAACAGTGCATACAACTCAAACCTTCAGAAAGGTGCGGGTATGCCACGTTTCGCGATGCACTTCTTCACGGACAAGAAACTGGACAGCCTGCTGGACAGCTTCTACAAGACTGCGGATAAGAACGAGCAGCTGGAAATCGCTCACGGCATCCAGCAGATCATCGCATCTAACCAGGTTACCATCCCTGTAATGTCTGGCGCATACATGTACCAGTACAACACTTCACGCTTCACCGGCTGGTGGAACGAGAAGAATCCTAAGGGTCGTCCAAACATTTGGGCTGGTATCCCAGAGCGTCTGCTACACGTACTGGACCTGAAACCAGTTAAGTAACACGCTACTCCTCGCGGTGCACTCCGGTGCACCGCCTTTCAAAACTCCCCCTCTCCTTTTGCAAGGTATGGCGCTCGACGTCAGGGGATGACTCGTTCTGAAAAAGGACGTCCTGGTTCCAGGATCAGGTAAAAAACTGGGTGAGTAAGGTAAAAGTTATGGGATATTTTCTAAGACGTTTGTCGTTCTATTTGGTGGCGTTACTGTTTGCAGCCACTCTGAACTTTATAATACCAAGGGCAATGCCTGGTGATCCGGTCACCATGATGTTTGCCAACGCCACGACTCAGGTAACCCCTGAACGTATCGAGGCAATGAAAAAACTGCTGGGTTTTGTTGACGGACCAATCTTCGTCCAGTACCTGACCTACATTAAAAGCATCCTGAGCTGGGAGCTGGGCACTTCAATCAAATTCTACCCGCTGAGCGTAAATGAGCTTCTTGGCAACGCGTTTGGCTGGTCACTATTCCTGGCTGGCTCTGCGGTAATTCTTTCATTCTCGCTGGGCTCGATTCTCGGCATCTTTGCGGCGTGGAAACGCGGCAGTAAATTCGACACCTTTATCACTCCGGGCATGCTGATTGTTCAGGCGGTGCCTCAGGTGGTTATCGCCATGCTGACACTGTTCGTGTTCGCTATCGGCCTGCGCTGGTTCCCGACCGGCTACGCCTATACCGCAGGTAACATTCCTGACTGGACCAGCTGGGAGTTTATCAAAGACGTTGCCTACCACGCCGTTCTGCCTCTGTTCTGTGCATCCATTGTTCAGGTAGGTGGCTTCCTGGTCAACATGCGTAACAACATGATCAACCTGCTGGCAGAAGACTACATCACCATGGCGAAAGGTAAGGGCCTGAGCGAAAACCGTGTGGTATTCAACTACGCTGCGCGTAACGCCCTGCTGCCAAGTGTAACCGCACTGTCCATGTCGCTGGGTATGGCCATCGGTGGTCAGCTGATTGTTGAAATCATCTTTAACTACCCGGGTCTGGGCAAAGTCCTGCTGGATGCGATTAACGCGCGTGACTACCAGGTACTTCAGGGTCAGCTGCTGATCATGACTCTGTTCATGCTGTTCTTTAACCTGTTGGCAGACATGCTGTATGTCGTGCTGGATCCTCGCCTGCGCAAGGGAGGCAAATAATCATGAAAGATCTATTTAAACTGATCGTCGGTAACCCGGTAGCCCGTATTGGCCTGGTGATCCTGAGCTTCTTCCTGTTCGTTGCAATCTGTGCGCCGCTGATTACCAAGCACGCCCCGGACAAACGTACCGGTAACCCGCACGAATACCCTGGTTTCGTAGTGAAAGCAGCCAAGGAAAACCCGAATGGCTGGGTCGCTGAAAATCTGGCAACAGACCGCCGCACCCTGATCATGTCGAAAAAAGCAGACCACGTAATGGGTACCACCCGTATGGGCCGTGACGTATGGTCTCAGCTGGCTTACGGTGCGCGTGTATCTCTGTCTGTCGGCTTCGGTGCTGGTATGACGGTATGTTTCCTGGCGACCGTTATCGGTATCTCAGCAGGTTACTTCGGCGGCCGGGTGGATGACATTCTCACCGCAGCGATGAACATCATGCTGGTAATACCTCAGTACCCGCTGCTGTTCGTACTGGCTGCATTTATCGGTGAGGCAGGGCCACTGACGATAGCCATCATCATAGGCTGTACCTCCTGGGCATGGGGCGCGCGGGTTATCCGTTCCCAGACCCTGGCACTGCGTGAGAAAGAGTTTGTAAAAGCTGCAGAAGTTCTGGGTGAATCTTCATGGCGCATCATCTTTGTTGAGATTCTGCCAAACCTTATCCCAATCGTGGGTGCGAGCTTCATCGGCTCGGTGATGTACGCCATCATGATGGAAGCGATCATCTCGTTCCTGGGTCTGGGTGACCCGAACACCATCAGCTGGGGCATCATGCTGTACAACGTACAGACTTCATCTTCGATGCTGATCGGCGCATGGTGGGAACTGATTGGCCCATGTATCGCCCTGACCCTGCTGGTTACCGGCCTTGCGCTGCTTAACTTCGCAGTCGATGAGATTGCCAACCCGCAGCTGCGCTCTCACAAAGGCATGAAGCGCTGGAAGAAGCTGGCTGAGAAGGATCACAAAGAGCGTGAGCCTGAAATGCCGCCACAAAATGCACTATGGAGCGGAGATAAGTAACATGACTGAACCATTGATTTCCATCCGCAACCTTTGTGTGGATTACATTACCGACGCAGGCGACGTGCGCGCCTGTAACAACGTAAGTTTTGATATTGCGCCAGGCGAAGTATTCGGCCTGGCAGGGGAATCGGGCTGTGGTAAGTCCACCGTCGCCTTCTCCCTGATGCGCCTGCATAAGCCGCCAGCGTTTATCACCGGTGGTGAGGTTATCTTCAACGGTGAAGATATCCTCAAATACAGCGACCAGCGCATGCAGGCATTCCGCTGGAGCGAGATGTCCATGGTATTCCAGAGTGCGATGAACGCCCTCAACCCGGTACTGACCATGGAAGAGCAGTTCTGCGATGTGATTATGCGTCACACCAATATGAACCGCGAACAGGCCCGCCGCCGCGCAGAAGGTCTGCTGGAGATTGTTGATATCCACCCAAGCCGTCTGACCGACTACCCGCACCAGTTTTCTGGTGGCATGCGTCAGCGTCTGGTTATCGCCATCGCACTGGCTCTGAATCCTAAGATGATCATCATGGATGAGCCAACCACAGCACTGGATGTAGTGGTACAGCGCGAGATCCTGCAAAAGATTTACGCACTGAAAGAGGAGTTCGGCTTCTCAATCCTGTTTATCACCCACGACCTGTCGCTGATGGTCGAGTTCTCGGACCGCATCGGCATCATGTACTCGGGTGAACTGATTGAAGTCGCGCCTTCAAAAGAGATCCTGGACAACCCATACCACCCGTACACCCGTGGTCTGGGCAGCTCGTTCCCGCCGCTCACAGGTCCGAAGACCAAGCTGACCGGTATTCCGGGCAACCCGCTCAACCTGCTGGAAATCCCGCAAGGTTGTCGCTTCCAGGCCCGTTGTGACCGGGTTCACGATGCATGCCGCTCTACCGCGACCTGCCTGCGTGAAATCGAAGCGAACCGTTTTTCCAACTGCCACCTGTATGGTGAGCCGATCGCTCAGGCCAAGGTGTAAAACACCCTGGCCGTGGTAACAAGATTCTGGAGACAATTATGAGCAAAGATTTAGGCGAACTGCTGGTAGAAGGGAAAAACCTGGTTAAAGACTTCCCGATCACCAGTAACGCACTCAAACAACCAATGATGCGCGCCATCAACGACGTGTCATTCAAGATGTACAAGAGCCGTGGTCTGTCTGTGGTCGGTGAGTCCGGCTCGGGCAAATCCACTACTGCAAAAATGATCGCCAAGATGTACGCCCCAACCAGTGGCGTGATCGAATACAAAGGCCGTGATATCCAGGATATCACCAGCCGTAAAGACACCATGCACTACCGTGAAGGCGTGCAGATGGTATGGCAGGACCCGTTTGGCTCGCTGAACCCGACCCACAACATCTTCCACCATATCGCGCGTCCGCTGATCATCCACAAAAAAGTGGATCCGCGTAACAAGAAGGAGATCGAAGAGCGCGTTTACGATCTGCTGGAGCAGGTAGGCCTGATCCCGCCAAAAGAGACCGCGGCCAAGTTCCCGCACCAGCTCTCAGGTGGTCAGCGTCAGCGTGTCAACCTGGCGCGTAACATCGCGGTTGGTGCAGAAGTGGTACTGGCGGATGAGCCTACCTCGATGCTGGACGTTTCTATCCGCGCAGGTGTTCTTAACCTGATGGAAGAGATGAAGTTCGAGAAGCAGATGTCCCTGCTGTACATCACCCACGATATTGCGACAGCGCGTTATATCGCTGAAGACCTGGCGGTGATGTACGTCGGTCACATGGTGGAATGGGGTGATACCGAAGAGATCATCCACGACCCTCAGCACCCGTACACCCAGTTGCTGGTTTCTGCCGTGCCGGATCCGAAAAAATCCATCCACGAAAAGCTGAAAGGCAACAAAGGGGAAATCCCGCTGTGGACACCGGATTCTGTGGGCTGTCCGTTTGCCGGCCGCTGTACTCACGCCACTGACAAGTGTCGCGAGAAACTGCCGGAAGTGACCCAGCTGGCGGATAACCACTTTGTCCGCTGCTACCTGTACGAGAACTAACAGTACGAAAATTTCGCGGGGCCTGCGGGCCCCATGTTTTGCGATACGGAGAAAGAGATGCAAATTTTAACCAACCATATTGGCTACGAAACGCAGGGAAACAAACAGGCAGTGATCCTGCTTGAAAATACCCCCGCCCCGTCACAGCCATTTGAGCTGGTCTGTGCTGATACCCGCCAGGTTCTGGACACCTTCACTGCCGGTGAGCCAGGTCTGGTGGATAACTGGCACCAGGGCGCGTTTTGTTGCGTCGATTTCTCTTCTTTTTGTCAGCCTGGCCGCTTTTACCTGCGCGGCCCTGGCTGCCACTCCCACCCATTTGAGATCGGGACGGGACTGGCGATGCAGCACTGCTTTTCAGATCTGCTGCACTACTTCAAATCTCAGCGCTGTGGCGGAATATTCGACCGTCAGGACCAGAAGGTTCCCGTGTTTGGCAGCGATGAGACCGCAGACGTACGCGGTGGCTGGTACGACGCATCCGGCGATGTCAGTAAGTACCTGACCCACCTCTCTTATGCAAATTTCTTTAACCCTCAGCAGACACCCATGGTGGTGTGGAACATGCTGAAAGGCCTGGAGCTTTTGGAGGAGCGCTCCGACTTTGCAGCATTTTCCCGGGTAAGACTGGAAGAAGAAGCGCTGTTTGGCGCGGATTTTCTGGTTCGTATGCAAAACCCGGAGGGTTTCTTTTATACCACTGTCTTTGACAAATGGAGCAAAGACACACAGCAACGGGAGATCTGTGCCTACGAAACCCAGCAGGGGCATAAAACCGCCGATTATCAGGCCGGTTTTCGTCAGGGTGGTGGTATCACCATCGCCGCCCTCGCCCGTGCAGCACGCCTTGGCGAACACGGTGAGTACACCAGCCAGGAATATCTGCACTGCGCAGAGCTGGGTTACCGGCACTTAAAGGAGAACAACCTGCGCTACCTCGATGATGGAGAGGAGAACATCATCGATGAGTACTGCGCACTGATGGCGGCCACAGAGCTGCACCGCACCACGGGCGAACAGCGCTACCTGGCAGAAAGCCAACAGTGGGCTGCCCGCCTGTGTGCCCGTCAGAAAAGTGATGAACAGCAGCAGCACTACTGGGCGGCGACAGCCGACGGCTCCCGCCCGTATTTTCACGCCGCCGAAGCCGGCCTGCCGGTCATCGCCCTGTGCGAATACCTCGCAGCAGAGCCGGACAGCGGACGCCAGAGCCAGGTTGCTGAAATCGTTGAAAACGCAGTGCGTTTTGAGCTGACTATTACCGCTCAGGTCGCCAACCCATTTAGCTACCCGCGCCAGTACGTCAAAGCCGTCTCCGGTGACAAACGTGACGCGTTTTTTGTCGCCCAGGAGAACGAAACCGGTTACTGGTGGCAGGGTGAAAACGCCCGCCTGGGTTCACTGGCCACCATGGGATGGCTGGCAAGACCCTGGCTGAGTGAACAGACTGCAGAGCAGGCCGGGCACTACGCCCAGCACTGCCTGAACTGGATTTTAGGCCTGAACCCGTACGACATGTGCATGCTCGACGGGAAAGGTTTCAATAACCCGGACTACCTGCCTGAGCTTGGCTTTTTCAACGCCAAAGGCGGGGTATGTAACGGGATCACGGCCGGATTTGAAGACGAGCACGACATCGCCTTCAATCCAGAGCCTCAAAAAGACGATATGTTACAAAACTGGCGCTGGGGCGAGCAGTGGATCCCGCACGGCGCTTGGCTGTTAATGGCGGTCATGGCTCAGTTTGACCAGTGTCCGCTTCAGGAGGAGTAGTTCATCATGACAGTTTTTTATGTCGGGATTGATGGAGGTGGTACCTCTTGCAGAGCGCGGGTTAAAGACGCGCAGGGAAACCTTATCGGCGAAGCCAAAACCGGCAGCGCCAACATTCTGCTCGGCACTCAGGTAGCGATGGACTCCATCGTTGCCGCCATCACTCAGGCTGCAACGCAGGGCGGGTTAAACAAAGACAACCTCAGCCAGATGCACGTCGGTCTGGCTCTTGCCGGCGCGGAACAACAGAGCGCGTGGTATGAGTTTATGGCCCTTCCCCACCCGTTTGCCAGCATGGTACTCAACACTGACGCTTATGGTGCCTGCCTTGGCGCACACGGCGGAGACGACGGCGCCATCATGATTGCCGGTACTGGTTCGTGTGGCATCTTGCTGTGTCAGGGCAAGCAGCACGTTGTCGGCGGACGTGAGTTCCCGATCTCTGACCAGGGCAGTGGCGCGGTAATGGGCCTGCATCTTATCCAGCAGGTACTGCTGGCCGAAGACGGTATCCGCCCAAAAACAGCACTCAGCCGCCATGTCATGGCGCACTTTAACCATGACGTGGATGCGATTGTGGCCTGGTCCAAAACCGCCCGCCCGCGCGACTATGGTCAGTTTGGCCCGGAAATTTTTGCCTTAGCCAAAGAAGGTGACGAGCTGGCAGTTCAGCTGCTGAAACAGACAGCCGCCGATCTGGAGATGTTCCTCTCCGCGCTCAACCAGCGCGGCGCAACGCGCATCGCCATGATGGGCAGCATAGGCGAACGAATTACAGACTGGCTTGCCCCACCGGTACGCCAGTGGCTGGTAACCCCTCAAGCAGACGCCATCGAAGGCGCGTTGATGATGGCAAGCCAGCCTGAGCACAACCTTTTTCAAACCAGGAATAATTAAATGAAATATCGTGTGGATCTCGCGGTTCTTTCAGACAAAGACAACCTGGCACGCTTTGGGATGACCCTTCATAACCTGAGCGACCAGCCGCTGACCGACTGGCAGCTGCATTTTGCGATCGACCGTTACATCCAGCCTCAGAGCCTGACCCAGGGCAGCATCACTCAGACCGGCACCTACTGCCGTCTGAAACCTGAGCCCGGGCATACCCTTGAGGCTAATAACCTCTATTACGTGGAGTTCGAAATCAACACCGCGCCGTTCCGTTTTCTGACCGATGGCCTGGATGACGCTTTTCTGGAAGCCAATGGCGAACGTCATGATATCGACATTACCCCTATCGTACTGGCGACGCCGTATAAGGAGCGGGAAAGCATTCCTCAGGTGAGCAGCGCTGAGCTGGCCCTGATCCCAAAACCCGCGTCGCTGACCAGAAAAGCAGGCCACTTTGTCCTGAGCGCCGCTCACCGGATTGAAATTGAAACCGATCTGGCCGGCGCTGCAGCCAACTGGCTGAGCGAAGAGCTGACCACCCTGACCGGGCTGGAACTGGCGCAGGCACCAAAAGGTGAGCTGTTGTTCCGTCATAACCCGACCCTGGATAACAGCCACTATCAGCTGCGTATCCATGAGCAGGGGATCACCCTGGAGTCAGGCTCCTCGCAGGGCTTTGTCCACGCAGTGGCCAGCCTGCTGCAGCTGATTTCTTCTGCCCAGGTCAACCTGGTGCTGCCGTGTCTGACCATCAAAGACAAACCACGCTACCGTTACCGCGGCATGATGCTCGACTGTGCCCGCCACTTCCATCCGGTTGAGCGGGTTAAAGCCCTGATCAACCAGCTGGCAGGCTACAAGTTCAACCACTTCCACTGGCACCTTACCGATGACGAAGGCTGGCGACTGGAGATCAAAGCGTTCCCGCAGCTGACCGAAACCGGCGCCTGGCGCGGACTGGAAGAGGCCATTGAGCCCCAGTACAGCCACCTCAGCAGCCGCTACGGCGGTTACTACAGCCTGGATGAAGTGCGCGATGTGATCGAATACGCCAAAGTCCGCGGCATTACTGTCGTACCTGAGATTGACATTCCCGGCCACTGCCGTGCAGCGCTGAAAGCCCTGCCGGAGCTGCTGTTTGACCCGGAAGATAAGTCGCAGTACCGCAGCATTCAGTACTACACCGATAACGTGCTATCTCCTGCACTGGAAGGCACCTATGAGTTTATCGACAAAGTACTCGATGAAGTGGTCGCGCTTTTCCCTGCGCCGTACGTCCACATTGGTGCAGATGAAGTGCCGGATGGTGTCTGGACCGACAGCCCGAAATGTCAGGCCATGATGGAAAAACACGGCTACAAAGACCCGAAAGAGCTGCAGGGTCACCTGCTGCGCTACGTGGAACAGAAACTCAAAGGCCTCGGCAAACGCATGCTCGGGTGGGAAGAAGCCCAGCACGGCGACAAGGTCAGCAAGGATACTGTGATCTACTCATGGCTGAATGAAGACGCTGCGCTCAACTGTGCCCGCAAAGGCTTTGACGTGGTGCTCCAGCCAGGCCAGACCACCTACCTGGATATGACTCAGGACTACGCACCGGAAGAGCCAGGCGTTGACTGGGCCAATCCGCTGCCGATCCGGGATGCTTATCACTATGAGCCACTGGCCTCACTGGCAGAAGACGACCCGCTGCGTAACCGCATCTGGGGCGTCCAGTGTGCGCTGTGGTGTGAAATCATCCACACCCAGGAGCGCTTTGAGTACATGATTAACCCGCGTCTGTCTGCGATGGCTGAAGTGTGCTGGACCGACAAAACGCAAAAAGAGTGGCTGGACTACCTGTCCCGCCTGCAAAGCCATTTACCCCATTTACAACGCCTGGGTGTGAACTATCGCAACCCGTGGAAGTAACCAAAATTAGTATTACCGGGCGCAGCGGCCACAGCAATGTCGCCCCCATAAAAAGGAACTGAAAACCATGAAATACGGCTATTTCGACAACGACAACCGCGAGTATGTGATCTCCCGACCAGACGTCCCTGCGCCATGGACCAACTATCTGGGCACCGAGAAATTCTGTACCGTCATCTCTCAAAATGCCGGCGGCTACTCATTCTACAACTCACCGGAATACAACCGTGTGACCAAATTCCGCCCGAACGCGAGCTTTGACCGTCCGGGACATTACGTTTACCTGCGCGACGACCAGAGCGGCGATTACTGGTCAATCTCCTGGCAGCCGGTGGCCAAGTCTCTGGACGAAGCCGACTACGAAGTGCGCCACGGCCTCTCTTACTCAAAGTTTAAATGTAACTACAACGGCATCCTGGCGACCAAGACCCTGTTTGTACCAAAAGGCGAAGACGCAGAGGTGTGGGACGTGGTGATCAAAAACACCTCAGACACCCCACGTACCATCAGTGCTTTCTCGTTTGTTGAGTTCTCTTTCAGCCACATCGCGTCGGACAACCAGAACCACCAGATGAGCCTTTACTCAGCCGGTACCGCATACCGCGAAGGCGTGATTGAGTACGACCTCTACTACAACACCGATGATTTCGAAGGTTTCTACTACCTGGCGTCCACCTTCAGCCCGGACTCTTACGACGGTCAGCGCGATACCTTCCTGGGTCTGTACCGCGATGAATCTAACCCGATTGCCGTTGAGCAGGGCCGCTGTGGCAACAGCGCGCAAACCTGTTACAACCACTGTGGCTCACTGCACAAGCAGTTCGTGATCCAGCCTGGTGAAGAAGTACGTTTTGCATACGTGCTGGGTATCGGTAAAGGCAACGGTGAGCGCCTGCGTGAGAAGTACCAGGACCCGGCAGCCGTCGATGCGGCATTTGCTGAAATCAAAGCCCACTGGGATGAGCGCTGTGACAAGTTCCAGGTATCTTCTCCAAACGAAGGTCTGGATACCATGATCAACGCCTGGACCCTGTATCAGGCGGAAACCTGCGTGGTCTGGTCGCGCTTTGCTTCCTTTATCGAAGTCGGCGGCCGTACCGGTCTGGGTTACCGTGATACCGCTCAGGACGCCATCTCGGTACCGCACGCCAACCCGGCGATGACCCGCAAGCGTATTATCGACCTGCTGCGCGGCCAGGTGAAAGCCGGCTACGGTCTGCACCTGTTTGATCCTGACTGGTTCGATCCGGAAAAAGAAGACGTTGAGCCATCAAAATCTCCGACCGTGGTACCAACCCCTTCTGATGAAGACAAGATCCACGGCATCAAAGATACCTGTTCTGATGACCACCTGTGGATCGTACCGACCATCTGTAAGTACGTGATGGAAACCGGCGAAGAGAGCCTGTTTGAAGAAGTGATCCCTTACGCAGACGGCGGTGATGCGACTGTATATGACCACATGAAAGCGGCGCTGGACTTCTCGGCTGAATACGTTGGCCAGACCGGTATCTGTAAAGGCCTGCGCGCTGACTGGAACGACTGTCTGAACCTGGGCGGCGGTGAATCTGCGATGGTTTCCTTCCTGCACTACTGGGCACTGGAAGAGTTTATCGACCTGGCGAAACACCTTGGCCGCGACGAAGACGTAGCCAAATACAGCGAAATGGCGGCTAACGTACGCGAAGCGTGTGAAACCCACCTGTGGGACGAAGAAGGCGGCTGGTACATCCGTGGCCTGACCAAAGACGGCGACAAGATCGGTACCGCTCAGCAGACCGAAGGCCGTATCCACCTGGAGTCCAA
Organism: Vibrio sp. 9-16B-A1; assembly: GCF_056726165.1. Taxonomy (NCBI): domain Bacteria; kingdom Pseudomonadati; phylum Pseudomonadota; class Gammaproteobacteria; order Vibrionales; family Vibrionaceae; genus Vibrio; species Vibrio sp. 9-16B-A1. The sequence continues at coordinate 267,399 of NZ_JBSDZD010000006.1, forward strand.
CACTCTGGCGGTACTGTCCGGTATGGCCTCTCAGGAGCGCGGTGAAGCAGCGATGGACGCGGTAGACGAAAACCTCTACTCCGAGTACGGCCTGCACCTGAACGCCCCGTCATTTGCCACGCCAAACGACGATATCGGCTTTGTGACCCGCGTTTACCAGGGCGTGAAAGAGAACGGCGCTATCTTCTCTCACCCGAACCCATGGGCATGGGTGGCAGAGACCAAACTGGGCCGTGGTGACCGCGCGATGAAGTTCTACGACGCGCTGAACCCATACAACCAGAACGACATGATTGAGACCCGTATCGCTGAACCGTACTCATACGTGCAGTTCATCATGGGCCGCGACCACCAGGACCACGGCCGTGCCAACCACCCATGGCTGACCGGTACTTCCGGCTGGGCGTACTTCGCAGTCACCAACTTTATTCTGGGTGTACGCGCCGGCTTCGATGGCCTGACTATCGACCCGTGTATCCCAACAGAATGGCCTGGCTTTGACGTAACCCGCCAGTGGCGCGGCGCGACTTACCAGATCAAAGTGACCAACCCGAACGGTGTCAGCAAAGGCGTAGCCTCCATGACCCTGAACGGCGAACCGGTCACCGGCGCCCTGCCAATCCAGCCTGAAGGCTCAGTAAATACTGTGGAAGTGGTATTGGGATAAGACGATGGGCTGGGTCCTGGGTCCTGGGTCCTGGGTCCTGGGTCCTGGGTCCTGGGTCCTGGGTCCTGGGTCCTGGGTCCTGGGTCCTGGGTCCTGGGTCCTGGGTCCTGGGTCCTGGGTCCTGCACAGAGATTGAGATTTTTTAGTATCTGCAGTCAAACAATAACTGCAGTTTTTTGGAACTGGATTTCAGCGCGCTCCCCGGGAACCGCGAAGCGAAGCGCCCCAGAACCCAGGACCGTTTTTTAGTAAGGAATACGTTATGATCAAATTCGGTACAGGCGGCTGGCGCGCCTTTATCGGTGAAGAGTTCACCAAAGACAACGTACGTCTGGTGGCTCAGGCCGTCGCCAATATCATGTTGAAAGAAGAAGTGGCAGACGAAGGTTTTGTGATCGGTTATGACCGCCGCTTTCTGTCTGACAAAGCCGGCCGCTGGTTTGCAGAAGTACTGGCGGGCAATGGCATCAGAGTCAGCCTGATCAACAAGTTTGTTCCAACCCCGGTGGTGATGTTTAAAGCCAAGCAGATGAACTGCGCTTACTCGGCCTGTATCACCGCTTCACACAACCCGGCCGACTACAACGGCATCAAAGTCTTTATCCGCGGCGGACGTGACGCCGACGAAGTGATCACCGCCAAGATCGAAGAGCAGATCGCCACCCTCAGTCATGATCAGGTGAAGAGTCAGGACTTCGAATCAGCCGTAGAAGGCGGCACCATTGCACTGATTAACCCGATGAACGAGTTTGTCGATTCGATTGTGGACTTCATCGATATTGAAGCGATCAAAAACGCCAATCTGCGTGTGCTGATCGACCCTATGTTCGGTGTGGCGAAAAACGCCCTGCAAACCGTTCTGATCAACGGCCGCTGTGACGTGGACGTGATCAACGACGGTAAGAACCCGGACTTCGGTGGTCTGATGCCATCGCCAAGCGCCGCGACCCTGTATCGCCTGAAACACCTGGTGGCCGCAGAAGGCTATGACATCGGTATTGGTACCGATGGTGACGCCGACCGCCTTGGCATCATCGATGAAAAAGGCGACTTTATTCACCCGAACGAAGTACTGATCCTGCTTTACTACTACCTGCTGGAGTACAAAGGCTGGAAAGGCTCAGTCGTGCGTAATATCGCGACAACCCATATTCTGGATAAGATCGCCGAAGACCACGGTGAAAAATGCTTTGAGGTACCGGTAGGCTTTAAGCATATCAGCTCCCAGATGGAGCAGGACGACTCGCTGATCGGCGGTGAGAGCTCCGGTGGTCTGACGATCCGCGGTCATATCAAAGGAAAGGACGGCGTGTTCGCTTCCAGTCTGCTGGTAGAGATGATCAGTGTGACAGGCAAGAAGCTGTCTGAAATGCTCGATGAGATCTACGCGCGCTACGGCTACGCCTACACCGCAGAAGGTGACTGCACCTTTAAGCCATCGCAAAAAGATTCGCTCTACAACCGCATCTATGTTGAGAAACAACTGCCGGAGTTTGATTATGAGATCGAGAAGGTGAGCTACGAAGATGGCGCCAAGGTCTACTTCAAAAACGGCGGCTGGGTAATCGCCCGCTTCTCCGGCACCGAACCACTGCTGCGTATTTTCGCTGAGATGGAGAATAAGCAGATTGCAGATCAGGTGGTTGCTCAGATGAAGGCCTTTCTTGCCCTCTGAGCCCCTGAACTGCGGACCGGCGCCTTAGCGTCACCCTATAGGTCCATTAGCCCGGTGTTTCACCGGGCTTTTTTTATTTTTGGTTGCGCGGGACGTGGTTCGTGGTGCGCGGGGGAGGCGCTGAGAGGAGCGAGAACAGAACGGAGATTTCTGCCCCTTAAAATGCCACCAAACCTTCTGGTTCCAGTTCCAGCCCTACCTTTTGTCCGACGCTGAGTGGTTCATTTGAACAGGCCAGCAGGCGGGCTCCGGCAACATCTGTCACGTAACGGCAGTGGTCACCCATAAACTGCTGCTCCAGCACCTTATACTCACCGTCTTCGCGGGCAAAGATCTTCACCTGCTGGGGACGCAGCAGCAGCTCCTTCTCGTTGCCCGGCTTACTGCCGGCACCGGTCACAGCCGGCAATTTGCCAAGCGGTGTTTCAAACTCCCCGTCAGCCATCCGGCGCGCAGGCAGGTAACTGCCACCGCCGAGAAAGTCCGCCACAAAACGGCTCGCCGGGCGGTAATAAAGCTCGGCTGCCGTGCCAAACTGTTCAATCACCCCGTGGTTCATCACCGCCATCTTGTCGGCAAAGGCAAACGCCTCTTCGCGGCTGTGGGTCACGAAGATCGCCGTTACCCCCTGCTGCTTGAATATCTTACGGATCTCGCCGATCAGCTGATGGCGCACCTGGGTATCGATATTGGAAAACGGCTCATCGAGCAGCAGCAGATCCGGCTTATACGCCAGCGCACGGGCGATCGCCACCCGCTGCTGCTGTCCGCCTGAAAGCTGGTGAGGGTAGCGCTCCTGCAGCCCGTCCAGTTTTACCAGAGCCAGCATCTCATCCACACGGGCCTGGCGCGCTTTGGGCTCCATATCCTGCAGGGCAAAGCCCACATTGCCGGAAACCGTCAGGTGAGGAAACAGGGCGTAATCCTGAAAGATCATCCCGATATTGCGGTGCTCCGGGGCTACCCAGTGTTCGCTGTCATCCATCAGCTGACCGTTGAGCCGGACTTCCCCCTGACTCAGCGGCAACAGACCGGCAATCGCCTTGAGCAGTGTGGTTTTACCACAGCCACTGGCACCAAGCAGACAGACGATCTCCCCCTGCTCCACGTCCAGCGAAAGAGACTCAAGAATGGTTTGCTGCTGATAACGGCAGCTGAGATCGGAAACGGTTAAAGCACTGCTCATCAGTGAATCCTCTCAAGGGAACGGTTAATAATAATCAGCGGCACCAGGCCAACCAGAACAAGCAGTACCGCCGGCATCGCCGCCAGTTCAAGGTGCTCATCCGAGGCAAAATTGTAAACATAGGTCGCCAGGGTTTCAAAGTTGAACGGGCGCAGCAGCAGGGCCGCATTGAGCTCTTTCATCGACTCGATAAACACCAGCAGCATGGCGATCAGAATCCCGCGGCGGATAAGCGGCAGGTGCACCCGGCGCAGCATCTGAGCCGGCCCTGCACCCATGGTGCGGGTTGCCATATCCAGGCTGGGCGGAACTTTGTTCAGACTACTCTCGACACTGCCAATCGCCACCGCAGCAAAGCGCACCACCATGGCAAAGATAATCGCAAACATAGAGCCGGAGAAAATCAGCCCCGGTCTGCCCCACTCCATAGCTTTGGCCACATCGTTAACCAGATGGTCCAGCCCGACAACGGGCACCATCACGCCAATCGCCAGTACCGTACCCGGCACCGCATAACCGAGCGAGGCAATTCGCATCGGATACTGGGCCCGCGGGCAGCTCTGCAGGCGGCGGGCAAAGTTGACCACCAGCGCCACCGCAACGGCAATCAGCGCCGCGATCACTGAGATCTGCAGGCTGTTAATCGCAAAAATCCGGAACTCCTCGGTCCAGCTCTGGCTGAAGTAGGTCCAGGAGTAACTGAGCAGTTGGGCCAGCGGCAGCAAAAAGGCCACCGCAACCAGTCCCCAACACCAGCCAAGGGCCAGCCACCTGCGCCAGCCACTGAGCTGATAACGCTGATCTTCACTGTCATCGAACTGATGCTGATAGAGCTTCTGACGGCGGCGGCTGTAGCGCTCCGCGCTCAGAAACAGCACCACCACCAGCAACATAGCCGCTGAAATTTTGGCGGCGGCATTGAGGTTAGAATAACCCAGCCAGGTGTCGTACACCGCGGTAGTCAGGGTGTTCACCGCAAAGTAACTGACGGTGCCAAAGTCTCCCACCGTCTCCATCGCCACCAGCGACAGGCCAACGGCAATCGCCGGACGGGCCATCGGCAGGGAAATACGGAAAAAGCTCTGCAGAGGGGAGCATTTTAAAAGCCGGGCAGACTGCAGAAGGGTCTGGCTTTGCTCCATAAACGCGCTGCGGGCAAGCAGGTAAACATAAGGATAGAGCACCAGCGCCAGTACCCATATCGCCCCGCCGAGGGTGCGCAGGTCCGGGAACCAGTAATCACCGCCCTGCCAGCCAGTCAGGTCACGCAGCCAGACCTGTATTGGCCCGGCAAAATCGAACCAGTCGGTAAAGATATACCCCACAATGTAACCAGGCATGGCCAGCGGCAGCACCAGCGCCCACTGCAGGATCCGGTCGCCAGGCAGACGGCACATTGCCATCAGCCAGGCGCAGGGGACGCCCAGCACGAGGGTCAGCGCCATCACGCCAAATACCAGCGCAAAGGTATTCCAGGTGTAAGTGGGCAGCACGGTATCAAGCAGATGAGTAAACAGCTCATCCGTTTCACCAAGGGCAATCCAGAAGATCGCCAGGATCGGCAAAACCAGCAGAAGGGCAACGCCCCAGCTGCTGGTTTTCCATCCGGTATTATTATCTTTCATTTGCCTTAATACTTCAGGCGGAAAACAGGAGGCCAGGCCTCCTGATTCGCATTAAAGGTCAAACTTCACTTCATCCAGAAGACGGATAGCCGCGGCATGGTGAGCTGAAATCTCATCCAGCGACAGGGTATCGGCTTTGTAGTCGCCCCATGACGCCACCAGCTCAGAGCGTTTCACGCCAGCTTTTACCGGGTGCTCGAAGTTCACTTCTGCGTACATCTGCTGGGCAGTGTTACCGGTCAGGAACTCCATCAGCTTCTGTGCATTAGCTTTGTTTGGCGCGTATTTCGCCATCGCCATACCACTGATGTTTACGTGTGTACCCTGCGCATTCTGGTTCGGGAAGTTAATGTACACAGCGTCAGCCCAGGCTTTCTGCTCTGCATCGTTGACCATCTTACCCAGGTAGTAGCTGTTACCCAGTGATACGTCACACAGGCCTTCTTTGATCGCTTTCACCTGAGCACGGTCGTTACCCTGAGGCTTGCGCGCCAGGTTGGCTTTTACGCCTTCCAGCCAGGCTTTGGTTGCTGCTTCTCCCTGCTCTGCAATCATGGCAGAAACAAGCGAAACGTTGTAAGGGTGCTTACCGCTGCGGGTACAGATTTTGCCTTTGAACTCAGGAGTTGCCAGGTCTGCGTAAGTGAAATCATCACCCAGCTTACCCACACGGTCGCGGGATGAGTACACTGCACGAGCACGGGTGGTAATACCAAACCACTCGTTGTTATCGTCCTGGTACTGGGCCGGAACATTCGCTTCAATCACGGCACTTTCTACGGGCTGAACCAGGCCACGCTTTGTCAGCTCTGCCAGACGACTGATGTCTACAGTCAGGATCACGTCTGCCGGGCTGTACTCGCCTTCCTGAGCCAGTTTTTCTGCCAGACCTTTCTTGGCAAACTTAACGTTGACTTTAATGCCGGTCTCTTTAGTGAACTCATTAAACATTGGCTCAACCAGAAATGGCTGACGGTAAGAGTAGACGTTCACTTCTTCAGCGGCCATCGCAGCCGGAGCCAGGGTGGAGCTGGCAAGAGCGGCCAGGGCGAGCAGTTTTTTCATTACTTTATTCCTTGTGAAAGCTTAATGATAAGTGTTATCAATCGCCTTTATTATAGAAATTCATTTCACGCCTGCAATGATTTATTTATATGCAACATAAAAAAACCGGCTCAATGGAGCCGGTTTATCGTTTCAAAACGTAACCAAAAATTACTTAACGGTCACAAATTCCGGGTAGGCACCTACACCACAATCGTGCATGTCCATGCCTTCCAGTTCCTCGTCTTCCGGCACCCGGATTCCGACGGTGTATTTCAGTGCCGCCCATACCAGCAGGCTTGCGCCGAATACCCAGCCGAAGATCACTGCCGCGCCAAGCAGCTGAGCACCAAAGCCGGCATCGCCATTGCTGAACGGCACCACCATCAGACCAAAGAAACCACATACGCCGTGCACCGAAATCGCCCCAACAGGATCATCAATTTTCAGCTTATCCAGCGCGATGATGGAGAAGACCACCAGCGCACCTGCTGCCACACCGATGCTGACGGCAACCAGTGGTGACGGAGAAAGAGGGTCAGCGGTAATCGCCACCAGACCAGCCAGTGCACCGTTGAGGATCATAGTCAGGTCCGCTTTGCCCCAGGTGGTTTTACACACCAGCAGGGCGGCGATAGCACCGGCAGCGGCTGCTGCGTTGGTGTTCAGGAAGATCTGACCGACCGCGGTCGCGTTTTCAAAGTCGGACACCATCAGCTGTGAACCGCCGTTAAAGCCGAACCAGCCAAACCACAGGATAAAGGTACCGAGAGTTGCCAGCGGCATGTTAGAGCCCGGAATTGGGTAGATTTCACCATTCTTACCGTACTTGCCTTTACGTGCGCCCAGCAGCAAAACTCCAGCCAGAGCCGCAGCCGCACCCGCCATGTGTACAATACCCGAGCCGGCGAAATCACTGAAGCCTGCTTCTGACAGGAAGCCGCCACCCCAGGTCCAGTAACCTTCAACCGGGTAGATAAAGGCGGTCAGTACCGCAGCAAAGATAAGGAAAGACCACAACTTCATCCGCTCGGCGACCGCGCCGGAAACCACAGACATCGCGGTTGCCACGAACACCACCTGGAAGAAGAAGTCCGATTCCAGCGAGTGGTCTGCCCCCTCGCCCTGGGTGCCGATCAGCGCACCAATGGATGGCAGCCAGCCGCCTTCGCCGTTATCGACGTACATAATGTTGTAGCCCACCACCAGATAGGTGGTACACGCGATGGCGTACAGGCAGAAGTTTTTGGTCAGGATCTCGGTGGTGTTCTTCGAGCGTACAAGACCCGCTTCGAGCATGGCGAAACCTGCCGCCATCCACATCACCAGCGCGCCGGAAATTAGAAAGAAAAAAGTGTCGAGCGCGTATCTGAGTTCAGTTACTGTCAGTGAAAGTTCCATAATCGTATCCCCCGTCCTTAAAGAGCTTCTGTATCCAGTTCACCGGTACGGATGCGCACCGCCTGGCTCAGGTCATAAACGAAAATCTTGCCATCACCGATTTTTCCGGTGTGGGCTGCTTTGCTGATCGCTTCCACGATCCGCTCCACATTCTCTGCCTGGGTCGCGATTTCGAGTTTTACTTTAGGCAGAAAGTCCACCTGGTACTCGGCACCACGGTAGAGCTCGGTATGACCTTTCTGACGGCCAAATCCTTTGACCTCGCTGACTGTCATCCCCTCAATGCCAACATCGGCCAGGGCCTCCCTGACGTCATCGAGCCGGAAAGGTTTAATAATTGCGCTAATCAGTTTCATGACTTCCTCACTTGTGTATGTCCTTTACGATATGGATATAAACAAGGAGCGTGCCATTTTTGTAACCCATTGTTTAGTAAGGGGTTGGCATTTTCATCCCGCCAGAAACGCAACAAGCCGCACCAAAACAGTGCGGCTTGTTCACCAATTCGTTGCACATTGAGTGCAGCAAAGTGCAGTTTCTCAGTAACGGCAGACAAACGCCCGCCAGGCGAGCAACGCCTGGTGCAGATCTTCAAATCCACAGACCGAAATACTCTCTTCATCCCACAGATGCATGTCTTCATCCAGCTCTTCATCGTGCTGGCTGAACAGGCAGTTTTCCTGCACCAGGGCTTCGTTGTCCTGCAGGACCAGCGTCAGCTCTTCACCACTGAGCAGCCACTCCTGACCGGTATCTTTCAGGCTCTCCAGCTGACGGACCACCAGATCCAGCTTTTCCAGATCACGACCCAGCTCTTCTGTAAACCAGCGTCCAAGTACTTCATGGCCCATGGAGAACTCTGCCCGGTAGGTACCATCGAGAGTATTCTTTTTAAAATCGTAATCCACTGCTATTCTCACTCAACCAATCAGACCGGTATTGTCAGGATCCTCAGCCAAAATGCAACTCAACACCACCATAGCCAGACAAATTGTTCACCGCGCGATGAAGATCATCAGTCACTCCGTCAACGTGATGGATGAGCACGGCCGCATTATCGGCTCCGGCGACCCAAGCCGGATAGACCAGCGCCATGAAGGCGCGATTCTGGCACTGAGTGACCACCGCACCATAGAGATAGACCAGGCTATGGCGGAAAAGCTCAAGGGCGTAAAACCCGGGATCAACCTGCCTATTATGTTTGGCCGCCAGGCAATCGGCGTGGTGGGGATCTCCGGAGAGCCGGACCAGGTACGCAACTATGGCGAGCTGGTTAAGATGACTGCCGAGCTAATCGTCGAACAGGCGGCGCTGATGGCGCAGGTACAGTGGAACAAGCGTCACCGTGAAGAGCTGCTGCTGCAGCTGATCCGGGGCAGCACGCTGGAAGAGGAGCAGCTCAACGCCATCGCAGAGAAGCTACAGCTCGACCTGACCCAGCCACGCATCGCCGCTGTCGTCCGGGTTACCGGTGAGCAGAACGTCTCACTCGACCACCTTCAGGAGCTGGTGCACCTGCTCGAACACCCGGAGCGTGATAACCTGGTCGGGATCGTATCGGTGTCGGGTAATGAAGTGGTGGTGCTCAAGCCGGTCACACTGGAAAACGGCGGCTGGTCACGGGAAAAAGAACAAAAACGCATTAACCAGCTGCTGAAGCGGGTGGAAAAACTGGGCAAGTTCCGGGTGCGGATCGCCCTTGGTGGTTACTTCCCGGGCCTGTCCGGTCTGAGCCAGTCCTACCAGAGTGCCAAAGCGACCCTGCAGAGCGCGCCGCAAAGCGCCGGAGAGGTTCTGTTCTATCAGGACTACATGCTGCCGGTACTGCTTCAGGGGCTGAAAAAAGACCACTGGCGCAGCGCCCAGCTGGAGAAGCCGCTGCGTCTGCTGCAGCAAAACGACCCCAAAGGCACCCTGGTGAAAACCCTGACGGCATTTTTTGCTCAAAATTGTGACCAGGCTCAAACCTGTGAATCCCTTCATATTCACCGCAATACCCTGCGTTACCGGCTGGAGAAAATAGAGCAGATAACCAGCTTATCTTTCAATAAGATAGATGACAAAACCCGGCTCTATTTAGCCCTGTCATTAGTGGGGGAATAACCCTTAACTTGTGCAAGTGCACAAAAAGCTACTTTTGAGCTGGTGATATATTTGTCAGTTTGCCTAAAGCATCACCCGGTCAAAATGGTTAGAGTTCCGCCTGAGCTATCTCACTCAATAAAATTAAAATATACGGAACACAACCTTATGATCGAAGTCTCTACCCTTGGCGCTCTGGCCGCACTGGTCGTCGCCATCTCACTCATCCTGAAAAAAGTGCCGCCTGCGTACGGCATGATCGTTGGTGCCCTTGTCGGTGGTATCGTTGGCGGCGTCTCCCTGACCGATACCGTCAGCCTGATGATCGGAGGTGCCCAGGGCATCACAACCGCAGTATTGCGTATTCTGGCCGCTGGTGTGCTGGCCGGTGTACTGATTGAATCCGGTGCGGCGACCTCTATCGCCGAAACCATAGTTAAAAAAGTCGGTGAAACCCGTGCCCTGCTGGCGCTGGCACTGGCAACCATGATCCTGACCGCGGTTGGCGTATTCGTTGACGTGGCGGTGATCACTGTATCCCCTATTGCACTGGCAATCGCCCGCCGTGCCGACCTGTCTAAAATGGCTATCCTGCTGGCAATGGTCGGCGGCGGTAAAGCCGGTAACGTCATGTCACCAAACCCGAACGCGATTGCTGCTGCTGACGCCTTTGGCGTTCCGCTGACTTCTGTCATGGCAGCGGGTGTTATCCCTGGCCTGTGCGGCATGATCGTCGCTTACTTCATCGCCAAAAAGCTGGTTAACAAAGGCAGCAAAGTACACGAAAGTGAAGTCGTGAGCGTGGACGACCGACGTCTGCCTAAGTTTGGTGCAGCCATCGTGGCTCCGCTGGTCGCTATCGCCCTGCTGGCTCTGCGCCCAATCGCCGGTATCAATGTTGACCCGCTGATCGCCCTGCCACTGGGTGGTCTGATGGGTGCCATTGCCATGGGCCGCTTTAACGACTCCAACCACTTCGCTGTATCCGGCCTGACCCGCATGGCACCGGTTGCCGTAATGCTGCTGGGTACCGGTACCCTGGCAGGCATTATTGCCAACTCCGGCCTGAAAGCCGGTCTGATTGACGTGCTGACGGCTTCCGGCCTGCCTTCTTACCTGCTGGCTCCTATCTCAGGTGCCATGATGTCACTGGCAACCGCTTCGACCACTGCGGGTACCGCAGTAGCGGCGAGCGTGTTCAGCCACACCATTCTTGAGCTGGGCGTTCCGGCACTGGCAGGTGCGGCAATGATCCACGCTGGTGCAACGGTTCTTGACCACATGCCTCACGGCAGTTTCTTCCACGCAACCGGCGGCGCACTGCACATGGACATCCGCGAGCGACTAAAACTGGTGCCATACGAGTCTATGGTAGGTCTGGTTATCGCATTTGTTTCTACCATGATCTTCGGCGTATTCGGTCTGTTTGTATAAAAGGTTCACTATGAAAATTGTTATCGCCCCTGATTCTTACAAAGAAAGCCTGACGGCAATGGAAGTGGCCCTGGCCATCGAAACCGGCTTCAGACAGGTTATGCCTGACGCCGAATACATCAAACTGCCAATGGCAGACGGTGGTGAAGGCACGGTTCAGTCCCTGATTGATGCTACCGGTGGTGAACTGGTTCACCATCAGGTAACCGGCCCGCTGGGTCAGCCGGTGGACGGCTTCTATGGCCTGCTTGGCGATGGCAAAACCGCCATTATTGAGATGGCCGCCGCATCCGGCCTGCACCTGGTGTCACCATCGGAGCGCAACCCGCTGATCACCACCACCTTTGGTACCGGTGAGCTGATCCTGGCCGCGCTGGATAAAGGCGTTGAGCACATCATGGTCGGCATCGGCGGCAGCGCAACCAACGACGGCGGTCTTGGCATGGCGCAGGCACTGGGCATTCGTATGCTTGATGCTGACGGTGCTGAACTGGGTCACGGTGGCGGAGAGCTGGACAAGCTGGCGACTATCGATATGAGCGGTCTGGATCCGCGCCTGGCGTCGGTGAAACTGGAAGTAGCGTGTGATGTTGACAACCCGCTTTGCGGACCAAAAGGCGCATCGGCGGTATTTGGCCCGCAAAAAGGCGCCAGTGCCGAGATGGTGGTTCAGCTTGATGCCAACCTGGCTCACTACGCAGAGGTGATCAAAACTCAGCTTGGCCGTGAAGTTAAAGACCGCCCGGGTGCCGGTGCAGCCGGTGGTCTTGGCGCAGCCCTGATGGGCCTGCTTGAAGCAGACCTGCGTCCGGGTATCGAAATCGTAATGGACGCAGTGAACCTGCCGGAAGTGGTCGCCGATGCTGATCTTGTGATCACCGGCGAAGGCCGTATCGACAGCCAGACCATCCACGGTAAAACCCCGATCGGCGTTGCCCGCACCGCCAAACACTACAACATCCCGGTACTGGGCATCGCAGGCTGCCTGTCAGCCGACTGCGGTGTAGTCCACGAGCACGGTATCGACGCGGTATTCAGCGTAGTCCCACGCTCAGTCAGCCTCGAAGAAGCCCTGCGCGAGGCGGCAGTGAATGTGGAGCTGACCGCGAGAAATGTGGCGGCGATGGTGGCGTTGAAGCGCTGACGCGCTGGGCGCTGGGCGCTGGGCGCTGGGCGCTGGGCGCTGGGCGCTGGGCGCTGGGCGCTGGGCGCTGGGCGCTGGGCGCTGGGCGCTGGGCGCTGGGCGCTGGGCGCTGGGCGCTGGGCGCTGCAAGATGTTGATACCGCTGAAACCCTGCGTCAACAGAAAACCGTAAGTTTTTCACAATACTCCCAGCCCACTCCCCCAGAGCCTAGTGCCCAGGGCCCCGAGCCAAAAAAATCCCCAGTCACAAACTGGGGATTTTTTTATCTATACCGGCTCCTGAAAAATAACCGTATCCGCTTTCTGCGTATACTCATCCATCTTATGGAAGTTCAGGTAGCGGTAGGTGTCCGCTGCGGTCACGTCGATCTGTTTTGCGTACTCCAGATACTCATCCATGGTCGGGATACGGCCAAGGATAGCGCCAACTGCAGCCAGCTCAGCAGACGAGAGGTAAACGTCTGCACCGGTGCCGAGGCGGTTCGGGAAGTTACGGGTTGAGGTCGACATTACCGTGGACTTATCGGCGACGCGGGCCTGGTTACCCATACACAGGGAACAGCCCGGGGTTTCGATACGTACACCGCTGCGGCCAAAGATGCCGTAGTAGCCCTCTTCAGTCAGCTGGTCGCGGTCCATCCGGGTTGGCGGCGCTACCCACATCCGGGTATCGAGCTGGCCGCTGAATTTCTCCAGCAGTTTACCCGCCGCGCGGAAGTGACCGATATTGGTCATACACGAGCCGATAAATACTTCATCGATCTCCGTACCCTGCACATCAGACAGCAGACGGGCATCGTCCGGATCGTTTGGCGCACACAGGATTGGCTCTTTGATGTCAGCCAGATCGATTTCAATCACATGAGCGTACTCTGCATCCGCATCCGCTTCCATCAACTGCGGGTTGTCCAGCCACTCCTGCATCGCCACGACGCGGCGCTCAATGGTACGGCGGTCACCGTAACCTTCAGAGATCATCCATTTCAGCATGGTGATGTTGGAGTTCAGGTACTCTTCGATAGACTCCTGAGACAGCTTAACGGTACAACCAGCTGCAGAGCGCTCTGCAGAAGCATCCGACAGTTCAAACGCCTGCTCAACAGTCAGGTGCTCAACGCCTTCAATCTCCAGTACCCGGCCGGAGAACTCGTTGATCTTACCGGCTTTCTCTACGGTCAGCAGGCCCTGCTTAATACCGTAATAAGGAATTGCATGTACCAGATCACGCAGGGTGATGCCTGGCTGCATATCGCCTTTAAAGCGCACCAGAATCGACTCTGGCATATCCAGCGGCATGACGCCGGTCGCCGCAGCAAACGCCACCAGGCCAGAGCCAGCCGGGAACGAAATACCCAGCGGGAAGCGGGTGTGCGAGTCACCACCGGTACCCACGGTATCCGGCAACAGCATACGGTTCAGCCAGGAGTGGATAACGCCATCGCCAGGGCGCAGCGACACACCGGCACGGTTCATAATAAAGTCCGGCAGGGTGTGGTGAGTGTTCACATCCACAGGTTTCGGATAAGCAGAGGTGTGACAGAAAGACTGCATCACAAGATCCGCTGAGAAGCCCAGACACGCCAGGTCTTTCAGCTCATCACGGGTCATCGGGCCGGTGGTATCCTGAGAGCCGACCGTGGTCATCTTAGGCTCACAGTAGGTGCCCGGACGAATACCGTCGGTACCGCAGGCTTTACCCACCATCTTCTGCGCCAGGGTGTAACCTTTACCGGTATCTTCAACTGCGACCGGACGGCGGAATACCTCTGACGGCTCAAGACCCAGTGACTGACGGGCTTTGTCAGTCAGGCCGCGGCCGATGATCAGCGGAATACGGCCACCGGCACGCACTTCGTCAATCAGTACATCGGTTTTCAGGCCAAATTCTGCCAGGGTTTCACCGCTGTCGTGGCTGCATACCTTGCCTTCATACGGGTAAACGTCGATCACATCGCCCATATTCAGTTTGGTCACATCCACTTCGATCGGCAGTGCGCCGGCATCTTCCATGGTGTTAAAGAAGATCGGGGCGATCTTGCCACCCAGCACATAACCACCAGCGCGCTTGTTCGGCACATTTGGAATGTCGTCACCCATAAACCACAGCACTGAGTTAGTGGCCGACTTACGTGAAGAGCCGGTACCGACCACATCACCCACGTACACCAGCTGATGACCTTTCTCCTTCAGCGCTTCAATCTGTTTAACCGGGCCAATGCTGCCTGGCTGGTCCGGCACAATGCCATCGCGTTCGTTTTTCAGCATCGCCAGGGCGTGAACCGGAATATCCGGGCGCGACCAGGCATCCGGTGCCGGTGACAGGTCATCGGTATTGGTTTCGCCGGTGACTTTAAATACGGTCAGGGTGATCTTCTCAGCCAGCTCCGGTTTGGACAGGAACCACTCCGCATCTGCCCAGGACTGCATGATCTGACGTGCGAAGTCGTTACCGGCTTTGGCCTTTTCTTCCACGTCATAGAAAGCATCAAACATCAGCAGGGTATGCGACAGGGCTTTGACGGCAACAGGAGCCAGCAGCTCATCATCCAGAAACTCAACCAGCGGCGCGATGTTGTAGCCGCCCTGCATAGTGCCCAGCAGGGTGGCGGCTTTTTCACGGCTCACCAGGGGGGATGTGTCTTCCCCTTTGGCTACGGCGGTCAGAAAACCGGCTTTAACATACGCCGCCTCATCAACACCCGGGGGGATACGGTTTTCCAGCAGGTCGAGCAAAACTGCTTCTTCGCCCTGCGGGGGATTTTTCAACAGTTCAACTAAACCAGCGACTTGCTCAGCATCGAGTGGCTTTGGAACCACTCCTTCGGCAGCACGTTCTGCGACGTGTTTACGATAGGCTTCAAGCACAATACATTCCTCTCATTACGGTTTACCCTTAGGCAAACATCCCTGGAAATCTGGCCTCTGTATCACGATGAAACTCAAACGCTCCTTTCGTAACACAGCGCCAGTCTGTGGTGTGGAGAATAGCAAATTTAACCAAAAGTTAAAATCTGTCCATTTTGACCAACATTACAACTTGCAACTAAAGTTGTGTGTTTTCTTCCTTTTTTTGCCTGGTAAGCAGCGCTTACAGACAAGGTTAGTTTTTCTGACAGAAAAACTAACCCGTTTAAAACTCTGATTATTTCTGTGCAGTTTGTCTAAAAAGAGGTACCAACGATCAGGTACACCGACTGATAGCCTCTTTCGGTCATACCCCAGGCCAGCACCACCGGCCCGACCGGTGACGCCACCCCGGCAAACAGCGAACCCGCCGCGTACATAGGCGCGTCATGAGGCTTCACATCCTCACCGGACCAGACACCGCCATATTCCAGCGAACCACCGACGTAAACCGGTGACTGGAACATACCAAAGTCGTTATCAAACCAGCGGTAGCGGTAAACTACACTACCATACAATTTGTTCTGCCCGATCAGGCTGTTACGCGGAATACCCGACAGGTTAAGAAATCCGCCCAGGCTTCGTGGTTCAATCGGCAGGTCAAAGTCCTGACTGTTCAGCACCTCATACTCAAACTGCCCCACCAGGGTATGGCGCTGAGAACTGGCCGCGCCTTTAAACCGGCTCACCAGTTCATGAACCGTCCCCTTGCTGCCCTCAACCTTGCCTGAATCTTCAATCTGGTCCTGGCTCAAAAAATACCTCAGGTCCACGTAGCCGCCTGTGGTGGGAAAGCTCAGGTCATCGAGGGTGTCGTATCTGTAACTGGCTGTTGGGCCAACGCGGGTATAGTTCGCCCGGCCCAGGGCTGGCAGGGATGACAACTCAACGCTGCCATCAACATACCGGACACCAAGACGAAAACGGTGCTGAAGGGCCGGACTCAGCTCAAGGTTCGTTTCCGCCAGGAAAGTGCGGTAGGTGGATGGCAGATAGTTCTGACTGTCATCAATCGAAGTGGACCAGCCATCGGCGGCCGCGCTTACAGGGAAGTTGCGTACCGAGTTGGTATAAGAGACCGTGGAGGAAGAGAACAACCGCATCTCCGGGATCAGTGGAGTATAAAACTCCGCCTCGATCAGCTTGTCGGTGCCCATCTCCAGATTAAGCGCCAGCTCAGCGCCAAGGTCGTTCAGCGCGGTAAAGTTGGTACTGATCCCCAATGCATACTGACTCTGAGTCTGAAAGTCATCTTCAAGGAAGAAGCGGAAATCGACAAAATTTGGTCCCCACTCTTTACCGCGGATATCGAGCTCCAGCACTGTCTCATCGTCAACGGTGCGGTACTGATAGGTGATACGCTCAAAGCGGTCGATGGCGTACAGAGACTCAATTCTGGCCTCGATCTGCTCCTGGGTAAGCCGCTCACCCTCTTCCAGCTCAAGGTAGCCACGCAGCGCTTTAGTGTCATAGTGGGAGTTATTGATGATTTCTATCCGGTCCACTACCAGCTGATCCCCGTACGTCAGGTTACGCCGCTGTGCCTGCTTGTGATCGATATAGTCCTGATACTGGGGCGTGGTGGCCTGAAACGCTTTCAGCTTTGGCCCGGCGGTCATTACCGACTGATAACCCAGCTCATAGGCCTCGGTCATACGGTCAAACTCCGTGGTTTCCATATCACCGACATCCGGGGAGAGTAAAATGTCTTTACTCAGGTCCAGCTTGTCTGCCTGACGGCGGGTACTGCGTTTCACCATGTAGTTGGATAACTGATCACCCACGGTCAGAAAGGATTTAAGCTCCTGCGCGTTCTTGTAATCAGTGCTGATGTCCACCGCAATGATCAGGTCTGCACCCATCTCCCGGGCCAGTTCAACCGGCATGTTATTGGTCACCCCGCCATCCACCAGCAGGTGGTCGCCGATTTTGTACGGCGGCAGTGCGCCGGGTACCGACATACTGGCCATCATGGCATCGGTCAGGTAGCCATTTTCCAGCACGACCGGTTCGAGTCTGATGATATCCGTCGCTACCGCACGGTAACGGACCGCCAGTTGGTCAAACGAGTTCAGTTCAGGAAGGTTACCGGTGGACTCGCGGATAAGGCGCAGCATATTCTGCCCCTGCACCACCCCTTTGGGCGCGGTGATCTCAAACGCACGAAAACCGATATCAGTATTGATCTGATAACGATCGCCGTACTCCTTGTCACGGATACTGCGCTCACTGCGGCCCACCCGGTCACGGTAACCGCTGTTCCAGTCGGTGGTTTCAAACAGGGCTTCGATTTCATCGGCAGAAAGGCCGGTGGCATACAGACCGCCGACAAAAGCGCCCATACTGGTACCGGTAATGATATCAACCGGGATATGCAGCTCTTCGAGCGCCTTTAACACCCCGACGTGCGCGGCCCCTTTGGCCCCGCCTCCGGCAAATACCACCGCAATCACCGGACGTCTGGCTTCGCTCTGAGACTGCTTAACCGGCTGAGCTGCGGGCTGAGCCCATACCATCACGGGCAGCATCAGCAACACTGCCGCCCTAAGCCAAAACCCGCTCCGTGTCATCCGGTCGCTCTCCGTAAAAATAACTATTGTCTTTTTAGCATGTTAGCCAGCTACCACTCCAGCAGTTTATTTAACCAGCCAGCAGCTCCGCTCTCACAAAATTTCTTCACCTCACCGTTTTCATCCCACACAGGCAGGCGGAAGTCTGCACGGCAGTCAGGGCTCAGCGCCCCGCCAGTGTCCGGCTTATACCCCTGGGTTACCACGTTTGATGGCCACGGCAGGATAAGCTGCTCCGGCGCGCGCTGGGTCAGATACTGGTGATAAACCCGCAGCGCTCCGCTGGCACCGGTCAGTTTAGTTGGTTTGTTGTCATCCCGGCCCACCCAGACAGTGACTACTTCGCGGCCATCGATACCGACAAACCAGCTGTCGCGGGTATCGTTAGAGGTGCCGGTTTTTCCCGCCAGCGCTGCACGCGAAAAATCGCCCTGCAGATAGCGGCCGGTCCCTTCACTGACCGCTTTTTTCATCGCGTAAGTGGTCAGCCAGGCGGCCTGCTCCGGTACCCGGCTGGTCACTTTCGGCAGCGAGCGGAACAGGCTGTTACCCTCTTTATCGCGCACGCTGCGCAGGGCGCTCAGCGGTGCCATTTTTCCTGAGTTGGTCAGAGTCTGGAACATCTGAGCCACCTGATACGGGGTCAGGGAAAATGCGCCAAGGAACATTGACGGCACCGGGCGGATCTCGTTGCGGTCCACGCCCAGTTTTACATAGGTCTCCATCACCTCTTTGATGCCCAGCTCAAGCCCCAAGCGCACCGTCGGTACGTTGAGTGAGCGGGAGAATGCTTTATACAGCGGCACTTCGCCACGGAATTTACGGTCATAGTTCTGCGGCGACCAGATATTGCCTTTGCTGCTCTTCATCTTCAGCGGCTCATCGTGCAGCGTGGTCGCCAGGTTATATTTCTCCGGCTGAGCAAGCGCGGTCAGGTACACCGCCGGCTTGGCCAGCGAGCCTATCGGACGGCTGGCACTCAGGGCACGGTTAAAGCCGTCATAACCGGTACGCTTGCCGCCGACCATAGCGCGGATCTCGCCGCTGCGGCGGTCTACGGCCACTGCAGCCGCTTCCAGCCCTTTACCCGAGCGCAGTTCCAGCTGCGGCACTTTACGCTGTATCGCCCGCTCCAGCTCGAACTGAGAAACCGGGTCAAGCGAAGTGAACACTTTCAGGCCCGCGTTATGATGAAATGCGTCTCCGACCTTCTGCTTCAGCTCGTTACTCAATTGCTCAAAGTACGCAGGCTGACGCGAGGCGATTTTTGGGTTGTCCTGAATATCGAGCGGCCGGTTGACCGCCATTTCGTACTCATTTGCGGTCAGGATCTGCTGCTGCATCATCAGGCGCAGTACCAGATCACGGCGGGTTCTGGCCCGCTCCGGATGACGAACAGGGTTGTAGTAGGACGGTCCTTTCACCATTCCCACCAGCAGGGCAATCTGATCGATTCGCAGCTCCTGAACAGGCTGGCCAAAGTAGAGCCGCGCCGCCAGGCCAAAACCGTGGATGGCATCGCCGCCACTCTGTCCCAGGTAAACCTCATTCAGGTAGGCCTCAAGAATCCGGTCCTTGCTGTAGCGGTAGTCCAGCAAAATCGCGATATAGGCCTCGCGGACTTTACGCCACAGGGTACGCTCACGGGACAGGAACAGGTTCTTTGCCAGCTGCTGGGTCAGGGTACTGCCCCCCTGTACCGTTCGTCCGGCTTTCAGGTTGGCGGCAAGGGCGCGGCCAATCGCCAGTGGCGAGACCCCGTCATGCTGATAGAAATCCCGGTCTTCGGTCACCAGCAGGGCGTCCACCAGCACTTCAGGGAACTGTTCCCGGCGCAGGAACAGGCGCTGCTCGTCGGTGTTCTTCTCCAGCATTCCAAGCATTTTCGGGTCAAGGCGCAGGTAGCCCATGTCACGCTCGTCTTCGAGTGACTCGATGCGCTGCACCCCTTCCGCGTTAAAGTGCAGCATCACGTGACGTGGAGGCTGAGGGCCGTCTTCAAACTCAAATTCACGCCGGATCATCTCAATTTTGGTCGATGAGGAAGAGTACTCGCCCGGGTGACGCGGGGAGCGCACTTTACGATAGTTGAGCACATCCAGCTCCTGACGCAGTTCCGCCAGATTTACCGGGCTGCCCGGAGCCAGGGTCAGAACCCGGCCGTATACCACGGTTGGCAGCTCAAACAGCTGACCATCGAAACGCTGGCGCACCACGGTATCCAGGTAGATACCGATAAATACCATCACCGCCAGCACCGCCAGAGCCAGCTTCCAGCTAAAGCTCCATAAGCGCTTCAGTATTCCGGGCTTTCCGGCTGCGGATTTAGCCGCGGTTTTCCTGCGTTTGGCAGGCGCTTTACGCCCTTTTGACGCTGAGCTGGCTTTGGACCGGGTCGGGGCCGGTTTCTTTTTATTCGTGGTCATGAGTTCAGTTGCCGTTTGGTTTTGGTGGTCGCGGTATGGCTGGCCGGATCGTCAGGCCAGACGTGTTTCGGATAGCGACCTTTCATCTCTTTTTTCACTTCCTGGTACGCGCCCTGCCAGAAGGCGGCCAGGTCCTGGGTGATCTGCAGCGGACGCTGCGCCGGAGAAAGCAGCTCCAGGGTGACTTTTTGCCGCCCGTCCGCCACGGTTGGCGATTCTTTTTCACCGAAGACTTCCTGCATCCGCACCGAGATCACCGGTGCCTGGCCCGGCAGATAGCGGATACGCTTACGGCTGCCGGTCGGCATGGTGTAATGAGTCGGCAGCCACTTGTCCAGCTCCTGGTTCAGCGGCCAGCCAAGGTATGCATTAAGCGCCTGACAGAGATCCACCGAGCGCAGCGCTTTGGCACTGGTCGCGCCGTGCAGGTATGGTGCAAGCCACTCTTCCAGCGACGCCAGCAGGCCATCATCACTCACATCCGGCCACTCCTGTTCCGGCATCCACTCAGCGGCGCAGCGCACCCGTGCCAGCCAGTTCTCACTCTGCTCGCTCCAGCTGAGCACATCCGGGCCTTTGCGGCGTACAAAATCGAGCAGCGCCTGCACCGACTGCTCTGCACCCGGTTCGGCCATCGCCTTGCGTGACAACACCAGTCTGCCAAGCATTTCACGCTTTTCAGCCACCAGCCGGCCTCTGGCTTCATCCCACTCGACACACTCTTTCTCTTCAATAAGCGCCTGAGGCAGCTGAGAGCGGGCCAGCTCACAGCCAAGCAGAATGCGGCTCGACTGGCCGCCGTGACGCATCAGATCCAGCGCCACCAGAAACTCTGTTCCATACAGTGGCGACGTCTCATCGGCCTTTGCGCCGTGGCCGTTGGCCAGCAGGTACTGGTCACTTTTGCCACGCGCCTGGGCTATCCGGTCCGGATAACCAAGGCAGAGGCACTCACCCAGCGCATCCGGCTGAATTGATTTCAAATCAAAGCGCAGATCCAGCCGCTCTGCCAGAGAGCGGCAGCGGGTCAGCAGGGCTTTCTGCATCCGGTGCTGACCGCCGATAAAGCGACTCAAGCTGGTCTGGATATCGCTCTGGCCACGTTCCGGCTCTTCGAGCAGCGCAGCAGCCGCAATGGCGGTGGTGCGCAGCGGTTTTTCACAGCGCAGCAGCATACTCACCTGGCGCGGCGCCAAACCAAGCGGCAGAGCTTCCCTTGCCAGCGGGGTCAGTTTGCCCTGGCTGTCGGTCAGGCCAAGGCGGGCCAGCAGATCCGCCGCCTGGGCAATCAGCGCTTTGGGCGGGGTATCCAGCCAGCTCAGCTCATCTGCGCTCTGGCATCCCCAGTAGAGCAGTTCCAGCCACAGAGAAGAGAGGTCACTGGAAAGAATTTCCGGCGCCGGGACCGCAGGCTGCTGATTGAGCTGACTTTCTGAACAGAGCCGTAGACACACACCCGGCTCAAGACGTCCGGCCCGTCCGCGGCGCTGCTCGGCGGAGGACTGGGCGACAAATACCTGCTCCAGTTTGGTGATGCCGGTTTTAGGCTGAAAGCGGGCGACACGCTCAAGACAGGAGTCCACCACCATGCGGATCCCGTCGATGGTCAGACTGGTCTCGGCGATATTGGTCGCCAGCACCACTTTGCGTCTGCCCGGCGGAGAGGGCTCAATCGCCTTTTGCTGCTCAGCCGGTGAAAGCTGACCGTAGAGAGGACAAATGTCGGTGTCGCTGCCGCACTGCCCTTCCAGCACTTCAGCCAGGGATTTAATCGCCGCTACGCCGGGAAGAAATGCCAGCAGCGAGCCGGACTCCCTGCCAAGCAGGCCGGAAATCTGTTTTGCCATCGCCGGGACCAGGTAGTCATTCGGTCCCATCGGAGCATAGCGGGTTTCTACCGGATACTGACGGCCCTGAGATTCAATGTACGCGGCTTCCGGCAGCAGGCCCTGCAGTGCCTTATGATCCAGGGTGGCCGACATCACCAGCAGTTTCAGGTCGTCACGCAGTGCGCCCTGCACTTCCAGTGACAGCGCCAGCGCGGTGTCTGCGTGCAGGCTGCGCTCGTGAAATTCATCGAAGATCACCAGCCCCACCCCTTCGAGATCCGGATCCTGCTGCAACATCCGGGTCATCACCCCTTCGGTGACGATCTCAAGACGGGTCTGGGCACTGACCTTCGTTTCACCGCGGATACGGAAACCGACCTGCTTACCCAGAGGCTCACCCAGTACAGAGGCCAGATAGCGGGCAATGCTGCGAGCGGCCAGACGGCGGGGCTCCAGCATGATGATCTTCCCTTCAATCTTTCCTTCTTTCAGCAGAGTCAGAGGCAGCATGGTGGACTTACCCGCACCCGGTGCGGCTTTGAGGATCACCTGCTGATGAGTGTCCAGCGCGGCCAGCACATCAGGCAGTACAGATTGGATCGGCAGTTGTGACAACGGAGGGGCCCTGTGATTTAATGTGACGCACCATTGTACATAAAAACAGTAATAAAATGCACTTTCAGCCTTCACTTCAGTCAGCCCGGCTGATCAAACGATACAAACGCTTTCTGGCCGACATCGAGCTCGACGACGGCAGCGTGAAAACCATCCACTGCGCCAACACCGGAGCCATGACAGGATGCGCCGAACCGGGTGATACCGTCTGGTACTCCACCTCGGATAATCCAAAGCGCAAATACCCCAACAGCTGGGAGCTGACCGAAACCAAAGCCGGTCATACCATTTGTGTCAATACCGCCCGTGCCAACCAGCTGGCCGCCGAAGCCATCAAAAACGGCACCGTTGCGCAGCTGGCCGGTTATGACTCCCTTCGCACCGAAGTACGTTATGGCAGCGAAAACAGCCGTATCGACCTGCTGCTGGAGAGCGAAGGCAAACCGCCCTGCTACGTGGAAGTAAAGAGCGTCACCCTGCTTGAATCCGGCGGACGTGGTTACTTTCCGGACGCTGTGACCACCCGGGGGCAAAAACATCTGCGCGAGCTCACGGAAATGGCCTTAAATGGTCACAGAGCGGTACTTTTTTTTGCAGTATTGCATTCAGGGATTGAAAACGTGTCTGTTGCCCACTATATAGATGCAAACTATTCAGAATTATTAAAAGAAGCGAAAGAAAAGGGGGTCGAAGTTATTTGCTGTAAAGCGCAAATGAACGACCGCGGAATGCAGCTGGATCATGCTGTCGATTTCATCGATGGTTATGAAAAATGATGCATCGTTCACAATGGTAACCTCATGCTAACATGAGTGATTGCCACCGGCTTTTCTTTCTGCTATAGATACCGGCCTTA
The DNA here is from genome assembly GCF_056726165.1 of Vibrio sp. 9-16B-A1. Classification (NCBI taxonomy): domain Bacteria; kingdom Pseudomonadati; phylum Pseudomonadota; class Gammaproteobacteria; order Vibrionales; family Vibrionaceae; genus Vibrio; species Vibrio sp. 9-16B-A1. The sequence goes on from NZ_JBSDZD010000006.1 coordinate 290,857, forward strand.
TTTGTCTGCCCGCAGACAAAAGGTGTAAGTAGGAGATGCTGTATGCCAGAGAGCAACAAGAAAAAAACGCTGGGAATCCTGGCGATTGCAGGCGTTGAGCCATACCAGGAGAAGCCTGGTGAAGAGTACATGTCACCAGAACAACTGGCTCACTTTACTAAGATTCTGGCCGCCTGGCGTAACCAGCTCATGGAAGAAGTTGACCGTACCGTTCACCACATGCAGGACGAAGCGGCAAATTTCCCGGATCCGGTTGACCGCGCTTCCCAGGAAGAAGAATTCAGCCTTGAGCTGCGTAACCGTGACCGCGAGCGTCGTCTGATCAAGAAGATTGAGAAAACTCTTAATAAGATCGAAGAAGACGAGTTTGGTTTCTGTGAGTCGTGCGGAATCGAAATCGGAATCCGCCGCCTGGAAGCCCGTCCGACAGCCGATCTGTGTATCGACTGTAAGACACTGGCGGAAATGAAAGAGAAGCAGATGCAGGGCTAATCCCCGCAACCTGTACAAAGATAAGAGGGAGCTTAGGCTCCCTTTTTGTTGTTGGAACCATGAAGAACACTCAATATATCGGCCGCTTTGCCCCGTCACCGTCCGGACCGCTCCATTTTGGCTCACTGATCGCCGCCCTCGGCAGCTACTTTCAGGCCAAAGCTCAGGGCGGACAATGGCTGGTGCGTATCGAAGACCTGGACCCGCCCCGGGAAATGCCCGGCGCGTCAGACCTTATCCTGCGCACCCTGGAGCAGTACCAGATCGGGTGGGATGGTGAGGTGGTGTATCAGAGCCAGCGTCATGCCCTCTACCAGGCTCAGATTGACCAGTGGCTACAGGAAGGGCTCGCCTATTACTGCCGTTGTACACGCAAGCAGATCAAAGCTGCAGGCGGGTTTTATACCGGCACCTGCCGGGATCTCGGCCTGCAAAACGGTGACAACTGCTCGGTACGGGTAAAAATGCTCCACCCGGTGACAGAATTCAGCGATGAGCGCCACGGCGTGCTCGCAATCCCGCAGCCGCTGGCCGAAGAAGACTTTATTATCAAACGTCGCGATGGCCTGTTTGCCTACAATCTGGCGGTAGTTCTCGACGATATCGACCAGGGGATCACCCAGGTCGTGCGCGGCGCAGACCTGATTGAGCCAACCGGGCGTCAGATCAGCCTGTACCAAATGCTCAATAAAGCACCGGTCAGCTACCTGCATCTGCCGCTGGCGGTCGATAAAAGCGGGAATAAACTGTCAAAACAGAACCACGCTGAGGGAATAGACACCGGTAACCCAAAACCGGAGCTAATGCTGGCAATGCAGTTCTTAGGCTTTGATTTACCTGACTATTTTGAAAGCGCCAGCGTTGGAGAAATGGTCGAATGGGGAGTGAAAAACTGGCACAGCCGCCAGTTGCCTGATGAGATCAGTCTCACATCACCATTCTCAAACAGGGCGAGCTAGAGTATTATTAGCCGCAATTTTAGAGCACAGATATATTCGGGGTGGACTATCTTAACTCAGGTTACCCGCTTTTGTCGTAATATCTTATCGGGCAAAAGCCAGGAAAATCGTCGCTCTCACGGAGAAAGAACACTGAAAATTTTTACCCGCGAAGAACATGACATTTCGCGCCGTCAAATCAGCGACAATGCACTGAAAGTGCTTTACCGCCTTAACAATGCCGGATACGACGCGTATCTGGTAGGCGGTGGTGTGCGCGACCTTCTGCTGGGTGAGAAGCCCAAAGACTTTGATATCGCGACTAACGCCACGCCGGAGCAGATCAAATCCCTGTTCCGCAACTGTCGTCTGATCGGCCGTCGCTTCCGTCTGGCTCATATCATGTTTGGCCGCGAAATCATCGAAGTGGCGACTTTCCGTGGGCATCATCAGGAACCGGCCAAGAACCTCTCGGCTCAGTCCAAAGAAGGCATGCTGCTGCGTGATAACGTCTACGGCACCATAGATGAAGACGCCGAACGCCGCGACTTCACCATCAACGCCATGTACTACAGCATCGCCGACTACAGCATCCATGACTACGCCGGTGGCGTGGAAGACCTGGACGCGGGCATGATCCGCCTTATCGGCGATCCGGAAACCCGCTACCGCGAAGACCCTGTACGCATGCTGCGTGCGGTGCGCTTTGCTGCCAAGCTGGACATGGACATCGAAGAAACCACTGCCGCGCCAATGAAAGAGCTGGCGACACTGCTGCAGGGCATTCCGGCTGCACGACTGTTTGAAGAGTCACTCAAGCTGCTTCAGTCCGGTCGGGGTCTGGAAACCTATTACCTGATGCGTGACTACGACCTGTTCCACCAGCTGTTCCCGGTGATCGGAGAATACCTGACCGAAGAACAGGACTCACCGGCAGAGCAGATGATCGAGCTGGTGCTTGAGTCCACCGACAAACGTATCGCTGAAGGCAAGCGCATCAACCCGGCGTTTATGTTCGCCGCCATGCTGTGGTACCCGCTGTGTGCCAAAGCAGAGCAGCTGATGGATAAGCGTGGCATGAGCCACTATGACGCGATTCTGGAAGCGGGCAATATCGTGCTTGATGAACAGGTTCGCAGCATCGCGATCCCGCGCCGTCATACCGCAACCATCCGCGAAATCTGGCAGCTTCAGCTTCGCCTGCCGCGCCGCAGCGGTAAACGTGCTTTCCGTATGCTGGAGCTGAACAAGTTCCGCGCCGGTTTCGACTTCCTCGAAATGCGTGGCGAAATCGAGCAGGGCGAAGTGCTGGAGCTCGCGAACTGGTGGGCAACGTTCCAGGATGCCGGCCGCAACATGCGCCAGGCCATGGTCAATGACCTCGGTGGCAACCAAAAGACCGGCCAGAAGCGCCGTCGTCCGCGCTCTAACCGCAAGAAAAAACCACAGTCATGACCACTGTCTATATCGCCATCGGCAGCAACATGGGAGACCCGGTTGCACAGGCTAAACAGGCAATTGAAGCACTCAAACAGCTTCCGGGCTCACGCCTGGAAGCCTGCTCTTCCCTGTACAGCAGCACACCGATGGGACCACAAAACCAGCCCGACTACATCAATGCAGTAGCCAGGCTGGAAACCGAATTAACGCCACTGCAGCTGCTCGATTGCACTCAGGCAATTGAGCTGGAGCAGGGGCGTGTCCGTAAAGACGAACGCTGGGGACCAAGAACACTGGACCTCGATATTCTGCTTTACGGCGATGAGGTGATCGATTCCGGGCGACTCACCATTCCTCACTACGGAATGAAGGTACGGGAATTTGTCCTGTACCCGCTCGCAGAAATCGCACCAAATTTAGCCCTCCCTGACGGGACTCAGATCCGGCAACTGCTGAAAACAGTCGATCGTAACGGTCTGAGCATTTGGCGCTGACAGCCAAAACCTGGTAAGGAATTACAAATGAAAAATGTCACTATCAACACCCTTATGGCCTGGAAACAGGAAGGCCGTAAGTTCGCTACTTCTACCGCCTACGACGCCAGCTTTGGTCAGCTGTTTGAAGAGATGGAAATGCCTCTTCTGCTGGTCGGAGACTCACTGGGTATGGTACTGCAGGGCGAGAATTCAACTCTGCCGGTATCGGTGGACGATATCGCCTACCACACCCGCTGCGTACGCGCGGGCAGCCCAAGCTGTCTGCTGCTGGCTGACATGCCATTTATGAGCTACGCCACACCAGAGCAGGCGTGTGAAAACGCAGGCAAACTGATGCAGGCCGGCGCCAATATGGTAAAACTTGAAGGTGGCCAGTGGTTATGTGAAACTGTTCGCATGCTGACCGAACGTGCGGTCCCTGTCTGTGCCCACCTGGGCCTGACTCCACAGTCTGTGAACATCTTTGGTGGCTTTAAGATCCAGGGCCGTGACGAAGAGCGCGCCGAGCAAATCGTCCAGGACGCTATCGCACTGCAAAATGCCGGTGCACAGCTGCTGGTACTGGAGTGTGTGCCGGCCTCACTGGCAAAACGCATTACTGAGCGCCTGACCATCCCTGTGATCGGTATCGGTGCAGGTAAAGACACCGACGGCCAGATCCTGGTTATGCACGATATGTTCGGTATCTCAGCAAACTATATTCCTAAGTTTTCTAAAAACTTCCTGGCTGAAACGGGTGATATCCGCAAGGCGATCGCCAAATACAGGGAAGACGTTGAGAGCCAGACTTTCCCGGGTGCCGAGCACACCTTTAACTAAGGACTGAACATGCAAACTTTTACTGACATTGCCTTATTGCGCGAACAGATCAAACAGTGTAAGCGCGATAATCGTCGTATTGCATTTGTACCGACCATGGGTAACCTCCATGAAGGTCACCTGACGCTGGTGCGCAAAGCGCGCGAGCAGGGCGACGTGGTGGTGGTGAGTATTTTTGTTAACCCGATGCAGTTTGACCGCGCGGAAGACCTGAATAACTACCCAAGAACCTTAGAAGAAGACCTGAGCAAGCTGAATGGCGAAGCGGTAGACTTTGTGTTTACCCCGACTCCGGAACTGATGTATCCGGCGGGTCTGGATAAGCAGACGTTTGTTGAAGTACCGGGTCTGTCTCAGATGCTGGAAGGTGCTTCACGTCCGGGCCATTTTCGCGGCGTGGCCACGATTGTGACCAAGCTGTTTAACCTTGTTCAGCCGGACGTTGCCTGCTTTGGCGAGAAAGATTTCCAGCAGCTGGCTGTTATCCGCCAGATGGTGGAAGACATGGCGATGGATATCGAGATCGTTGGCGTACCAACCGTACGTGAAATGGACGGTCTGGCGATGAGCTCACGTAATGGTCTGCTGACCATGGACGAGCGTCAGCGCGCCCCTGTGGTGGCACGTACCATGCGCTGGATCAGCAGCCAGATCCGTGGTGGCCGTGACGATTACAGCTCGATCATCGAAGACGCCAATGACCAGCTTCGCGCTGCCGGTCTTCAGCCGGATGAAATATTCATCCGCGATGCGAAAACCCTGCTGCCAATCAATGCTGAGAGCAGCCAGGCCGTGATCCTGATGTCGGTATTCCTGGGCAAAGCCCGCCTGATCGACAACCAGGTATTTGACCTGGTTCAGGAAGCCAAAGAAGAAGAGAAAGCTGAGCAGGAAGGCTGAGTTTTCGAACGTTAAAAAAAGGTCACGCAGCGCGTGACCTTTTTTGTATGTATCAGCTTCTCAGCCCAATCCCCCGGCTGACCAGGTAATGCGCCACCCCGTAAAGCACCAGCACAAAAATCCCCAGTACGCCGAATGAAGTGGTGATCGCCACATCCGATACGCCCAGGAAGCCATAGCGGAAGGCGTTAACCATGTAGACGATCGGGTTGATTTTCGACACGCCCTGCCAGAACTCCGGCAGCAGGCTGATGGAGTAGAACACCCCGCCAAGGTAAGTCAGCGGCGTCAGCACAAAGGTCGGGATAATGGAGATATCGTCAAAGGTTTTGGCAAACACGGCGTTAATAAGGCCGCCCAGAGCGAACACCACCGAGGTCATAAACACGGTTGCGACAATCACGCCCCAGTGCTGCACCTGCAGGTCAACAAAGAATAGCGAAACAAATGTCACTATGGTTCCCACCGCCAGGCCACGGGCCACGCCGCCCATTACAAAGCCACCGATGATCACATAATTCGGCACCGGCGCCACCAGCAGCTCTTCGATGTTGCGCTGAAACTTGGAGCTGAAGAACGATGAAGCCACGTTGGAATAAGAGTTGGTGATCACCGACATCATAATCAGACCCGGCACTATGTACTCCATGTAGCTGAAGCCGCTCATCTCACCGATACGCGAGCCGATCAGGTTGCCGAAGATAATGAAGTAGAGCGTCATGGTGATCGCCGGCGGTACCAGGGTCTGAACCCAGATCCGGGTGAAGCGGTTGATCTCTTTACGCAGCAGGCTGTTAAATGCGGTCCAGTAGATTTGATACATAGTTACCCCCTGCCCTGATCCGAAACGATGGTGACAAACAGCTCTTCAAGGCGATTGGCCTTGTTACGCATCGAAAGCACTTTAATCCCCTGCTCTGAAAGCTGGGCGAATACTTCATTCAGCCCCTGAGATTTATCGATCTCAATTTCAAGTGAATGACCTTCCATTCCCACCACTTTAACGCCGTCGAGTGCAGGCACCTGCTCACAGCCATCCAGGTCGAGAATAAAGGTTTCCACATGCAGCTTGCCCAGCAGGGCTTTCATCGAGGTGTTCTCGATAAGCTCACCCTTGCTGATAATGCCGATATTGCGGCACAGCATTTCGGCTTCTTCGAGATAGTGGGTAGTGAGAATGATAGTGATGCCCTGCTCGCGGTTGATCTTTTTCAGGAACTCCCACATAGAGCGGCGCAGTTCGATGTCCACCCCGGCGGTCGGTTCATCAAGAATCAGCAGTTTAGGCTCGTGCATCAGGGCGCGGGCGATCATCAGCCGGCGCTTCATGCCCCCGGAAAGGTTACGCGCACGCTCGTTGCGCTTCTCCCACAGGTCGAGCTGGGAGAGGTATTTCTGCGCACGCTGTTTAGCGGTCTCACGCGGCACACCATAAAAACCGGCCTGCTGAAGAACGATCTGCTCAACGGTTTCAAACTGGTTAAAGTTGAACTCCTGCGGTACCAGTCCCAGGTGCTGCTTGGCCTGCTCCAGCTCGCGGTCAATGTCATGGCCAAACACTTTAACCTGACCGGCGGTCTTGTTTACCAGTGAGGAGATAATGCCAATGGTGGTGGATTTCCCCGCCCCGTTGGGTCCAAGCAGGGCGTAAAAGTCCCCTTTTTCCACGTTCAGGCTGATGCCCTTCAGTGCTTCAAAGCCACCGGCGTAGGTTTTACGCAGCTGGCTCAGCTCTAATGCGTACATAATTGCACTGCTCTGTCTGATATTCGATGGGTATCAAATGACGTTGATATGTTCAGTTTTCAACCCCTGCTCCCCATTTTTATTTCAGAGCATTCTAATTAACTGCCGCGACCGCTGCCTTCAGGGCATGGGAGCGGAACTCAAAACAGTTTGCCTCCGGCACCAGTTCCAGCACATGGAATTTCTCCAGCTGCTGCCGGGTCTGCTGATTCGGACACAGCAGGTAAACCTCACAGTCCGCATCCCTTGCATCCTTAATGGCGTTCTCCAGTGCCAGACCCACGGTGACGTCGAGCATAGGCACGTCGGTCAGGTCGAGGATCATCGCCTGATACTCATCGATACTCGAATGCTGACGTGAAATCGCCTTAGAGACGCTGAAGATCATCGGCCCGGAGAGATAGAAGAACAGCACCTTACCTTCCGCCCTGTCCAGAATCGCCCGCTCGCTGTCGGTCAGCGGTACATCATCTTCATCGGCGTCACTGATGGCTTTGACCTGACGCGCCTGCTCGCGGCTCAGGCGCTCAATGATCAGGATATTAGAAATAAACACCCCAAGACCCACCGCCACAATCAGGTCAACAAATACCGTCAGCCCCATCACGCCGTACATGATCGCCATACCCTGTACGCTGACTTTATGAGCCCGCTGGATAAAGCTCCAGTCGAGAATATTAAAGCCAACATAAAGCGCGATACCCGCCAGTACCGCCATTGGGATAGGTTCAGTCAGACCGCCAGCAACCAGCACCACCAGTAACAGCACCAGCGCACGGACCACCCCGGAAAGCGGCGAACGCGCACCAACCTGAATGTTGGTCACTGTGCCCATGGTCGCGCCCGCGCCCGGCAGCGCACCGACCAGGCCAGAAAGCATATTGGCCAGGCCCTGGCCGCGCAGCTCTTTGTCGGAATCGTGCTCTTTACGGGTCAGGGAGTCGCCGATAACGGCGGTCAGCAGGGTATCGATACAGCCCAGGGTACCCAGCACCAGCGCATCGATCACCATAGTAGTAAACACTTGTGCATTAATGGTGGGTATCACGAGCGACGGCAGACCCGCCGGGATCTCACCGATGCGGCGGATCTCATCCATATCGAACAGAACAAGCGAAAGCAGGGTGACCGCCACCAGAGCCACCAGCTGGGCGGGCACGTACTTACGGTATTTCTTGGGCAGGAAAAACAGAATGCCGAGCGTCAGCAGGCCCAGAAACAGCTCACTGAACTTCATTTCAGCGACAATATCCGGCAATGCCTGCAGTGTGCCCGATACCCCGCCCGCAGGCGCAGCATGGCCGAGCAGCGGAGAGAGCTGCAGAATAATCAGTATCACCCCAATCCCCGACATAAAGCCGGAAATCACACTGTAGGGCATCAGGGTGACGTATTTTCCCAGCCTGAGGGTACCGAGCAGGATCTGAAACGCACCGGCCATCATGACCACGGTAAACGTCATTGCCATGCCGCTCTCCGGGTATTTGGCCGTCATGGTGGTCAATACGGCGGTCATGATCACCGTCATCGGACCGGTCGGCTCAGAGATAAGCGTGGAGGAGCCACCAAACAGGGAAGCAAACAGCCCCACCATGATTGCGCCCCAAAGCCCGGCCTCTGCGCCCGCTCCGGAGGCCACACCAAAAGCCAGCGCCAGCGGCAGGGAGATAATCGCAGTGGTCACCCCGCCAAACAGATCTCCCTTTAGGCTGATGTCTGAAAAACGCCTGTCGAACATTCCTTCGCTCCCTGTATAAACCGGATCAATACTGTTGCCAAATTTAACAAATCAGCGCGATTTCCGTAGTTAAATTACACGAATATATTGTTACCAGTTATAAATTCGGGTAATAAAGCGGCGAATATGCCGTATCTGGTGCCGTTTAAGACGTCAGATGAGTGGATTTGTGTGCTTTTTTTACGGGATCGAATTTGTAACATTGTGTATAGTGAGCGGAATCAATTGAGGGAAAGACGATGCCTGAAATCAAAGAGCTTTTTGACAACAACTCAAAGTGGTCAAAATCGATCAAATCTGAACGTCCTGAATACTTTTCCAATCTGGAAGAAGGGCAAAGCCCGGGCTTTTTATGGATAGGATGTTCTGACAGCCGGGTACCCGCTGAGCGCCTTACCGGCCTCTACTCCGGCGAGCTGTTTGTACACCGCAACGTGGCCAACCAGGTCATTCATACTGACCTGAACTGCCTGTCAGTCGTTCAGTACGCGGTCGACGTACTGAAAGTGAAGCATATTATTGTCTGTGGTCACTACAGCTGTGGCGGCGTCAACGCTGCGATTGATAACCCGAAACTGGGCCTTATCAACAACTGGCTGCTGCATATCCGCGACCTGTACCTGAAGTACCGTGATTCTGTTACCCGCCTTCCGCGTGAAAAGCAGGCTGACAAGCTGTGCGAAATCAACGTGGCCGAGCAGGTATACAACCTGGGCAACTCCACTATCCTGCAGGGCGCCTGGGAACGTGGTCAGGAAGTGCAAATCCATGGTCTGGTTTACGGCATCGGAGACGGCGTACTGAAAGATCTTGGTGTGCGCTGTGCTAACGCTGAAGAGCTGGAAACCAACTACCAGGCAGCGATGGAGAAAATTCTCAACAGCGACCTGCTTTGCCAGCCGGAAGAATAAACAGAATATTCCGCCAGACAGTAAAACGCCCGCATCACAGCGGGCGTTTTTGTATCCGGGTACCGGTCAGGATTACTCCTGAGGCACAACCTTACCGATGTATGGCAGGTGGCGGTAGTTCTGCGCGTAGTCAATGCCTACACCCACAACAAACTCATCCGGGATTTCAAAGCCGATGAATTTTGCTTCCACTTCTACTTCGCGGCGGGAAGGCTTATCCAGCAGAGTACAAATCTCAATCGAGTTCGGCTCACGAATTTCCAGAATTTCACGCACTTTGCTCAGTGTGTTACCGGTATCAATGATGTCTTCAACCAGCAGAACGTCCTTGCCTTTGATGTCATCATCCAGGTCTTTCAGGATACGCACGTCGCGTGAGCTCTCCATGGCGTTGCCGTAGCTCGATGCCGTCATAAAGTCGATCTTGTGCTTCAGGTCGATAGCGCGGGTCAGGTCCGCCATAAACACGAACGAACCACGCAGCAGGCCAACCAGTACCAGATTCTCTGAATTCTGGTAGTGCTCTGTGATCTGCTTACCCAGCTCGTGAACGCGCTTTTGAACCTCAGCTTCTGAGATCATTACTTCTACGGTATGTTTCATACTTTTCTCGTTTGTTTGTCACTAAACAGCGCCGCAAACAGCCCGTTTCATAGCGGAAGGGCTGGCAGCAGCAATCGATTGGCATATTCTAGCACTCCCGGCCTGAGTGGATAAAGTTTTAACCTGGTCAAATTTCACGCCCGGATGATATTTCTATCATTGACATTCAGATATGCACCTGTACACTCATGTGTTATATTGCAAACTATAAATACATCAGCAATAAGTGACCCAGTGCTTTTAGTGGCTTGAAAAGCACACCATAAAGAGGTCACAACACACTAATAATCAACAACAACGTTGGCAAGGAAACTATCTATGGATACGCTAAAAAAACGTCCGCGCACCCGACTATCCCCACAAAAACGTAAAGAGCAGCTGCTCGATATCGCGATCGAAGTATTTGCCCGCCGTGGCATCGGCCGTGGTGGTCATGCTGATATCGCTGAGATCGCTCAGGTCTCTGTGGCAACCGTGTTCAACTACTTTCAAACCCGTGAAGACCTGGTTGATGAAGTACTGAGCCAGGTAGAGAAACACTACCGCGAGTTTGTCACTCAAAATATCAATCTGGAAGCGAGTGCCGAGTTTAACCTGGACCAGTTTACCAGCGAGGTCATCCGTGCCTCACTGGCTGGTGATAACTGGCTGAAAGTGTGGTTTGAATGGAGTTCGTCTACCCGTGAAGAGGTATGGCCTCTGTTCCTGAGCTGCAATGAAACCAGCCGCAAAAAACTGGAAACCATGTTCCGCAACGCCATGGACCGTGGTGAAGTGAGCGACCGTCACAACCCGGCAGACCTTGCCAACATGCTTGACGGCATCTGCTACTCGCTGTTTGTACAGGCTAACCGCACCCCGGATGCGGAGTACCTGAGCGGAGTAAAAGACAACTTCCTCGCGATGCTGTGCATCTATAACCGTAATCAGTGATGCTAAGCACAAATTAACAAAGGCCCCCAGGGGCCTTTTTTGTTTCTGTGGCTATGCTGAGAGTAAACAATAAAGGACTCTCACATGCGTCAGACAGCTTTAATCTCCCGTATTAACGAACTTCCCAGGCTGCAAAAGGTTCTCCAGGAGCTGCTGGATATGGTGAACCAGCCAGACGTAGACTTTCGCAAACTGGCAGACAAAATCGCCATGGAACAGGTGCTCAGTGCCCGCCTGCTGCGGATGGCTAACTCCGCTTATTTTGGTGGTAACAAAAACATTGCCTCGGTCAACGATGCCCTGCTCAGGGTCGGCTGCGGCCCGGTGCGCACCCTGATTGTGGCTTCGGTACTCTCGGGCGCTTTTCCCAAAGTGCCCGGGCTGGACTTGGGCGAATACTGGGCGGATACCTTCGACACCGCCATTCTCGCCAGCAAGCTGGGCGAACATTCAGGAATGGATGCCAACGAAGTGTTCTCTACCGCGATACTGCACAACATCGGTGAGCTGATGCTGCACACCCTGGCCCCGGATGAAGCCATGGCGGTCAAACAGCGCGCCGCCCAGGGAGAAGACCGCTTCACCGTCCAGCAGTCGCTGCTCGGCTGCACTACCCCTGAGCTGGGTGCCACCCTCGCCCGCGAATGGAATTTCCCCGCCGAAATGGTCACCGCCATCGAACACTACCCTGCCCCACAAAAACTCGGCCACGCCCCGAGACTGGCGGTTGCGCTGCACTTTGCGCTCGATATTCAGGAAAACTGGGATGATCTTCAGGATGAAAAGAGCAAAGCGCTGTATCTGACAGAACATCAGGACGCCAGGGTCATGCAGGTTTCGGCTGCCTTTGGGGAACAGATTGAGTCACTGAAGGGGAAAGGGAAAGAGCTGGCGGTGCAGATGATGGGGTGAGCGGTACGCGGTGCTCGGTTTGTGGTATGCGGAAAGCCTCTCCCAGCAACAACGCCTGCTTGTTCCCACGGTCTCTGAACTGACCCCCAATAGTTGGACACCAATTATTGGGGATCTTTTATGTCCAAATACAGTCGAGAACTTAAGTTCATCGTTGCAAAAGAATACTTAGATGGGATGACTCCCAATCTGCTCGGTCAGAAGTATTCAGTCCCATCCAAATACATCCGATACTGGGCTCAGGTGTATTCCCTTCATGGGGAGGATTCATTTACGGTCGATGGGCAGTCAGTAAGCACAGAGTTTAAACGAGAAGCTATTGAATTAATGTGGACAAATAATTGGTCTGTCAGACACACTAGTGCCGTCCTAAATCTCTCTTTCTCTACAACTTTGACTGCGTGGCTCAATAAATACAAAGCGCGGGGAATCAAAGGGCTTGAGAACCGTCGCGGAGCAAAAATGTCCATGAAAAAGTCGCCAAAGCAACCACAGAAATCTGATGATGAAATGACCCTGGAAGAACTGCGCGAGGAACTGGCGTACTTGCGAGCGGAGAATGCGGCTTTAAAAAAGTTGGAGGAGCTGAAACAGCAAAGGCTTCAACGAACAAAGAAAAAGCGTTAGCAGTTTTAGCTCTTAAAAAATCTTACCCACTAAAACACTTACTGAGAGCTCTTGAGCTACCAAGGAGCGTTTTCTACTATCAGTGCAAGGTGGCGAAGCGTAAGCCTGCTTATGAAGATGAGCTTGAAAGAATACATTCAATTTATCATGAACATAAGGGGCGATACGGCTATCGCAGGATACACTTAGAACTACGCAGAGAGGGGATTAAGCTCAACCATAAAACGGTACAGCGCTTAATGATTCAACTCGGTTTGAAGTCAACAGTAAGACCCAAGAAGTACCGGGCTTACAAAGGTGAAGTGGGGAAAATAGCGCCAAATATCTTGAAAAGAGATTTTAAGACAACGCAACCAGACGAGAAATGGGTAACTGATGTAACCGAGTTTAAAGTAAAGGAGCAAAAGGTCTTTTTATCTCCGATCCTCGACTTGTTTACCCAAGAAGTTGTCGCGTTCAATATCTCGAAGACATCACGTTTGCCGCTTGTTACAGAGATGCTGAAGGATGCTATATCAACGCTAGATAATAACTCAAAACCGATAGTACACAGTGATCAGGGGTGGCAATATCAACACAGGGCTTACCAGAAACATCTGTCCGATAACGGACTGACGCAGAGTATGTCGAGAAAAGGTAACTGTCTGGATAACGCAGTGGCAGAAAACTTCTTTGGGATCTTAAAAACAGAGATGTACCATGGATACCAGTTCGACGATGCAGATGACTTGATCTCCAGTCTTAAAGACTATATCGAGTACTACAATACAAAGCGGATCAAGGTAAAGCTAAATGGCCTGACTCCGCGAGAGTATCGAAATCAGGCGCTGCTGGTAGCTTAACGAAACTGTCCAACTTTAAGGGGTCACTTCA